>CAYZKY010000233.1:0-7201 GCA_964478815.1 uncultured Verrucomicrobiota bacterium
GTCTCGATCGCCAGCCCGATGCCGCACGATCTCTCCGTGGCCCTCAAGTATCTCCGCAAATTGGCGGGCCTTGGAACCGCGCCGCTTCCCGGCCAGCCGGAAGCTCAGGAGGCCGGAGCCGTCGAAGAAACCATCGAACCTTGAGCGATCCGGACAAACAAAAATCCCCGGGCAGCGTTCGGCCACCCGGGGAGTTGTCGTAAATTCGGCTGGAGTTACAGCGGCGTCAGCACCACGAACTCGTCCCGGCGGTTCTTTGCCCAGGCATCCTCATTGTGTCCCAGGTCGGCCGGCTTGTCCTCGCCGTAGCTCACGGTGGTGATCCGATTCGGATCGATGCCGTGCTTCTGGATCAAATATTCGCGTGCCGAATTCGCCCGGCGCTCGCCCAGCGAGCGGTTGTACTCTTCCGTCCCCCGCTCGTCGCAATTCCCCTCGATGCGCAGCATCTTGTTCGGGTTCGCCTGCAGGTGGTTCGCCACCTCGGCCAGCTTCGGCATCTCGCTTTGCTTGATGGCGAACCGGTCATAGTCGAAATAGACGGCGTACGAGCCGAGCGCGGCGCGATCTTCCGCCGCGTTGTCCGGGCGGTTTTCCTGACCTACCTGGCCACTCACCGTGCTCGACGTCAGCGCCCCTTCGTCAAGTCTCCTGACAGCGGTTGGATCTCCTGGCCTGACCCCGGTTCCCGTGCGCGAGCCAGCGATCGGGCTGGCGGTGGTAGGATCGGCAGGCGTGAGTCTAGTGGCCCCCGGGATGGTGGTGATATTCTTGGGAGTCTTTTTGCAGCCGACCGCCCCGACGGCCAGGACGAGGCCCGCGAGTAGGAGGCTGGCGAAGTTCGAGCGTTTCATGATTTGTTGGAGAGAGGTAAAAAAGTTATTTGGCCCAACTGGGCTGTGACCGGCTCCCCGAAACTTGAGCGATATCCTTGACGCGTTTGCTCGGCACGTCAAGCAGAGACAAGACCCGCTTGTGGCCGGCGCGCCGCGTGAAGATCACCGTTCGGGAATTGGGAGCCCAGGAAGCATCCTCGCCTTCGACGAGCGGCTCCACCGAACCGCCATTGGGCGAGATCAGGCACAGCGTAAAGCCGCCCCGGTACTGGCTGGTATAAATAATCTGTTTCCCGTCCGGCGACCATTCCGGTTCGCTCGGGTTGCCGTGCCCTTCGGTCGGGAGCCGCCGCATCGCCCCGCCCGTGCTCGGCACTACGTAAAGCCCCCGCCGCTCGCCGACGCGGGAGGCAAAGCAGATCGTCCGGCCATCCGGCGACCAGCACGGCGAAGATTCGTCCTCGACCGTTTTGGTAAGCTGGATGAGCCCGGAGCCGTCCAGGTTCATCACCCACACATCAGGGCTGCCGCTCTTGCTCAAGATCATCGCCACCCGTTTTCCGTCAAAGGACACGGCCGCGCTCGAGTTCAGTCCCGGGAACTTTGCGAACACTTTCCGCTCCCCTGTCGTGAGATTGTGGCTGTAAATGTCGGCGTACCCGCTCCGGTACGACGTATAAAACAAATGCCAGTAACCCGGCATGAAGGCCGGCGCGGCCACGATGTTGTTATCCTCCGTCACGGCTTGAGCCCCGTGCCCGTCGTAGTCCGCGATGAAAATCTCGCTCTTGCCGCCCGGCGTCTCCCCCTTGAAGGCGATCTTCGTCCGGGCGATGCCCGGCGCGCGCAGGATCAGCCCCACGATCTCGTCCGCCAGCGTGTGCGCCTGGGTCCGCGCGCTCCCCCCGGTGTAGGCCTTGGCCAGGAGCGAGGCCTTGCTCAGCCGGTCCGTCAACCGGCCTTCCACCTGCGCGCCGTCGTTCTTCCCCGTGAGGTTGTACTGCGCCTCTTCGGCAGGCACGAAGCGAAATCCGGCGATTTCCAGATCGAATCGCAGCACGCGGTCCACCTCCCCCGTGTAACCGGAGATGCTGATCGGCACGAGCCGCACGGCCGCTGCTTTGGTGACTTCGATCTCCGCCTCGGCGGCCCGCCCTGGCGAAGGCGCAACCCATGTCGAAAGGACCAGCAGGGCGATAGTAATAAGGCGCGTGAGATTCATCCGGAGCCGAGTTTCGTCGTGAGGTTGAAATTGATTTTGAAAATTCGTTGTGTGTCGGTGGTTCCCTCCGGCAAAGGCCGTGCTTGGCGGACGCGATTCAATGTCCTTTGGACGCTGTTATCAAGCGAAACGTTCCCCGATTTTCGGGTAATTTTCGCCGACAGCACTTTCCCCTCTCGCGAGATTGTCACTTCCACTTCCACCACGGGCTCCTTGTCGCGCGCAGCGCTCGGCGGGGTCCACGCGTTCTCATACAAATCGCGCAAATAAATTCCATAACCGGCGTAGGCCTGGCCGCCCGGCCCCGGGATGCCGATGGTCGTCCCGGGCGAGGCTTTGGTGCTGATGCTCCCGATCGCGTTCGCCACTTGCGCGGAGCGTTGCTGCGCCGCGGCCTGGGCCGCCGCCTGGGCCGCCTGCTGCGCCTTCCGCTCGGCCTGCTCCGCGGCGTCGGCGTCCGTCGCCGGCGTCTTGACCGTCCGCGTCACCTTCGTGTCCAGATTCACCTGCACGGCCGGCTTTTTCGGCTTGGGCGCGGGTTCGGGCGCGATCGCGTCGGACACCGGGTCGGGCTTCGCCGGCTTCGGCAGCAGCGCTTCCGGGTTCACGCGCACCACCGGGGCCGGCGGGACCGGTTTCGGAACGGGCGCTTCTTCCGGAGGAGCCACTTCCGCCGGCTTCGGCGCGGGCGCCGGTGGCTGGACGGGCACGGGAGCCTGCACCGGAGCCGCCGTTTCCGGCTTGGGTTGCGGCGGCGGAGCGACCGCATCGGGCGATCCTCCCCCCACGAAATTCTCGTCGATCAACACCGCCGGGATTGCCACCAACTCGATCATCCGGTCCTCCGGCCGGTCCTTCGGCGGCAGAAAGGCCGACCCGATCACCAGCAACAGGAACAACGCCCCGTGCAGGATCGTCGAGCCCAGCAGGCATTTTTTCTGCACCGAACTCATTACCGCTTTTCCGGCCGCGTCCCAAAGTTCATCCGCTTGATGTTGTGCCGGTCGCAAATATCCAGCACCGCGATGAAGTTTTTATACCGCTCGTTCTCGTCCGCCCGGATGTAGATCGCCATCTGCGGATTTGATTGAAACTCCTGCACCAGCAGCGTCTCCAGGCCCCGCAAATCGTAGGACTTCCCGCGCACCACATACGCCCCGCTCGGGCTGATCTCGATGGTGCGCACGTCGTTTTTGTTCACCTGGGTCTTTTCCCGCCCTCCCGTCGGCAGTGTCAGCTTGAGGCTCTGTTCGAGCATCGGGGTGGTGATCACGAAAATGATGAGCAATACGAAGGCGAGATCCAGCAGGGGCGTGATATTGATGTCGTTGAGCGTGACCAGATGATTGCGTTGAGAAAAACGGCGCATCTTATGTTAGACGGAAAGCGTTTTCATTTGCTCAGGACATTTCGTCCTCGCCCAGGAACTCCACTTCCATGCGCGAGACCAGCTCCTGGGCGAAATTATCCAGCTCGACGGTCAGCACCCGGAGATTATGCACCAGCCAGTTGTAGCCGAACATGGAAGGAATCGCCACCAGCAACCCGGCCACCGTCGTGATCAGCGCCGCCGCCACGCCCGGAGCCATCGTCGCCAGATCGGCCGAGCCCTTCATGGCCACATGGCTGAAGGTGCTCATCACCCCCCAGACCGTTCCCAGCAGGCCCAGAAAGGGAGCCCCGCTCACCGCGATGGCCAGCAGGATCAGGCCGGCCTCGAGTTTCAGGGACTCCTGGGCCACGGATCGTTCCAGGGCGCGCTTGACGTGTTCCATCGCCTTCAGGGAAACGGTCGACTCCCGGCCGCGCCGGTTCCCGCTCCGCAATCGCCCTTCCATCTCCTGGCACCCGGCCTGGTAGACCTCGAAATTCGGGCATCCCTGCACCTGCACCCGCTTGTCGAAAATCCCGAACACCTGTTTCTGCGCCCGGAATTCCGCGTCGAACAGCCCGTTCATCCGCTTCGCCCGCCGCATTTGCATGCCCTTCGCCGCCATCACCGACCACGCGAAAATCGAAAAGATCAATAGCACGACGATGATGATCTTCGCCTCGATCGTCGCCTGCTCCCAAATAAACAGGAGCTCCATCTGATTTTCCGCCAGCAGCGGATAGGCCAAATTCATTTAATGCTCGACTGCGCTGCGTTGTACTCGCGCCTCCTAAAATTGCAAAATATTCGTGCGAGACTTAGGAGGGACGCCCCATCGCGTGCGATATTCGAACGAATTCGCCATCCGGCGTGATTCGCGTGGGTGGAGCAGGACACGATGCGTCACCTGAATCGCCGGAGCGGTCCCCGTCCGCCGCACATTCTCCGACCGCGAATCCTTCTCTCCAAGCCGCCGCGGCCGGGAAACGCAATGGAGCCTGTGTATGTCTTGGGAGGCGTTTCGGGCGTGATTCATCAACGTAAGTATCTGATGGTGAGCTATTTAGAATAAAAATCACGCTGATTTCAGGTGTGTCAATCTTGTGTATTTTTGTGTATTTAGGTGTATGTCGGTGTGTATTTTTGTGTATGGCAGAGTGTATTTTCGTGTATGAACTTGCATCGCCAAACTTGGAAGGGGCCGGTCGGGGAGTGGCGGCGGGAAGTGAATGGGGACTACAAGGCAAGGGGCGTAGAGGCGCTTCATTGCGGCAGGAACGTCAGGCTGAATCGTGTTCATGGCGTGCGTCTACATTATGATCTCTCGGCCAAAGTCTGATATATCTTTTAGTTTTTCAAATCATTTTAATTCAAAGTGTAGACTATTAATTATAAATACTTGATGGTCAACTGGATACAATTCTTTCGGAAGGCGAGACAGGCGCGTCTGGCAGTGGGGTTGCGGCACCAGCGTCATTCGGAAAGTAGCCCGGCGGGACATTATCCGACCACCTTTCGCCTTCCCCCTTCCCTCTTCGGCTACTCTCTCAAACTGCCGATCAACCGTTGATCCGGCTGGCTGAGGCCATCCGGACGGTCGGTGATGGGCATCGACAAAACGGCGGACTGCCGCTAAGATCAGGAATCGTCGGGACATCCGCTGCGTCTCGCAGTCATTATGGAACTGAAAGAAATTTTTAGTTGGTTGTACGTGATCGTCGTCGTGGTGCTTTTGTTCGGCGCGGCGGTCTTCGTGCATGAGTTCGGGCATTTCTGGGTGGCGCTCAAGCGGAAGATGAAAGTCGAGGCCTTCGCCATCGGGTTCGGCCCCAAGATTTTCGGGTGGACCAAGAATGGCATCGACTACTCCTGGCGCTGGATTCCGGCGGGCGGCTTCGTCCGGATCCCCCAAATGGTGACTTCGGACGCCCTGGAGGGGAAGGACAAGAATGCTGAACCCATCCCGCCAGCCCCGCCGCTCTCGAAGATTCTCGTGGCCTTCGCCGGCCCGTTCATGAACATCGTCTTTGCCTTCGTCATCGCGGTGCTCATCTATTTCGTCGGCCTTCCGGTGCTCATCAATCCCTCGATCGTCGGCTATGTCGACCCCGAATCGGCCGAAGCCAGGCTCGGCATCCGGGAAGGGGACAAAATCGTGGCCGTCGACGGCCGCCCCACCAAAACCTGGAGCGACGTCCAGATGGCGACCATTCTCGCCCGCACCAACCAGATTCCCGTGACGCTGGATCGCGCCGGGCAAACGATCAATCTGGCCCTCGAAGCCAAGGCGAACGACACTCTGGGCGGCAAGTATCTCAATCTCGACTCGAAGGATCACCCGGAATTGACGGACGTGATGGAAGGCGCGGCCCAGGATGCCGGGCTGAAGCCGAAGGATGTCGTCCTGAAATTCGCCGGGGTGACCGTTTCCGGCATCAATCAGCTCAAGAGCCTGATCGAACAGCGCCCCGGTGAGCCGACGCCCATCGAAATCCAGCGCGGCTCGGAGAAGCTTACCCTCACGGTGACCCCGCGGGGCGAAAAGGGGGGCAAGGGAAAACTCGGCGTGGCTCTCGGGCCGAACTCGGTCAACGTGTACGAAATCCAGTACCCGACCCCGTGGGAATCGATTTCTGATGTGTGGGTCAAGACGTTTCAGACGCTCGGCGCGGTCGCCCGGCCGAAGGAAACCGGCGTGGGGCCGAAAGACCTGAGCGGTCCGATCGGCATTTTCGCTCTCCTCGCCGCCCAGGTGAAAACCGATTATCGCCTCGCCCTGAATTTCCTGATCCTGCTCAACGTGAACCTGGCCATCCTGAACCTCCTGCCGGTGCCCGTGCTGGACGGCGGCCACATCGTCATGTCGATGATCGAGGCCGTGCGGAAGCGCCCGCTCAGCGCCCGCTTCCAGGAGTACGCCACCACCGCCTTCGCGGTGCTGCTCATCTCGTTCATGGTCTACGTCTCCTTCCACGACGTGAAGCGATTCCGCCTGTTCCGTTCCCTGTTTCAGCAGGAAACCCAGATCGAAAGCCCGAACAAGGCGGTCCCCGCCCAGACCCCGGCTCGCTAACCATGCGATACTGCGATTCCTCGTTTCACTACGAACGTCGCCTGGCCCGGGAAGTGACCGTGGGCGACCCCGCCCGCGGCGGGGTAGTCATCGGCGGGCGGCACCCCGTGGTGATGCAGTCCATGCTCACCTGCGATACCATGGACACCGCGCTCTGCGTGCAGCAGACGCTCGATCTCGTCGCGGTCGGCTGCCAGATCGTCCGCATCACGGCACCGACCGTGAAGGACGCGGCCAATCTCGAAAACATCGTCCGCGAACTCCGCGCGCGCGGTTGCTTCGTCCCCATCGTTGCCGACATCCACTTCAAGCCCGAGGCCGCGCTGGAAGCCGCCCGGTGGGTCGAGAAGGTGCGCATCAATCCCGGCAACTACGCCGACTCCAAGAAGTTTGCCATCAAGGAGTATACCGACGCGCAGTACGAAGCCGAGCTGGGCCGCATCGAACAGAAGTTCGCCCCGCTCGTCGATCTCTGCCGCGACCTGGGCCGCGCCCTGCGCATCGGCACGAACCACGGCTCGCTCAGCGACCGCATCATGAACCGCTACGGCGACACGCCGCTCGGCATGGTCGAGAGCGCGCTGGAATTCGCCCGCATCGCGCGCAGCCGGAATTTCCACTACTTCGTCTTCTCGATGAAGTCGAGCAATCCGAAGGTGTTGATCGAGTGCTACCGGCTGCTCGTCGCCCGCTTGATC
>CAYZKY010000234.1:0-6990 GCA_964478815.1 uncultured Verrucomicrobiota bacterium
TTCCCATCGCTTCGAGAGTGCCAGGCGCTCACGGGTGGGGCAAGCTATTTATACCGTATATCATTATAAAATGGTATTAAGCAGGGCCTTATCTGGCCGGCCAATTCAGGCGACCCGCGTGTCTCGCTCACCGCGCCGGGCGGGCGAGGGTTTTTTCGCCGACCCAGCGGGTGTTATATTTTTGGTGGAGGTGGTCGCTGGGGAATTTGGGGCGCGGGATGCGGCCGTATTGCTGGTCGTCCATGCCGTGCCAGGGGAGCGGCTCGACGGTGGCGCCGGTGACGACGTGGAAATCGGAATCCTTGTCCCAGCCATCGAGGTAGAGGAAGAAGGAACGCTCGTGGCCGGGCGGTTTGGGCGGCAACTCGGCCGCCGCGAACGTAAGGGTGAGTTCGTCGCCGCCGTTCATGATGAGAAAGCCTTCATCGCGGCGGGCGATGAGTTCGCCGACCTCGCCATAGCGGGTACACCAGCCGGCGGGAGTGATGCGCCAGAAGGGATTCGGGCGAACCTTCACGTAGTCGGGCGTAAGCGGCCAATCCCAGCTCAAGTCTTCGAACTCGCTGAAGCCGCGCCAGTGCAGATCGGTGCGGGACGACGCGAGGAGGGTGAGCCGGGTGTCGGCGTTCGGCACGGTTTCCATCAGGGCGATGCGATCCCAGTGGATTTCGAAAGCGGCCTGGAGCCGGAGGCGGCGAGTGCCCGGCGGAAGCTTGCCGGAGAGTTCGGCGACGATGGTCTTGGTCTTGCCGGCGGGAGCGCCGACGATGACATCGACTTTCTGCCAGCGATCGGGGCTGGTTTCGGCTTCGAGCGTGGGAAAGGGAAAGGGGAGGCTGGGATCGTGCGAAGCGTTGACATTGGCCATGCCGCCGCCGAAACGAAGCCAGCCGTTCAAGACGAGGGCAAGGGGTTTGGCGACGTCGAGTTCGCCGAAATCGAGGATGAGGCCGTGGGGCTCGGCGAGGCCGCGTTGCTGGGGCTGGCGGAGGCGTTCCGGGGAGACGCGGCGGCCATCGACGGCGCGGAGTGCTTCGGTGACGTCCTGGCCAGAAAGGTTAAGAGCGCGGCGGAGCGGGCGCTCGTTCTGAAGCGTGGTGAGCGCACTCGGCGGAAAGGGCTTGCCGGGGACGAGCTTGTCGAGCGGATGAACTTCGGTGCCGGGCCGGTAATCGACGACGGCGAGTTTAGCTTCGTCCAGGCAAAGAATCTCGCGGAGTTCCTCGGTGAGCTGGAGAACATATTCGCCCTGTCGCGGGACGAACTCGGAATCGCGGCCGATGAGGACGAATTCGTCCGGATCGGATTCGATGATGCGGCCTTCGGCGACGGGGAGCCCGGCGGGAGCGGCGCCGAGGACGTCGGTGATGAAGCGGAATTTCTCGCCGTCCCAGGCGTAAAGATAGGGGCAGGAGCCTTCCGGCAGCGTGATCTCGATGATGGCGAGCGCGTTCGTGCGATCGACGGGGACATCGATGTAGGGAACGGCGAGGTTGAACCAGTGCACGAGGACGGACTCGACTTTCTGGTTCTTGCCGACACCGATTTCGACCGGGAGGGATTGGACGGTGCGGGAAAGGCGGAGCCCGCCGACGGTGACGTCGACCTTCACGCCGAGGCCGCTGGCGTTGGAGCGGTTGCCGAGCAGGCGGATTTTGAGCTGGTCGTTGGCGTGGCCGCCGTCGTTGCGAAGGTAGGCGAGGCCGCCCGCGACGCGCGTGAGCACCAGATCGGTATCGCCATCGAGGTCGAAATCGGCGGGTTCGGCGGTGGCGAAGGCACTGGCTCCGAGGGCATCAAGGCCCGCGGCGCGGGTGGTCTCCTCAAAGCCAGCCTGGCCCACGTTGCGCCAGAGGCGCAAGCCGTCGCCAATCGCCAGGAGGTCGAGCCAGCCGTCGTTGTCGTAATCGACCAGGCGAAGCTGCCGGACGCTGGCCCCGGGCGCGGCAAGCTCGCGAGATTCCTCGGTGCCGTTGAACACGAGGCGAATGCGATCCGCCAGGGCGACGGCGAGATCGATGCGAAGATCGTTGTTGAGATCGCCGCTGGCCATCACGGAGCCGGCGGGCCAATTCTGATTCGTGGCCAGCAACGGGCCGCCGCGCTGCTTGGCGAGCAGGAGCGGAGCTTCGCCCCGGCGCGCGAGGAGGATGTCCATCATCTCGTCCTTGGGCCAATCGTCGATCAGGACTTGGGCGGCATTGGTGAGGCGGGGGATGCCGGAGGTGCTGGTGATGTCGGTGAAGAGCATGGGCCCGAATTGGCGGAAGATTCGGAGGTCGTTGGTCGCGCCGCCGATGGCGACGAGATCGAGCTTCCCGGTGAAATCGAGATCGACCAACGCTCCGTCCGCGGCATCCAGCGTCTGCAAGCGGCTGAAGGGGCCGACATCCATCGCCAGGCCATTCGTGGCGAACTTGAAGAGATGCGCGCCCTTATCGCCCAGGACGACGACATCCTCGTAACGATCATTCTGGAGATCGCCCACGAGCATTTTGCGGTAGGTGGCGCCGGGCGTGGCCGGATACGGTTCGTCGAGCGCTTGAAAGACGGCGTTGCTGTTCCAGAGCAGGCGGAAGCCTTGCTCCGGTTCAAGGACGAAGAGCGAGTTCCAGCCGGTGTGGTTGGGATCGAGAATCGCGATGGGGCCGCGGTACTTGGCGGCATCCGCGCCGAAGGCGGAAGCGGTCTGATCGGTGAATGTGACGGCGAGACCGGCGCGAGCCGGCTGTTCGAGCCGGAACGGAACGCGGGCCTGGGTAAACTTGCTCTTTTCGAACGTCGCCGGTCCGAGGCTTTTGCCGGCGTTCTCCGTGGCGATTTTCTGGTGCGCTTCGAGCGCCTGCTGGGCTTCCGCGTCCTGGCCGCTCCGCTGGTAGGCGAGGCTGATCTGGTAATTCGCCGCCGGATGATTCGGAACGACGAGCAACACCTCCTGAAACGAAGCGATGGCGTCTTCGTATTGCTGAAGCTGCAATTGGGCCAGCCCCAGTTGAAAGGAAACGGCGGGCTCCGTGGGATCGAGCTGGCGGACCGTCTGGAGAGCTTTCGACGCTTCCAGTGGCTGGCCGAGGCGGAGCAGCGCGGAGCCTCTGACGAAATGCGCGGCGGCCGAGTTGTGATCGAGCTTGAGGACCTCATCGGCCGCGGCGGCCGCCCGCTCGGACTGATCGAGGAGGAGCCACGCATTCGCGATGTTCAAATGTGCGTCCGGATCGGTCGGGACGAGCGCGACGGCGCGCTGGTACAGCTCGAGGGATTTCTGCGCTTCGCCGCGATCGAGGTAATTCTTGCCGCGATTCATCAACTCGATGAATTCGTCCGCAGGGGCGCCGGCCGCCGCTCCGGCGGGATTGCTGGAGCGCTGACAGGCCGTTAGAAGTATCGCGCACAGGCTTCCCAGCACTAGCAGGGCCAGGCGCTCGACCGACCGGAGGGCGTTCATGGAATGGAGAGGGTAGGCGCAGCCGGGACGAATGGCAGCGTTTTTGGGGCGAACCGCCTGTTTTTCGTGGCGAAATGGACGCGCCGGTGACTGGACCGATTCTCAAAACCACTTCGAGAACCGGATGCCCGTTCCGCACGATCCCTCAAACCTTCAGGAAAATCTTACGCCGGTACAAAAAGCGGACGAAAGCCAGGCACAAGGCCAGCGCCACGCACGCCAGCACGAAATCTCCCAGGCCCGGCCGCAACCCATCGAACCAGCCCTTGATCTCGCCCCCCGCCAGCCGCTGCGCCAGATTCCCGACACCCACCAGGTCCACCGCCAGGTAAATGGTGATCGCGTTCATCCCGATCCACACAAACGGCATCGCCCAGCGCTGCGACTTCCGCACATCGATCACATAGTAAAACGCCCCCAGGAGCAGCGCGCTGAACCCGCCCGCCACCAGCACGTACGAGGAAGTCCACAACTTCTTGATGATCGGAAACTGCAGCCCCCACAGAAACCCGGCCGCCACCAACGCCACTCCCGCCGCCATCAGCATCGCCACCTTTTTCCGTTCGTCGAACCGCCGGCTTTGCAAGTGCAGCCCCGCGAAAATCCCGAGCAAGGCCGACGCGATGGCCGGCAGCGTGCTGAGCAAACCCTCCGGATCGTGATCCCCGTCCCATTTCCGCAGCGGCAAGTACTCCTTGTCCACCCAGTTAGCGAGGTTCTTGCCTTCCTCGAAATCCCCGGCGCCAACCCCCGGCACCGGAATGAACATCATCATCGCCCAATACCCGGCTAGTATCGCCCCGCACAAAGCCACCAACGCCCGCGGCTTCAGAAAAATAAAGGCCAGCCCCGCGCACAAATAACAGAGTGCGATTCGCTGCAACACACCCAGCAATCGCACCTGCTCGTACCCCTTCGCCATTCCGTCGTAGACCAGAATCCCCAGCAGCCACAGAATCGCCGCGCGCCGCACCACTTGCCACGCGGCCGCCGCGCGGCCCACCTGGGCGATCCGCCGCGGCAGCGAAAACGTGATCGAGACGCCGACGATGAAGACGAACAGCGGAAAGATCAGGTCGTAAAACCGGAACCCTTCCCAAGCCACATGATCGAGCTGGTTCGCGATCCCTTGAATCAGCCGATTCCCGCCCGCCAGCTTGTTCAGCGCCTGGAACAGCGCATCCGCGCCGATAATCCAGAACATGTCGAACCCCCGCAGCGCGTCCACCGACAACATCCGCCCGGCCACCCCCGTGGCCGGCTCCCCCGCGCCGCGCTTCCCGCCCGCATCGTCAGCCATGCCGAAACCCTGCCGAATCCGGCCTTAATTGGAAAGCCCTCTTCATTACTCGCAGCGCCGGGACGCGCGTTCGCGAACCGCCTGCCGCAAAGCCTCTCGCGTCACTCGCTGAGCGATACCCCAAGTTTTTGCCGGGCGCGCAACTGCGCCAGTCCCAGAAATTCGCTAATCTCCGTGAACGACCGATACTCGGCCCGTTCGGCCTCGCTCAACCCGCCTTCGTTCGCCTTCTCCGCCAGCTCATCCAGTCGCGCGCTGGTCCGCGGATCGAGCTGCATCCGGGCGATCGCTTCCAGACTCGGCGAATCCAGGCAATCAGCCACCGTCTCCGCCAAACCCTCCAGCAGTGGGGCCGTCAAATTCATGCGTTACGATAGCATTCGCGGCGAGTTCGACAACTGAGTCGTTCCCGCGCGAACTCCAGCACTCGCAGTCCTCACCGCGTCAGCGCGAGCCTCACGCGCCGTCACCACGCCCGCATGCGGTAAAACCGCGCGGGCCGATCCATCCCCTGCCCGTCCCGGAATTCCGCGAGTCCCCCGCTGAGCAAGTTCGTCGCCAGCGCCGTCCAGCCCGTCGGCCCCAGAGTCTCGTTCGCTTCCACCACCACCGTTAGCCCGCTCGCGCCCGTCACCGTGAAGTCGAACCCGCCTGCCCGCGGCCCGAAGTTCTCCGCCCCCGCCTCGATGTGCGGATTCCAGAGCCGCGCCGGCCGGTCCGCGAAGGGCGAGGTCCACCCCGTCGTGCCCGGCAGATAATAGAGCGTGGACTGATCCGCCCCGAAAAAGAGATTATAGCTGATGACCGGCGCATTACCCTGGAAATACACCGAGCGCAACTCCGTGCAGTTCTGGAACGCATAAAAGTCGATCCGGCCCACGCTGGCCGGAATCGTCGCGCTTTTCAGGTTCGTGCAGCTATCGAATGCCCAGGAGCCAAGGTTCACCACACCCTCTGGAATTCTCACCTCCGTAAGGCTGGAGCATCCCTGAAAGGCGCGATCCCCAATGCTCGTCAGTCGGCTTGGCAAACGAACGCTCGCCAGGCTGGAGCATCCTTCGAACGCCCCACGCTCGATCAATTGAACGCTCTCCGGAATCTCCACCTTCGTGAGGCTGATGCACCCAGCGAATACACTTGTCCCAAGGCGATCCACTCCCTCGGGAATGATCATTTCACCCAGCCTGGCACACCCTTCAAAGGCCGAGTGGCCGATGAAATTCACCGAGCTGGGAAGTCGGAGGCTCGGTAATCGATCGCAGCCGAAGAACGCACCGCTTTCGATGCTCGTGATACCAGAGGGCATCTGAATCTCCGTAAGCTTGCTGCAGCCATGAAATGCCCAACCTCCGATCTGTTGGACCGTATTCGGAATCGAAAACGTCGCTCCCGGTTTTCCTTGAGGATAGCGACGCAGTATCTTCATCTCTTTGTCGAACAACACTCCATCCACGCTTGTGCATTGCGGGTTCGTTGGATCCACTTCGATGGACGCCAAGTTTGGACAGTCTCGAAATGCCGAAGAATTAATCTCCCTCACTGATCTTGGAATGCGAATCGTCGGCAGGCTGGTGCATTTGGAAAATGCGTGACTACCGATCACCGAAACGCTTTCGGGAATGGTGACACTGCTGAGATTGACGCAACTGTGAAAACTGTACTCGCCGATCGCCGTCACCGAATCCGCTATCACGACGCTCTCAATACCGAGTTCGGCAAAGGCATTCATCCCAATTCTCGTAACGAGCAAGCCCTCGATGGTGCTGGGGATCGTCACGTTCTCTTCCGAACCGAGATACCGGTTGATCGTCACGGAGCCGTCCGCAATCGTATACTCATAGTCCCCCGAAGCCGCGGCTGGAACGGCCCACCCTAGGCAGATCGCCAGCCCAACCCTCCAGGCCAATAGGCCCCGGCCACTCCCCATGCCTCCCAGCCAGCGATGCCCAATCGCCCTTCGCCGCACGCGTCCATTCATATCGTCAGGATGTTCCTCAGCAGATGCCCAATCTGTTAGCAAAACGCATGCCGAAAACCGGCCCACGCCGCCCGCCCGGCCCACCCGGCTGTCCCCGCCCGGCGCCAAACTCCAGCCCGATCCGGCGGCGGAAATAAGCGTTACCGGTTTTTGCCCCCCCTTTCTCTCCCCCTCCGTGCCTCCCGTGTCTCCGTGGTTAAACCTCCGCTCCCCCAAAAAATTTATCCCGTTGATCTTCCGCCACTTACACCAAATAGTCTACATTAT
>CAYZKY010000235.1:0-6987 GCA_964478815.1 uncultured Verrucomicrobiota bacterium
TACTGGAAGAACCTCGCCTGCGCTCACAACTGACCGCCACTTCCGATCACACCCCACGGCCGCCATGAGCTTGTCCTGCGGGATCGAATCGAAGTACCCCTTGAGATCGGCGTCCACCACCCAGGACTTCCCGGCTTTGAGCAGATGATCCACTCGCCGCAAGGCGTCCTTGGCCCCCCGGCCCGGCCGGAATCCGTAACTGTGCTCGGCAAAGATGCTCTCGAAGATTGGCTCGATCACCTTCCGCACCGCCGTTTGCACGATACGATCCTCCACCGTCGGGATGCTCAACGGACGGAGTTCCTTGCTGCCCAGTTTCGGTATCCAGACCCGCTTGACCGGCGGCGGGGTGTACTGGCCGCCCCTGATCCGTGCCTGCAAGCCCTCCAGCCGCTCCGGCGCCGTCCGGCGATACTGCTCGCAGGACAGCCCATCCACGCCCGCTCCGCCTTTGCGGCGGAGAACCTGTGCGGTCGCGCTGTGCAGGTTTTCTTTCTTCCAGACCTTATCGATCAAACTGAACCATGTACCTCCCTTAATTCCTCCTTCGAGGGTCGCCAACATCCGTTCGGTCCACACACTCGCTTCCGTCCACGCCCATTTCAGGGGAACGTCTCTGCCTTGTTTAGCCCGCGGCACTCCCGGCAGTGCGAATTGCGCCTGTGTTTCCCTCACGTCTCCACCTTCCTGCCCCCCTTCGCTCCACGGTCATTACCCGCTTCATTGCTACTACGGGGACTCTGACTCCTGGCCCGCTCCTTCCCGCACCGGGTCAGGTCTCCTTGATTCATGACCCTGCACTTCCAAACCTTCCGTCTCCAACCACCCCATGCGCCCCCGCGCTCCGGCAATGCTTCTCGCTCCGGGCGGGCTTGGCCCCCGACTCGCTTTCCCTCGCTATCGGCGGAACTTCGGACTTCGCACATTCCTAGCAGTCTCGTCCGTCGCATCAGGCCGTATCGAGTTTGTGTCGCGACCCTCGCTCGGGCCGCAGCTCTACGGACGATCCGTTCACTTCCAGTTGCTCTCCACCCCGTGTCGCCACGACGCAGTTACTTTCCGTTACTGGCGGGAAGCTCCGCCAGAGAGGGACTCTCACCCTCTGGTGCATGCTCACTCTCAAGCGCACTAGGACAACACCTGAGCAGGTCCGCGCAAGAGAGAAAAGGGATCAACAGGCATGGCAGGCGTTGGGTTTAGGGCTGGACGGCGTGGGGGCTTTTACGGTGGAGCAGTTGCCGGAGATAGCGCGCTTCGTCGTAGGGGGTTCGCGTCTCCCAGCATTTCCAGAGAATGCGGATCCACTTGAAGGCCAGTGCCCGCAGGATGGCGGCGTGGCCTTGGCCCTGTTGGCGCCGGTGCTCGTAGTACCGCTTCGCCCAGGCCGAGTAACGGACGGTTTGCCCGGCCCACTCGACGAAGGTCTGGCGGAGGAAGGTCGGAGCCCCCCAGCGCCAGTGCGTCCAGACCTGTCCGCCGCTTTTCTCCCGCACCGGCGCCACCCCGGTAAACTTCTGCATGCTGGCGGGGTCGGGATAAGACGCGGCGAACGCCACGCACAAGCGCGGGGCTATTTGGGCGCCGGCCCCGGGCAGCTCCCGAAAGAAGGCCGCGTCCGGATGGGCCGCAAACACGCGCTGGATCTCCGCGTCGAAGAGCGCGACATGCTTGTGGAACCCGGCCAGTTGCTCGAGCAACTGGGCCAGTTGCAAGCGGGCCACGGCCACGCGCGCCGCGTTCGTGGTCAGGGCGACCGCCCCCGCGATCACGGCCAGCCGTTCCTCGACCCGCGTCGCGGAGCGCACCTGGTGCTGGTAATAAAAGCGTTGGATGCTGCC
Organism: uncultured Verrucomicrobiota bacterium; assembly: GCA_964478815.1. Taxonomy (GTDB): domain Bacteria; phylum Verrucomicrobiota; class Verrucomicrobiia; order Limisphaerales; family SXQI01; genus DASVNK01. The sequence continues at coordinate 1,839 of CAYZKY010000235.1, forward strand.
CGGGCGCGCCGCTTTCAGGCTGGTCAAGTCCGGCCAGCGGCGCAGAAAGGCCAGGGCCAGGCCGGTGTCCAGGCCGGTGTCCAGGCCGCCCACCAGTGCGAGCGCCTGCGGATAATAGCTCTGGAGCAGGCTGGTCAACTCGTTGAGCACGGCCGTGCGCCGGTTGACGATTTTGCGGCGCGCCTCCACCAGGCCCGCCAGTGGGAGCGTTTCCGGATCCTGGGCTTCCAGCACGCGCAACTTGTCCGCGTGGTGCCGCACTAGGTCGAGCAGGACGTCCGCGTCGGGCAGATCGTCCTTGGCTCCGGAAGGCCGGAAGGCCTTGCGGTAGCGCGCGCTGGTCACCGGATTGATCGGGTAAACCCGCAGCCAGGGATATTCCAGGAGCGCGTGAATGACCGCGCCGCGGCTGGCCTCGATGGCCAGCGCCACCGGCCGCCCCCGTAACGCTGGCCGATCTCCCGGAGCCAGCGGTGCAGATTTTCGGCCGTGTGGTCGAGCTTGGCCCGCTCCGCCTGGCCCGCGTGATCCTGGAGGGCAAAGGCGTGTTCCTTGTCCCCCCAATCGAAACCGATCCAGGCGGCGGGCATTGCGGTGGGCGAAGAATTAGGGCTGTGCGGAGACGTATTCATGATAGACTTTCTGGCGTTGGGAACCCGGGGCGCAGTCTGTATAGAATGAGACGTGGGACGTCCTCACCTGAGGATGCGTATCCGGGTTCGGGTTCCGGCTCCGGTCGAGCAGTTGTCCTATATTCGTCGAACGAACGGGCGCCCGATTCGTACCGGAGCCGAACCCAAAATAACCGCCGCCGCCCAATTTCCAGCGGAAAAGAATTTGATATGGGCGCATCGCGACGGCGTTGCTCACCGTCCGAGGGGCGGAGCGGAAGAGGAAGCTCCTGCTCGGCCCGTGAACAACGCCGGAGAAGCTATACAGGCGTCCCGCCTGTCCCAGCGGGCGTCTCGCCCGCAGCCAGCACCCGTGCGCCCGTCACGCCCCCTGCTGACCGCCACTTCCGATCACACCCCACCCGCCTGCGGATTCGCTTGAAAGCGCGGCCGCCCTTAGCATGCTCCTCGAATCACGTAGCCCACCGGCGCGAGCCGGCGGCCGCGGACAAGCCATGCAAGATTACGAGAAACTGGGAGTCTTTTACCTAGGCCGTTACCACGACCTGGCCGCGCGCGCGACTCTGCCCGACCCCGTCCTCTACGCTTCCAGCGATCTAACAACCCACGCGCTCTGCGTCGGCATGACGGGCAGCGGAAAGACCGGACTTTGCCTCGACCTTATCGAAGAGGCGGCCATCGACGGCATCCCGGCCATTCTGATCGATCCAAAGGGCGACTTGGCCAACCTCCTGCTGACCTTTCCCGAATTGCGGCCCCAGGATTTCGAGCCGTGGGTGAATCCGGACGATGCCCGCAAAAGAGGGCTCGGCGTGCCCGAATTCGCCGCCCAGCAGGCCGACCTTTGGCGCAATGGGCTCGCGAAGTGGGGGCAGGATGGCGAGCGGATTCGGCGGTTGCGCGCGGCGGCGGAGTTTGCCGTCTACACCCCGGGCAGCCAGGCCGGACGGCCGGTTTCGATCCTCGGTTCCTTCGCCGCGCCACCCCAAGCGGTGCTCGAGGACGCGGAGACTTTTCGTGAGCGCGTCAGCACGACGGTCAGCGGCTTGCTCGGCCTGCTGGGGCTCGAGGTCGATCCGCTGCGCGGCCGCGAAGCCGTGTTTCTCGGGCAGCTTCTAGCGAGTGCCTGGCAGGAAGGGCGCGATCTCACGCTCGAAACGCTCATCCAGGAAATCCAGACGCCGCGCTTCCAACGGGTTGGCGTGATGGAACTCGAGACCTTCTACCCCGCCCGAGATCGCTTCGCGCTGGCGATGTCGGTCAATGGCCTGCTCGCCTCGCCCGGTTTCAGCGCCTGGCTGGAAGGAGAACCGCTCGATATCCAGCAACTTTACTACACCCCGAGCGGCCAGCCGCGCATCGCCATTTTCTCCATCGCCCATCTCAGCGAGGCGGAGCGCATGTTCTTCGTCACGCTCCTGCTCAACCAGTTGCTGGGCTGGATGCGCGCTCAATCCGGCACGACCAGCCTGCGGGCGCTGCTCTACATGGACGAGATTTTCGGATACTTCCCGCCCATCGCGAATCCACCCTCCAAAGCCCCTCTCCTCACGCTCCTCAAGCAGGCGCGCGCCTACGGGCTGGGCGTGGTTCTGGCCACGCAGAACCCGGTCGATCTCGATTACAAGGGGCTGGCCAATACCGGCACCTGGTTCCTCGGGCGGCTCCAGACCGAGCGCGACAAGCAGCGCGTCCTCGAGGGGCTCGAAGGCGCCGCCGTCGCGCAAGGCTCGGGCTTCGACCGCTCCGCGATGGAACAGACCCTCGCCGGGCTCGGCAACCGCGTCTTTCTGCTCCGCAACGTCCACGAGGACGCTCCGGCCGTCTTCGAAGCCCGCTGGTGCCTTTCGTATCTGCGTGGCCCAATGTCGCGGGCGCAGATCAAGGCGGCTCAGCCGGGCACGGCCACGCTAGCATCGCCGCCCACGCCTCCACCCCGCCCTTCCATCGCACCCGCCGCGGCCCGGCTGGCGCAAGCTCCCCCCATCGCGCCGTCGGCTCCGGCCGCACCAACTTCGCCGAAGTCGCGCAGCTCGGCGCGGCCCACGCTCCCCCCGGATATTCTGCAATTCTTCTTCCCGGTCCGGACGCACGGCGGGCCGATCACCTACGAAGCGATGTTGCTCGGCGCGGCCAAGGTTCGATTCTCGGACGCCAGGGCGAAGATCGATGCGGTCCAGTCGCTCGTATATCTCACGCCGATCAAGGACGACGCAACGCCGGTCGATTGGAGCGAGGCCCGCGAGCTGGAGTTCGATCCCGACGAACTCGAAAAGCATCCCATCGAGCAAGCTCAGTTCGTGCCGCTCGCGCCGGCGGCCAGCGATCTCCGGCGTTTCGCGGCCTGGGGCAAGGATTTCACGGCGGCGCTCTTCGCCACCCGCAAGCTCGCGCTTCTAAAATCCGCGCGGCTGGGTGCGATCTCCCAGCCCGGCGAGGCCGAAGCCGATTTCCGCCGCCGCCTGGCGCTGGCTGCCCACGAACGCCGGGATGCCGAGGCCGCGCGCCTGCGGGCGAAGTACGCGCCCAAATCCGCGACCCTTCAGGAACGCCTGCGCCGCGCGGAACAAGCGGTCGAACGCGAAGCCGCACAGGCCCGCAACGCGAAGCTTTCGAGCGCCCTCTCCTTCGGCAGCACGCTCCTGGGCGCGTTTCTGGGGCGGAAGGTTCTCTCCTCCGGCAACCTCGGGCGCGCCGGCTCGGCGGTGCGAAGCGTGGGGCGCTCGGTGGAACAATCGCAGGATGTGGCACGGGCGGGCGAAACGGTGGACGCCCTCAAGCAGCGGCTCGCCGAACTGGATGCGCAATTCCAGGCCGAGCTGGCCACCGCCGAGGCCGCCGCCGATCCCGCCGCGGAAATCTTCGAGACCATCGAAATCCGCCCCGCCAAGTCTGGCATTGCCCTCCGCCTGCTGGCGCTCACCTGGACGCCCCACCAGGTGGATGCGGCGGGCGCTCTGAAGCCGGCCTGGTAGGGGCGGTTCCCGGGACGCACACGGCGACGCACCGGCGGAGACGGCCGCGAGCCTCGGCAGGTGCCGGTTCCAAAAGCGAAGCCGGATTGTAGTTGGCCCGATCCGGCGCGGGTGTTCCCCTTGGAACCGCATGTATCTCTGCTACAAGACGGCGGATGGGAGCACGGCGAGCCTGGAGCTGAAGGAGGTCGTCCGCCTTGGCCGGAGTGCCGAGAACGATCTGCAGGTGCTTGATGAGGCCGCGGCAGAACGGCACTGCGAAATCCGGGTAGTCGAAGGCGCAGCGACGGTGCATGACTTGGGATCGAGCAGCGGCATCCTCGTGGACGGCGAGCCGGTGCAGGAAGCCATGCTCCGGCCGGGGAGCCGCCTGCAGGTCGGCGCGGTGGAATTTGTCTTCGCGGCGGCGAACGGAAGTCCGGACGTTTCAGCCGAAGTCGAGGCCGCCCGCGCCCGTGCCGAGCCGGATACCTGCCAGAATCATCCTCAACTCGTGGCGGATTGGCGCTGTTCGAAATGCCGAACCGTGTTCTGTTCGCGGTGCATCGTGGATGGCCGGAAGTTCGGGACCCCGCGCGTGAAGTTTTGCCCGGTCTGTTCCTCCGCCCTGGAGGATGCGAAGGCCAAGCGGGCTGCCGCGGCCGAACAGGCGCTCAGCAACCATCCGCTGGAAGCCTGGCGTTTTCCGTTTCGCGGCGAAGGGCTCATCCTGCTGATCGGCGGCGCGGGATTCTTGGCGCTCGCGAGCGTGATGAAGTCCGTGATTCTGCTCACCGGCCTGGTGATCGTGTTTACCACGGGTTATCTCCTGGCTTATTCGCAAAAGATCATCGCGTCCACGGCCCACGGAGAGCACCGCCCTCCGCCCTGGCCCGATTTTTCGGATTTCATGCAGGATATCTTGCCGCCGATCTGGCAAGCCTTCGTGCTCATGGTCCTTTACTGTCTGCCGATCGGACTGGCCCGCCGGTTTCTGCCGGATGAACAACTCGTCACGCTCCTGGCGGTGTTGGGGTTGGGGCTGCTGGCGATCTTCCTGGTGCCAATGGCCTGGCTGGCCGTCACGCTCAAGGACACCCTCGCCGCGCTGAGCCCGCACTTTGTGATCCCCTCGCTGCTCCGCCTTCCGGGCGCCTATGCCGCGATGGTTCTGCAAATGACCGGCCTTGTCCTGGCCGATCTCGGACTTCGCTGGGCCTTGCGGAAGCTCCCGGTGCCGGTGCTGCCCTCGCTGCTCAGTTCGTTCGTCAGCGTCTACTTTCTCATGGTTGCCTCTCGAATGCTCGGCATGCTCTACCACCGAAACCGCGAACGCCTGGACTGGTTCTGAACGGCGAGCCTGCCACCCCACGGGACACTCCCCTCCCTCCCCATCCGCGTTCTCCCCCTCGCCCTTCATCGGACCGACCGATGCGACCTTCGCCATCGGCTATCCGATCCCCAAAATCCTGTTCCTCCTGTAAATCCTGTCTTCTATCCGCGGTCTTCCTCCCTTCCCCCTCTGCGAACTCTGTGCCCTCGGTGATCTCTGTGTTAAGCTAG
>CAYZKY010000236.1:0-6932 GCA_964478815.1 uncultured Verrucomicrobiota bacterium
GGGAGACGCCGGCGAGTTTCGAGCCGACCATCGACTATGTGGTGGTGAAGGTGCCGCGCTTCGCGTTCGAGAAGTTCCCGCAGGCGGATCCGACGCTCAATACCCAGATGAAATCGGTGGGCGAAGCGATGGCGATCGGGCGGACGTTCAAGGAGTCGTTGCAAAAGTGCCTGCGTTCGCTGGAGATCGGGCGGTCCGGCCTGGGCGGGGACGGCAAGCCGTGGCGATTCGGCACCGAGGTGTACGGCGACCGGGATATTCTCCCGCACGATTTGATTACGCGGAAGCTCGTGGTGCCGAATGCCGAGCGGATTTTCTTCATCCGGCACGGCCTGCGCGCGGGATTGACGATCGACCAGATCCACGATCTGACGAAGATCGACCGCTGGTTCCTCACGCATCTCAAGGAGATTGTGGATTTGGAGGAGGAACTGGCTCGGTCGAAGAATTGAAGGCTCGAACCCGCATCCGCTGCGGCTGGCTTCGAGGTGATCCGCGTGGGAGCCTGCGCTTGGGAGCGGTTGAAACTGCCCTAACTGGGAGAGTTTTCTACAGGCAGCGATCCTTGGCCCATGAGTGTCGCAGAATTCAGCAGAGAATGGCGCGGGGGCCTGGTGATGAGCCGATCTCCGTGTTGTTTTTGCTCGCGGCGCAGGGCGGCAAACAAGCGGCCCACATCGTAACCGCATTCGGCGGAGATCTCGTCCCGAATTCGCCAGACCTCTTCGATGGGATTATCCATCTTCATTGTCGAAGTCAGCAATTTGATCGATTCGAGAGGCAATGATCCTCACAGTTCCGGTGAGTACCGTCTGGCGCGCTTGAGGTCGCGCTGGGTGGTGTATTGGAGACCTTCGAGGGATTTTTTGAGTTTCTGGCGGACGCCTTTTTCCATGCGGTCGATGAAGAGGACGCCGTGGAGATGGTCGTATTCGTGCTGGATGGCCCGGGCGAGGAGACCGCCGCAGCGGAATTGGAGGGTCTCCCCTTTTTCGTTGGTCGCGGCGACGTCGACGCTTTCGGGACGGGTAATGTCGGCGTAAATATCGGGAAAGCTGAGGCAGCCTTCGGGGCCGACGACTTCATCGTTCACGGCCTTCCACGAGGGATTGATGAGGACAAGCGGCATGAGAGCGCCAACGTCCGCCGGGGCGCCCTTGAGATGCAGGGTGGACGGTCGATCCTTCACTTCGCGGACATCGATGACGGCGAGCTGAAGGGCGCGCCCCACCTGTTGAGCGGCCAAGCCGACGCCTTTTTCATCGTACATGGTCTCGAACATGTCGGCGATCAGTTGTTCGATTTCGGGCGTGATCTTGTCGATACGCGCGCCTTTTTCGCGGAGCACGGGGTGCCCGTATTTGACGACTGGCAGGATCATACGCGGCCGTTCCTCATGGCACGGGCCAATCGAGCATCATCCCGGCCAGATCGGGCAGGGACGGCGTGTGGCCGGTCTTGACATAATATCCACTGGTGGCGACGCCGAGCAACAAACTCTCGGCATTCTCAAAGCCAAGCAGTTTGCCGACGCAGAATCCCGAATTGAAATGATCCCCTGCCCCGGTAGTGATGACCGGTTGCTTGATGATCGGCCCTTCGACGATGTCGGTGCGAGCGGCGGTGACGGTGAGCGCGTAGGTCACGGGATGCACGACGAGCGTGCCGATGCCGAGGCGGGCGTGGATGGCCTGGGCCTGAGTGGCCAGCCCTTCCGGCGTGCCGGCGGTAATGGGAATGTGGAGCACTTCGGCGACCTCGCAGGCTTCCTTTTCATTGAGGCCGAGGATGACGTCGAAGCAGGGCTCGAACCGGCCGATGAGCGTCAAGGCCCGGTGGATGTCGCGGGCGGAGCGTTTCTCGGGATCCGCGAGATCGAAGAAAATGCGGCGGCGCGGCCCGGAGAGCTTCGGGCAGACTTCCGCGAGAATGCGTTCCCAAAGATCGCTCATGTAGGGAATCATCGTCCAATTGACGAAGGCGAGGAGGTCGTCGTGATGGAGGTGCTGGGCCAGGCGTTCCGCGCCAAAGCGGGCCTGGATATTGGCCCAAGTGATGTCGTTCAGAGAGATGCTTTTGACGAGCATCACCTTGCCGTCCATGAACTCGACGGCGTCGGTGCGGCCGGGCTCGGCGATGGAGTGGACCTTGGCGCGGTCGGCAAAGGGCTGGAACACCGGATGGAGATTGGGGTAGCCCAGCGCGCCGACGTAGGTGACATCGCAACCGAGGCTGGCGAGGGCATTGGCCATGATGGGGCCGTTGCCGCCGAGTTTGATGCGGCGCGGGACCATTTCGATATTGGTGCTCTGGCCGGCGGCGGCGGCGATGCGCTCCGCCAGGCTGGCGATGGTGGGAAGGCGGGTGAAGCGCTCGGCGTCTTCGCGTTTGTCGACGGCGTGGACAATCTCATCCACAAAACCATCGAGGCCCGCGAAGGCCTTGAAGGGCGCGGGGCGCGGGGGCAGGGCGCGGAGCCGGCGGGCGCACTCCGCCCGGAAGGCAGGGGTATTTGTCATCGATGAAATTCCGTGGTGGCCTTAATCCATGCGCAAGCCCGCGATTTCGAGAATGCGGTTCAAATCGTCGTCGGTGAAAAAGCGTATTTCGATGGCGCCTTTGCCGGCGCGATAGCGCAACTGGACGCGGGTGCCGAAGCGTTCCTGGAGCCGGGCCTCCAAGTCCCGAACATGCAGATCGGCAGATTCCTTCGGCTTCGGCGAGCCGCCGTTGAGATTCCGGGTGGACGGCTCGGTTCGAGATCCAGATCCGGCGAGGGTTTCCGTGGCGCGGACGGTCAGGCCTTCGCGGATGACTTGATCGGCCAGACGTTTCTGGGAGTCCGCCCCGGGACAGGAGAGGATGGCCTTGGCGTGGCCCACCGTGAGCAGGTTCGAGCGGAGATAGCCCTGGATGTCCTCGGGCAATTGCAGCAACCGGAGCGAATTGCTGACCGAGGCGCGGCTTTTGCCGACGCGGGTGGCGGCCTCTTCCTGGGTCAGGCGGAATTCGGAGATGAGGCGGCTGAAGCCCAGGGCTTCCTCGAGCGGGTTGAGATTCTCGCGCTGGAGATTCTCGATGAGGGCCAGTTCAAGGACTTCCGCGTCGCTGGCTTCGCGCACGAGGACAGGAACCTCAACCAGCCCCGCGAGCTGGGCCGCGCGCCAGCGGCGCTCGCCGGCGACAATTTCATAACCGTCGCCACGGGGGCGCGCGACCAGAGGCTGGAGAATGCCCTGAGCGCGGATGGAATCCGCAAGCTCCTTGAGCGGCTCCTCCGCAAAGTCTCGTCGAGGTTGAAACGGGCACGGTTTGAGGCGCGCCACGGGCAACCTGCGGACCACCTCTCCAGCCGCCACCGGTGGCGGGACGAGCGAGGGCTCGGCAGGCGCTCCGCTGGCGACCGCGACTGGAGCCTTCGGCCCCGCTGTCGCACCGCCCATCAGCGCTCCCAAACCGCGTCCCAACGCTGGTTTGGCCATGCGCGGAGCCTGAAGCACGCCGCCCGGCTTGTCAATTTTCCGAAGGACCCGGTAGTGGGAGCAAGCTGGCGTGACGTCTCCTAACCCTTCCAGAGGATCAGGACGCTGCCGGCGGCCATGATGGCGGAGGCGATCAGGCGCCGGACAAAGGAGGATTCCTTGAAAAAGATTCGCCCAACAAAGACCTGGAGGACCATGCCGAGTTGAAAATAGACGAACGAGTAGGCGAGGAGCGTGCCTTGAAAGATGCGAACCGTGAGCCACTGCATGGTGAGAAAGAGGGCTGAATGGAGGAGCAGCCAGCGCGCTTGCGCGCTCAAAGCCGGCCGCAGGGTGCCCAAGTCCGATGGTCGGTGAACCGCCGCTGCCACGATGAGAACCGCCAATCCGCAGGCGATCCACGCCGCGACCGTGACCATCGGAGTGCTTTGAACCACAGCACGTTTGAGAAAGACCGCGCCCACTACGCCGAGGGACAGCCCGGTGACCCGTAGAGCCAGGGCTCGCCACAGTTCGGAAACGCGGACGCGTCCATGCGCGTTTCCGTCCGAAAGCAGGACGATACCTCCGACCACCGTGATGCCCACGCCGACGACGCCCAGCAGGGGCGGTGACTCGCCGAGGAAGAGCCAACCGAACAGGAGGGCCAGGACTGGCCGCAAGGCATTGAGCGGTCCGAAAACGGAGAGATCGGTGGTGCGTAGCGCGGCAATCATCGCCAGGTTGCCGATCGCGTCCAGGCCCCCTCCGATGAGGATGTCGCGCCAGAATAAGGGATTTGATGCTCCCGACCCGCCGGTGGCCAAGAGCACCGCGGGGACGAGCATCAGGGCATAGGTCAGAATCCAGGTGTGGTAGACACCGGCCCGGTCGAGCAGGAGACGCTTCTGAACGGCGCTTGCGGAAACGCTCAACGTGACCCGGAGCAAGATCAACCACGCCATCGGCTGGAGCGTGGGCGAGAACGACTTTGGAGGCAAGTAAGAGAAAGCAGGCGGGGGTGATTATTGGGGTGATGGAAATGTAGACTTCCTGGGTGACGAGAAGGGGGTTAGAAACGGTGAAGGGCGGGTCATTTTGCGCGCAGGAAGTCCTATTTACGCGGGTTTTGCGAGGGTGGGGAGGAGTGGGCAGGGTGTTTGGGGAGGGCACGATGGGGAGCGCCGGAAGGGGGACGATGAGGGCGGAATAGAATGTAGACTGGGCAGGCAACGGGAGGGGGTTAGAAACGGTGAAGGGCGAGTCATTTTGCGTGCAGGAAGTCCTATTTACATGGGTTTCGTGAGGGCGGGGAGCAGCGCTTGGCGTGGCAAGACGGGGAGCGCCGGGAGGGGGGGCGACCAGGGCCATTGGGGCATGCGACAACCTTCCGAGCCGCTTCCCGGAGGAAGGGACACGGCGAGGCGGCGGGGTCGCGCGGCGGAGAATCGGAACAGGAGGCGCGAGGGCGTCGCACCTGTTGTTCGGAATCGATCCGGGCGACCGCGAGTTTGGGTTCGCGATCATGAGGTATCGATACCGTATGGAGGCGAATACGCAAGCGGAGGTTTTGTTGTTTGGCCGGGCCTGGGGAGGAGGGAGCGAGGCCAGAGGACTGCCAGAAATAATTGCACCCCGCCTTGGATGCCGCTGGCAAAGAATGCGATCCGGTGACGTCTAAGCCCTTCAAATTCAAACTGTTAGGGCAACCAAAAATCCCACTTAACCGAAGTTGACGCCAACAACCTGCAGGTGAAGATTAGGGGAAACCACTAGAGGAGATGGTGCCCTTGGGGTAGCGTATCAAATCAAAAAAGGAAACACATGAACACGGATTACAAAGAGGTTCTGAAAGCAACGGACACATCATTTCTGCACGAGGCCCGACATCACTTAACCAAAAGAGACCGCTTCGTGGTAATCAAGGTCTCCCCCACGATCTTGAGAGACTGCAAAGCATTTGCCCAAGAGTTCGACTACAAGCTGGTCATCGAAGATGGGGCTTTGACGCGGCAGCAGTGGCAAGACATCTACCCCAATAGGCTGCCATCCAAAATTGGGTTCATTCCGAAGGAAGCCATTAAGCCTATTTCAAATTAGGACACCGCCAATTATGGCGACGTTTGGACGTTCATTGCCTTGGACGCTGAAAGCAAGCTGATTCCCTCGTTCGTGGTTGGCAAGCGCGACAGCTACCACGCCAAAACGTTTCTGAACGATTTGTCCGGACGCTTGGGAAACCGCGTGCAACTCAATTCGGATGCGCTCACGGCCTATCCTGAAGCGGTGGAGAGCGGTTTCGGAGCGGACGTGGATTATGCCCAAGTCGTAAAAACCTTCGCTCTCAGTAACCTCAACAAGGAAGCCGCCGCTCGGTATAGCCCCTGCGAAGTGGTCAAAGTCGAGAAGACCATCGTTAACGGCATGCCGGACGTGAGCCGGATTACCACGTCGCACATCGAGAAGCAGAACCACACGCTCCGCATGCACTGCCGCCGCCTGACGCGCTTGACCAACGCGTTCAGCAAAAAGCTCGAAAACTTCGAAGCTGCGGTTGCTCTCAATTTCGCATACTACAACTTCTGCAAGACGCACGGTTCGCTGCGGATGACTCCGGCTCAAGCGGCGGGAATCGAAGCGAGCGCGTGGACTGTCGCCGAACTGGTGCAACGCTGTGGCGAGTAGCCGAGAATACATCGAACGAGTGCAGATGGCCGTCGAGCACCTTCACCGATGCTCTGCGCGCCATTTGGAGTCTGTGCCGGTCAAAGAAACTTTCCGGGGGACAGACGGCTTGGGAAGGCACTGTGGAAGCCTTCGAGATAACCGGGCATCCAAAGGCAACGCGGTGCTACGCGTGGTCGCATCTGGACAAGCCGGACGATTCAGACGAAAGGTTTATGGCGGTGCTTGGCGTGCCCCCGGTGGACACGCTGTTGCGGGCGGTTCAGGTGTCGATTGTGGCGGATGCGAGGAAAGGGCGCGCCTAATGCTATGTCGCTCAAAGTTGAATACTCGAAGCAATACCACGGCTGGGTCGTTTCCGGTGTGGAACCCAAGAAAAACGCAAGGGTCATCGTTTTTGAAACGGCTGATGCAGCCAAAAACTACTGCCAAAGAAAGCTGAAACAGCCAGCAATTGTTTGTCGAAAGACCATTGGAGAGCACCAAGAGTTGCCACACAACAGCGTTTGGACGGGAGCGCCGTGGGATCGTTCCTTTATGGAAAGATAAACCAAATTAGGACACTACTTTTTTTGTCCAACCATTTGGGAAAGGGGGGCCAAACGAACTCCCATGGCGCCTCCAATTTCGCCCGCGTACATCAGAGCTTGAGGATTACCCCGGTGATGGCGACTGGGGTTTCTGGGGGATGCAATCGGAAGTGGCGGTCAGCAGAGGGCGTGACGGGCTGACGGGCGCTGGCGGCGGGCGAGACGCCCGCCGCGACAGCCGGGACGGCTGTCACTA
>CAYZKY010000237.1:0-6913 GCA_964478815.1 uncultured Verrucomicrobiota bacterium
TGTCCGATCCGGACCGCTCAGAAGACTCGGAAAAAATTAGATGCGTTGGCCCTGGGAGAATCAGGAGAATCAGGCAGGGCAAACACGCTTGAAATTCTCGGGAAAGCCCCTGCCTTCGCGTCGGATCACTTTCCCTGGCACCCCGTCCCCTGACACATCGTGACACGCGAGTGACACGCATTCTGACACGTAATAACACGAGAATAACACGTTTTGACACAAGAATGACACGAAATGACACGCTTTTGACACACGAATAACCAGGCTAAAAATAACCGCAAGTAATTAACCCTGAATAACTTACAACATAAAACACCCTCGAAACCCTCTCACCGGCTGACACACCACCCTTCTACCCCTCAAGCCCTTGGTCTAGCAGGGCTCCATTTGTTCAGGGAAGCTGGGGCGAAAGAGGGGCGCGCTTGCGGCTGAACCAGCCGAAAACCCGAACCCACCACGCGGGAGCGTCGACCGCGTGATAGCGGTGAGCGGCGAATTTGCGGAGGGAAGGCTCGAAGTATTTCCGGACGAGCCAGAGAGAGCGGACATTAAGGCCGAAGGCGAGGAGGAAGTAAATGGCCGCGCAATATTCCATGTTGGGCTGAAAGGACCAGGAGAACTGCCAGGTCAGGTACCCCAGGAAGCCGAGACCAAGCCCCACGATCAAGCCCGGGAGCATGACCACCTGTAACAGCGCCGTCTGCGGGGCATGGCGCGGCTGCTTGACCCGGGTGACACACCACGGGGCGATATGGGCCAGCGTATAGAGATCGAACGCGTGCAGAAGGATGACGAGCCCACCCAGGATAAATCCCTTCGGTGTCCCCCCCATGAACGCGAGCAGCAGCCCCAAGGCCAGGACCTGCATGCCGAGGATGGCCAGGTACGGCCAGCGGTTCTGCCGGACAATCGCCCGCAATTGGCCATACAAAATCTCCCGGGCGGAAAGCGGCGTGCTGAGCATGAGTTCGAGGGTGCCTTGCTCGGCCTCATCGATCAGCGGGTTGGCGGCCGCGGCGGAGATGCCGATCTTTTGCATGAAAGTCAGCGCCGCGGCGCAGGCGGCCAGGGTTCCCACCGCGCCGCCGCCCGGAACGGCGGCGGCCACGATCCAGGCGGCGCCACCCAGAAACATGGCGGTGATAAGGATGTTCGCGACGACTTTCCAGCGGTCCCGCGCGCAGAGCCAGTAGAAGGGACCATGTTCCAGCAGTCGGGTGCGTAGGGCGGCCCGCACCTCGGGGCGTCCATACCAATGCTGCCGCCAGCGGGCACGCCAGGTTTTCTCGCCGCGCTCCGCTTTATCCTGCCAGCGGCGCGGGACGAAGTACCAGGCGCCGAGCAGGAAGAGACTGCCGAGCACGAGCGTTCCCACGAGGGAAACCATCATCTCGGCCGGGGCGGCGCCCGGCCCGTAGGCGAACGGCGGGCAGATTAGCAAAAGCGCCTGCCAGGTCCAGGAAGGATACCCCTTGGCGCGGAGGTATTCGAGAACGATACGGGGCAAGATCCAGTAGGCAATGGCGATCCAGGAGGCATGGCCCGCGACACGCTTGCGATCCCGACCGAGGGAGGAGACGAAAAGTCCGGCCGCGGTGGAGAAGTAGAGCGTGCCGAGCGTGGCGGCGAAGAGGGTGATGAGATCCTTGCCCTGCACCCCGCCCGCGACGAACACGAGGCTGAGCAGCGGAAAAGCCGTGATGGCCACGTAAACCAGGGGGAGGCCATTCGCGACGAGCTTGCCGATGACGACATCGCCGCTCTTCAACGGGGTGAGGAAAAGCAGGCCGAGGGTGCCTTCGCGCTTTTCGACGCTGATGGCATCCGCGGTGGACTGGCTGCCGCCGAAGAGGCTGAGCATCAGCAGAATCGAGCCGAAGATGGGAAACATCTGGCCGGCCGGGATCAGCCCGCCAAAATGATAAACGGCGGCGAAAATGCCGCCCCAACAGAGGAGAAAAACGCTGACGAAGATCCGGCTGCGATGCAGGCCCTTGGACCGAGCCTGCACCAACAGCTCCCGGTAAGCGATCGGCGAGAGCATCCGGGGACGCGGTTAACGGCTCGCGGCGTCGGAATAGCAGGCGACGACCTCGATCTCGATGCGGACGCCGCGGGGGAGCGCGCTGACCTGAACGGTGGAACGGGCCGGAGGATTCTTCGAGAAGAACTCGCCGTACACTTCGTTCATGGCGGCGAATTCGCCGAGATCGACCATGAAAACAGTGACCTTGACGACGCGGTCGGTCGCGAGGCCCTGATCCTGAAGAATGATGGCGATATTGCGGAGGACCTGGCGGGTCTGCTCGCGGATGCCGCCCTCGACGACTTTGCCGGATTCATCGATGGGAATCTGGCCGGAGCAGTAGAGGAAATCGCCGGCGCGGACGCCGTGGCTGTACGGGCCGAGGGGTTTGGGGGCGTGGGCAGGCTGGACGATGCGCAATTCCATGAGCGAATGGTCTAAGCTGCGGCGGCGGAGTTGGCAAGGCCGTCGTTGGCATCGTTGGCAGTCGAGGCGGCGGGAAGCCGGATGGGGAGCAGCGAACGACCCGAACAGGACGGGCGGGAGGGGTGGGGAGGAAGCGATTCTCGCAGAGGCGCGCGGGTGCGTTCGCAGATCTGCCGTGACGAAGTCCGAGGAGGGTTCGGAGATTTTCCAGAGGGGCGCGAGCGGAAGCGACGGGCAGGCGCGGGGAAGAGGGGCCGAAGTCATCGGCGAGGGTGCCGATGACGGCACGCGAGGGCGCGTGCGCTCCCTGGGAAGGGGCGGGCGGCCGCCACTTCCGATGACACCCTTACCAGAAGGACCGTTGAAGGTTTTGCGACGGTGCCGCATAGTTCGGGTGTGAACGCCCACCGCCGCCGCGGATTTGGAGCATGGCCCGGGGAATGAGCAAGCCGGAACGGATCGCCATCGGCCTCGGGCTCGCGTTGCTCCTGCTGGCGGCGAATCTGTTCATCCGCCGGGCGCCCGATCCTTCCTTCGCCGGACAGCCGGCCAGCGCCTGGGCGGAGGACCTGGCGAGCCCCGATTACGCCACCCGCCAACACGCGGAGCGGGCCTTCGAACAGCTTGGCGCGGCGGGTGTTCCACAGCTCTGCGCGATGCTGCGGCGGCAAAATTCCGCTTGGGAGCCTTACCTTGGCCGGGCCCGGCGCTGGTTGCCCAAGATCGCTGTCCCCGTGCAGGACGCTGCGGCCATCCGCCGGCGCGGCGCGGAAACGCTGGCTGCCCTCGGCCCGGCCGCCGCCGAAGCGATCCCTGAATTGGTCAAGGCGCTCTCGGACGAAACTCTCGCCTCGGAAGCTGAACGGGCCCTGGCCCGGATTGGCCGATTCTCGCATCCGGCGTTGCGGCAGGCGGTTCGAACCGGCAAAGGCCCGGCGATCCGGGCGCGCGCCGCGAAATTGCTGCGGGAGATCCCACCGTGGACTTCGGCCGGCGTCGAAGCCCTCGTCGGTGCGACTCGCGATGCCCATCCGGATGTCCGGGCCGCCAGCGCCGCGGCCCTGGGCGCGGCCCCGCCCAACTTTCTGCAAATCAGCCCGGCGTTGCTCGCCCTGCTGGCCGATCCCGAACCGACCGTGCGGGCGCGGGCGGTTCAGGGGCTCGGGGGACGGGGCGGCTCGGAACCGCCGATTCGCCAGGCCATTACGGCCCGCCTTGAGGACGCAGCGCCCATCGTCCGACTCGAAGCGGCGCGGGCCTCGTGGGCGCTGACCCGCGACGCGGCACCGGTCATCCCTGTGCTGAGCCAGTTGCTCGAGTCGGAGCATGGCTGGGAAGCGGCTTACCTTTTGGGCCGGATGCGGGGCGAGGCCGCCGAGGCCATCCCCTGCCTCATCCGTGCGCTGCGCCGCGAACGGGTGCCCCGCCCTTTCCGCACGCCGCCGAGCAGCGTCTTCGCCTTGGGGCAGATCGGGCTGCCCGCCGTGCCGGCGCTGAAGGAAATCCTGAGCGATCCGGACCCCGCCACCCGCCTGGGCGCCGCGATGGCCATCGGCTTTATCGGGGCGGACGCGCGGCCGCACGCGGCCTCCCTCTTTCCGCTGCTGAGCGATCCCAATGCTGAAGTCCGCCACAACACGGCGCTGGCGCTCGGCTTGATCGGCACGGAAGCGCCCGAAGTGATCGCGGGCCTGGCCGGCTGCCTGGGCGCTGAGGACATTTACATGCGGTCGACCGCCGCCCGGCTTCTTCAAGCGCTGGCTCCCGAAGGAACGTGGGTCGTCCAGCCGGAGTAACGATGGCGCAGCGTCACGGCCGCACCAGCACCTTGCCCAAGACGGCCCGATTGCGGAGCGCCGCCAGCGCTTCCGGGGCGCGGGCGAGCGGGAAGGTTTCGTGGATCACCGGCCGCAGCCGCCCTGCCGCGGCCCATTCGAGGGTGCGGGCAATATCCTGGCGCGTCCGGCCGTAGCTGCCGATGACTTGCTGCTGCTTGACGAAGAACGGCCACAGGTTCATCTGCACCATCCGGCCGGCGGTGGCCCCGCAGGTGACAATCCGCCCGCCGCGCGCCAGGCAGGCCAGGCATTGCTGAAAGACCTCGCCGCCGACGTGTTCGACGATCACGTCGACACCGCGCTTCTGGGTGATCCGGCGGACTTCTTCCGGCCAGTTACTGGCGCGGGAATCGACGACGGCATCCGCGCCGAGACACTGGGCGAACTCTCGTTTCGCTTCGGTGGAGCCGGTGGCGATGACTCGGGCACCCAGTTGCTTGGCAATCTGGATGGCATAGGTGCCCACGCCGCTGGCGCCTGCCATCACCAGCACCCACTCGGACGAGCGGGTCTGGGTGCGATCGGTAAGCATGTGCATGGCGGTGCTCCCGGCCAGGGTCAGGGCGGCCGAGCAGGCGTCGTCCAGGCCGTCAGGAATTCGCACCAGCGCCTGCGCGGGGACGATGACTTCTTCGGCGAAGCCCCCATCGAGATCCACGCCGAGGAGGCGGCCCTTGAGGCAGATCGATTCGTCGCCCCGCAGGCAGTATTCGCAGGTGCCGCAGAAGAGATTGGACTGCACGGCGACGCGGTCGCCCGGCTGCCAGCCGGTGACGTCCGGCGCGACTTCGAGAATCTTCCCGGCGATCTCGCCGCCGAGAATTCGCGGGAGAGCAAGCGGCACCGGCAGGGTGCCTTCTTCGGCCCAGAGATCGAGGCGGTTCACGCCGCAGGCGGTGACCCGCACCCGCGCTTCGCCTGGCCCGAGGTTTGGGCTGGGCAACTCGCGGCGCTCGAACCGGCCGGGCACCCCGTGCTCCATCAACTGAACGGCTTGCATGCCAGTAGTCAACGCCATGCGAGCCGGAAATTCAATCGCCCCGTGATGCAGCAGGGGGAACGCATTTACAGTTCGCGGAAGGCAGGGCTCCTGGAGCGCGGTCGTTCGGGCGAGGCGCCCGAACGGGACAGGCGAGGGCGCCTGTCGCTACCCAGAAGAGGGCATGATTCGCCGAATTTGGAGGCGTTGCCCGGGATGCTGGATTAAGCCGGGCGGACGGGCTACAACTTCGGCATGCGGATCGATGCGCACCAACATTTCTGGAACTATTCGGCCGAGCAGTATCCCTGGATGACGGACGCGCTGGCCGTGCTGCGGCAGGACAAGGGGCCGGCCGATCTGGAGCCGCTGCTGGCGGCGCAGCGGCTGGAGGGCTCGATCGCGGTGCAGGCGCGCCAATCGCTGGAGGAGTCGCGCTGGCTGCTGGGGCTCGCGGACCGGCATCCGTCCATCAAGGGCGTGGTGGGCTGGGTGGATCTCCGGCATCCGGAGGTGGAGCGCGATCTGGCGGAGCTGGCCCGCCATCCGCGATTCGTGGGGGTAAGGCATGTGGCGCAGGACGAACCGGACGACGATTTTCTGATCCGGCCCGAGTTCGTTCGAGGCGTGGCCCGGCTGAAGGATTTCGACCTGGCCTACGACATCCTGATCTACCCGAAGCAGTTGCCGGCGGCGATCCGGCTGGCCGAGCGCCTGCCGGAGCAGCGCTTCGTGCTGGACCATATCGCCAAACCGCTGGTTCGCGAAGGGCGGCTGGAGCCGTGGGCGAGCCAGTTGCGGACGCTGGCTGGCTTCCCCAATGTCTGGTGCAAGGTCTCCGGGCTGGTGACGGAGGCGCACTGGGACCGGTGGCAGCCGGCGGATTTCCGGCCTTATCTCGAGGTGGCCGGCGAGGCCTTCGGACCACGGCGCTTGATGTATGGGTCGGACTGGCCGGTCTGTTTGCTGGCCGGGAGTTATGAACGGGTCTACCAGCTTGCCGACGACGCTTTCGGAAAGGCCAAGCCGGACGATCGAGACGCTTTCTTCGGCGAAACCGCCGGCTCGTTCTACCGGCTGGATCGCGCTGCCGACAGCTCCGCAGCGCTGAAGGCGCAGCAGTCCTGACATTCTCCCACTGAGACATGGGGGGCGACTTGTCTGGCGGACGGGGCTGGGGCCGGGTGTTTAAATTGGGGGGGGAGAGGGGGTAGGTGGTTCCATGGGAGGCTTTTTTTACGCAAATCATTGATCCAGAGACGGTTGCGTGAAAAACGAGGTGTGTAAATAGCGTGTAAATTGTGTGTAAATCTGTGTAAATTAGTGTGTAAAAGTGTGTAAGTCCCTGTGTAAATCTGTGTAAATCCCCTCGCCTCGGCGGGTAAATCCTCCGGGTGGGAAGCGGGTGGCAGGCAGCCGGCAACTGGAACGCTTGGGAGCGAGCGCGAGCCGAGGGAGGGCATGGAGATGCCGAGGGCTCGAAAAGTTACCTGTGTTGGCGGGTCATTTTGCGCGCAGGAAGTCCTATTTACGCGGGTTTCGTGAGGGTGGGCACCCGGGCTGGGCGGCGGAAGGATGGGGAGCGCCGAGAGGGGGGCGCCGAGTTTAACACAGAGATCACCGAGGACACGGAGAACACCGAGA
>CAYZKY010000238.1:0-6767 GCA_964478815.1 uncultured Verrucomicrobiota bacterium
GGGTCATTTTGGGCGCAGGAAGTCCTATTTACGGGGGTTTCGTGAGGGTGGGCGGGGGTGCTTGGCGGTGGCAGGATGGGGAGCACCGGGAGGGGGGCGGTGAGGCCACGGGGCATCCCTCCGAGGCTCTTCCTGGAGGAAGGGACACGGCGGTTCGGCGGGGTCGCGCGGCGGAGAATCGGAACAGGAGGGGCGAGGGTGTCGCACCTGTTGTTCGGAATCGATCCGGGCGACCGCGAGTTGGGGTTCGCGATCATGGGGTATGGATACCGCCGGGGAGGCGGAGGCGCAAGCGGTGGTTTGGCTTTTGCAGCCATTCTCTCCATGAACCGTCCGGAGTGCCGCCAGGTTTTGGAGTGCGCCAGTCCTCTGGCGCTTGGCGATGGCTCGGGCCGTCCGAAAGCGCCAGAGGACTGGCGCACTCCAAGGCGCGAAATGTTGTTTCGAGGGAGTCTCATTTTGGCTGGGGCCGGATTGACAGGGCAGGATGGGGTGGATACGGTTTGGTTATGATCGCTGCTCCAGAGGTTGGCTTGGCGCGACCGATGCGGCGCGCGGGCGCGGCGGTGCCGTTGGAGAATGGCGAACGGCTGCCGGCTGCGGCGTTTTTGCGCCGGTACGAGGCGATGCCGCGGGTGAAGAAGGCGGAATTGATCGAAGGCGCGGTGTATATGGGATCTCCTGTTCGTTTGGCGCATGCCGAGCCCGATAATCTGGTGCAGCTCTGGCTCGGCCTGTACGCCGCGCGGACTCCGGGAACCCGGGCGGCCGCGAACGGCACGGTTCGGCTGGATGCGGATAACGTCCTGCAACCGGATGCGTTCCTGCGCCTCACGGAGGAATGCGGGGGGGCGGCACAGGTCGATGGCGACTCCTATTTGCAGGGCGCGCCCGAGTTGGTCGTCGAGATCGCGGCCAGCAGCAGCGCGATCGATCTGCACGACAAGCTCCGCGCGTATCGCCGGAACGGGGTGAAGGAATATCTGGTGTGGCGCACGCTGGACGGCGAGCTGGATTGGTTCGTGCTCGAGGAGGGCGAATACGCGCGGCAGCAGCCGGACGGGGAGGGATTGTGCCGGAGTGCTCAGTTTCCCGGGTTGGTGCTGAGCGTGCCGGCCTTGCTCGCGCAGGAGGGCGCGAGGGTCATCGCGGTGTTGTCAACCGCGCTCGATTCGGCCGAGCACCGGGAATTCCTGCGGCAACTGGCGGAACGGCGGAGCGCGGCCGAGCGCTGACCGGGCGGCGGTGAACTGGATCGAGGGTCGGATTGACAGGGCAGGATGGGGTGGATACGGTTTGGTTATGATCGCTGCTCCAGAGGTTGGCTTGGCGCGACCGATGCGTCGGGCGGGCGCGGCGGTGCCGTTGGAGAACGGCGAACGGTTGCCGGCGGCGGCGTTCTTGCGCCGGTACGAGGCGATGCCGCGGGTGAAAAAGGCGGAATTGATCGAAGGCATGGTTCATATGGGATCTCCGGTACGGGCGGATTGGCATGGCGAACCTGACAGCTTGATTCAACTGTGGCTCGGCCTGTACGCCGCCCGGACGGAGGGCGTGAAGGTTTGCGCGAATAGCACGTTGATCCTGGACGCGGATAACGTCGTTCAGCCGGATGCAATGCTTCGCCTCGAGCCAAGTTCCGGCGGGTCGTCCCGGCTGGAACAAGGATATGTCGCCGGCGCGGCGGAATTCGTGGTCGAGATCGCGGCCAGCAGCAGCACGATCGATCTGCACGACAAGCTCCGCGCGTATCGCCGGAACGGGGTGAAGGAATATCTGGTGTGGCGCACGCTGGACGGCGAGCTGGATTGGTTCGTGCTCGAGGAGGGCGAATACGCGCGGCAGCAGCCGGACGGGGAGGGATTGTGCCGGAGTGCTCAGTTTCCCGGGTTGGTGCTGAGCGTGCCGGCCTTGCTCGCGCAGGAGGGCGCGAGGGTCATCGCGGTGTTGTCAACCGCGCTCGATTCGGCCGAGCACCGGGAATTCCTGCGGCAACTGGCGGAACGGCGGAGCGCGGCCGAGCGCTGACCGGGCGGCGGTAACGCCGGAAAATGCCAGTAGAATTTCAGGCCGGACGGTCAAACCGGACCACTCCCCGTGGCCCGCTGCCTTGACCCGAGCATCCCGGCATGAAATTGTGGCCGGGTGACGACGACACTATCCGAACGCGGGCAGGTGCTCATTCCCAAGGAAATCCGCGACTTGCACCGCTGGCGCAAAGGGGACGACTTGCTCATCCTCGCCCGTCCGAATGGCGAGGTGGTGCTGCGACGAGTTCGAACGAACCCCCGCCGCACCTTGCTGGAGAATCTTCGCGCGCTGCGCGGGCTGGAGATACCGGTCTAGATCAGACCGATCCAGTAACGAGAGCTACACCTTGACCCACTGCTTGGTCTTCGAAGACTCCTCGACGGCTTCGAGCACGCGCTGGTTGCGCATGCCGTCGTCGAACGAAGGCTGGATCGGCTTGCGATCCACCACCGCGTTGACGAAGTCGGCGACGGTATGCACGAAGGTGTGCTCGTACCCGATGATGTGGCCGGGGGGCCACCATTGGCCCACGTAGGGATGCGTGCCGCCCGGTTGCGTGACGAGAATATCGCTGAAGCCCTGGCGATCCGCCGGCAGCGTGTTGTCGTAAAACTTCAGCCGGTTCATGTCTTCGAGATCGAAATGGAGCGATCCCTTCGAGCCATTGATCTCGATCTCGACGTGATTCTTGCGGCCGAGCGCAAAACGAGTCGCCTCAAGATTCGCGATCGCACCATTGGCAAATCGGCCGATAAACATCGAGGCATCGTCCACGGTCACCTTGCCCATCGCTTTGCCACTTTTCGCCCCGAGCCCGTCGCCCTTTCCGCCGGAATCCTGGATCGGCCGTTCCTTGATGAACGTATGGAGCAGGCCGCAGACTTCCTTGAACTCACCGACGAGGTAACGCGCGAGATCGATGATATGCGCATTGATGTCCCCATGCGCGCCCGACCCGCTCACGCCCTTCTGCAAGCGCCACACGAGCGGAAAATCGGGATCGGCGATCCAATCCTGCGAATACCGCGCGTAGTAGTGGTAGATATTCCCGAGGGTGCCCTCTTCGATCATCTTCCTGGCCTGCACGATCGCCGGAATGCGCCGGTAATTGTGGCAGACCATGTGGACGATCTTGGCCTTCTTGGCGGCATCGAGCATCTCCTTGCATTCGGCCACGTTCATGGCCAGCGGCTTTTCGCAAAGGACATGCTTGCCGGCCTTCGCCGCCGCGATCGAAATCTCCGCGTGGGAATCGTTCGGCGTGTTGACATCGACGATGTCGATATCGGGCGAATTGACCACCGCTCGCCAGTCGGTCGAGGCATTTTTCCAGCCGAGTTGCGCGCGTGCCGCTTCCACGCCCGCCGCGTCCCGCCCGCAAATCGTGTGCAGCTCCACCCCGGCCTTGAGCGGGAAAAAATGGGGCGCCTGGCGCCATCCGTTCGAATGGGCCTTGCCCATGAACCGGTACCCAATCATTCCCACGCGCAATGTGTTCGGCATAAAGCAGGTTGAATAGAATCTGAGCCGTTTTATAGTTCGACACGAAGTTGGGATGCAAGTTCATTTGTTAAAATCCAAGATTCACCGCGCCGCCGTGACGGCCGCGAGCCTCGAGTACGAGGGCAGCCTCACCATCGCCGCCGATTTCATGGAGAAAACCGGCCTGCGCGAATTCGAGCGCATTCTCGTCAGCAATCTCGCCAACGGCGAACGCTTCGAGACCTACGCCATTCCCGGCGAATGGGGCAGCGGCGCCATCATTCTCAACGGCGCCACCGCCCACCTCGGCAAACCGGGCGACCGCCTCACCATCATGAGCTACGCCCTCCTCGACGAACGGGAAGCCAAAACCTGGCAGCCCCGCGTCATCCTCCTCGACCACACCAACCGCATCGTCAACGAACGGGGCATCTGACCCCGCCTCCCATGCCTTTTACAGCATCGCACATCGCCCAATCGATCGGTGGCACCGTGATGGGGGACGGCAGCATTGCGCTCGCCGGCTTCGCCCCTGCCTCCAGCGCCCGCGCCGGCGATCTCACCTTCGCCGAGACGGAGGAATTCTTTGCCCAAGCCGAAAAAAGCGCCGCCTCCGCCATACTGGTCGACGGCGATTTTGCGTCTGCCACCAAAACCTTGATCCGCGTGCCCAAGGCGCGGATCGGCTTTGCCCGCGCGCTGGCGTTGTTTTTCCCGGATCCCGCCTACCCGCCTGGCATCCACCCGACCGCCGTCATCGACCCTACCGCCCAGATCGATCCGGCCGCCCATGTCGGCCCGCTCTGCGTCGTCGAAGCGCACGCGAAGATCGCCGCCCGCGCCGTCCTCCGCGGCCAGAACCACATCGGCCCGCGCTGCGTGATTGGCGAGGATTGCCTCCTCTTCCCGCACGTCACGCTCTACTCCGGCACCCAGCTCGGCCAGCGCGTGCGCCTGCATGCCGGCGCCGTCATCGGCTCCGACGGCTTCGGCTACGTCCTCGATCAAGGCGCCCACCGCAAAGTCCCGCAGGTCGGGAACGTCGTCATTCAGGACGATGTCGAGATCGGCGCGAATGTCACCATCGATCGCGGCGCGCTCGGCCCGACGGTCATCGGCAAGGGCACGAAGATCGATAATCTCGTCCAGGTCGCGCACAACGTCCGCGTCGGCGAACACTGCCTGCTCGTCTCTCAGGTCGGCATCGCCGGCAGCACCAAGCTCGGCGATTACGTCACCCTGGCCGGTCAAGTCGGCCTCGCCGGCCACCTGAAGCTCGGCAGCCGCGTCACCGTCGCCGCGCAATCCGGCGTCATGCACGACATCCCCGACGGCCAAACCTGGCTCGGCGCGCCCGCCCAGCCCGACCGCCAGACCAAGCGCCAGATGCTCGCCATCCAGAGGCTGCCGGAATTACTGCGCCGCGTGAGCGAACTGGAGCGCCTCCTCGCCCCCAAAGCGCCGCCCACCAATCTTTCCGAGTCATAGCGACGCATGTAAATTCGACGGTTCCTGACCCGATCGAAACTTGCGTCGAACATCGTTCACTCAGAATCCGCGGCGTGAGCGCGCCGTTGGAAGGAGGGAGGCACATGGGGCGAACCCCCCATTTCGCAAAATCGTTGAGCACGCCATAGTTGGGATGAGATGGATACTCAAACTATTCTAATCATCGTCGTTCTATTATTATTATTCGGAGGCGGGGGCTTTTTCTACTCGAGGCGACGGTAGCAAGCCTGCTGAAACGCTCCAAACGGTTCGAGCAAGCTTCAGGCGGGGCCGCCTGAAGCAACGCTTCGTGCAAAATCCCGGCACCAGCCGGAGTTCCTGGCGGCGATTACTCTGTAACAACGGGTCCACGTAAGCCAGCCGCTGCGCCGGATCACAGCGCGCCGGCCGATGCGGTGACATCGCGCTTAACCTGACTACCGTGCCCTACGGGAGTTTCGAGGATCATTCCGTGGAGACTGCGAAAGTCTTGCGCACCATGTGGTTCTGATTTGATAACTCGCCACTCGCACAGGCAGAATCTTCCGATGAATCCGCATGCGCGCCGCCACCGTACCGCCAAGAACCTTCTCGCGCTGGCCACTCTTCTGCTATCTGTCGGAATGCTCCGCGCCGCTGAGCCGGCCAAAGGCGAGTCGAAGGAACTCCAACTCGTCCAAGGAGTGACGCTGGAGGTCGTGTACATACCGCCCGGCGAGTTCATGATGGGCAGCACGCCGGAGGAGCGCGCCTGGGCTACGGGCGTCGAGGGGGGAGCCACACCGGGCACGACGCGTGAAAGTTACGAGGGGGAAGCCCGACTCACCCGCGTCCGGAACGGCTTCTGGATGGGCCGCACCGAAGTCAGCGTCGGCCAGTTCCGCCAGTTCGTCGAAGAAACCGGTTACGTCACCGACGCCGAAAAGCCGGGCGGCAAGACCCAGGTCTTCGATCCTGACTGGGACGGCTACCGCCTCACGACCAGCGTCGTGCATCCCTGGATCTCGATGCCGGGCAAGAGCTGGCGCGACCCGAATTGGGGCTTCCCGCAGCGCGATGTTTATCCCGTCGTCTGCGTGAGCTGGAACGACGCCCGCGCCTTCACCGCGTGGCTGACGAACAAGGAGCGCGCCGCCGGCCGCTTGCCGCCCGGGCAGGAATATCGCCTGCCCACGGACGCCGAGTGGGAATACGCCTGCCGGGGCGGCCGCCCGCGCGCCTTCTTCTGGTGGGGAAATGAGATCGAGGAAGGCCAGGGCCGGCTCAACATCTCTGCCATCGATTTCCTGCCCGGTCGCGACAAAACCTGGCCGCTGGCGAAAGCGCCCTGGAGCGATGGCTTCGCCTTCGTCTCGCCCGTCGACCACTATGGCGAACGCGGCCGCAACGGTTTCGGCCTGGCCGACATGTGCGGCGGCGTTTGGGAATTCGTCATCGATCACTTCGACCCGAAAGGAGGTCACGAAGAAATCTACTACGCCGATCCCGCAAAGCGCACCGTGACCCGTCCGGTCTGCCGCGGCGGCAATTACTTCGATGTGCCGGGAAACGCCCGCTGCGCCGTCCGCCTGGGTATCCGAGACGAAATCTATTCCGACTCCCGAGACGGCTTCCGCATCTGCCTGGGCCGACGTGTACCGTAAAACTACGATGTCACCAAGCGGCATCGGCCGGACTGTTGCCGGTTGATGACCTCCGCGGTAGTCTAGTGGCGGGGATCAGACCGTGTCCGCACAACTCTCTATCGATCGGGAACAAATTGCTGC
>CAYZKY010000239.1:0-6622 GCA_964478815.1 uncultured Verrucomicrobiota bacterium
GCGTTCTGTCATACCCCCAATGCCAGAACTGACCGCCACTTCCGATCGCACCCTCTGACGGAGCTGGCCATCTCGCGAAACGTCAGCAGCATCGGAGCCGAGTTTGTCTCGGGAGCCCGCCTGACGAAGATCACGGTGGACGATCTGAACACGGCCTTTGCGAGCGTGGATGGGGTGCTCTTCAACAAACTCCAGACCACGCTTCTGAAGTATCCCGGCGGGAAGCCAGGGAACTACCAGATTCCCGAGGGCGTTCGCAACATCGCTACCGCCGCGTTCGGTGATTCGACATTCACCTCGGTGGGCATTCCGGCCAGCGTAACGACTTTGCAGGAGAGAGCGTTCTGGCGCAGCCAATTGACCTCGGTGGTTATTCCCGACACCGTGACCAGCCTCGGCATCGGGTGTTTTTCGCAAAGCAGCCAGCTCGTCAGCGTCCGTCTCGGACGCGGGATCACCACCCTTCCGTCGAATGCCTTCGCAGACTCACCCAAACTCTCGGAAGTGATCCTTCCCGAAACGTTGCGCACGATTTCAGAGTTCGCCTTTTACAACTGTCGCGCGTTGCGCCGGATCGTCATTCCCGCCAGCGTTCGAACCCTGCAGGGCAGCAGCCTGTTCGATGTGTCATATTATTATCCGGAAGGGGCGAGGTATCTGGAAATCTATTTCGAAGGGAATGCCCCCACCGCCAACTGGCAGGCATTGGTGCAAAATCCTGATTTCGAGGAAGGTCAAATCACGGTCTACTACCGGGCGGGAACGACGGGCTGGGAAGAAACCTTCGCGGGCCGGCCCGCGGTGCGGTGGGATGCGCGCGTGGAGACCGAGAGCGCCACCTTTGGGCTGAAGGAGGGCAAGCTCGGCTTCAAAATCCTCGGCACGCCCGGCCTCGTCCTGGTGGTGGAAGCCTGCACGGACCTGGCGAACCCGGTTTGGACCGCGGTGGGCACCCATACGCTGGAGGCCGGCACGAGCCTGTTCGCCGATGCCCAAGCCGCGACCCTGCCCGGGCGTTTCTATCGCCTCCGGGTGCCGTGAGCGCCGGGCACGAGTTTCCGGACGAAAGGTCCGCTCGAAGGCGCGGGCCGGTTTTACCGGATTCGGGACAAGTGAGGGTGGCACGAGCGCCGGGCCGCGTGGGAGCGGACCGGCGTTTCGTGCTTAGCCGCGGCCGATGTAGGGCATTTTGGCGGCCAGGACGGTGAGGAATTGGACGTTGGCTTCGAGGGGGAGGCTGGCCATGTAGAGAACGGCGCGGACGACGTGGCCGATGGCGATGGTGGGCTCGACATCGATGGAGCCATCGGCCTGGAGGGTGCCGCGGGTCATGGGGGCGGCCATGTCGGTGGCGGCGTTGCCGATATCGATCTGGCCGCACACGATGTCGAAGGGGCGGCCATCGAGGGCGGTGGAGCGGGTGAGGCCGGTGAGGCCGTGCTTGGCGGAGGCGTAGGGGGCGGAGTTGGGGCGTGGCACATGGGCGGAGATGGAGCCGTTATTGATGATGCGCCCGCCGCGGGGTTGCTGCGCCTTCATGATGCGGAAGGCTTCCTGGGTGCAGAGAAAGGCGCCGGTGAGGCAACTATCGAGCACGGCCCGCCATTGCTCGTAGGTGAGTTCCTCGAGCGGCAGGGGAGGGGCATTGACGCCGGCGTTGTTGAAGAGGAGATCGAGCCGGCCGAACCGCTCCATAGTGCGGGCGAAGAGGGCGCGCACGCTGGCGGGATCGGTGACATCGGTGGGCACGGCCAAGGCTCGGCTGGCGGCAGGACCAGCGGCGGTCACAGTCTCATCCAGCAGCGCGGCGCGGCGTCCGGCGAGGGCGACGCTGTAGCCCTCGGCCAGCAAGGCGAGGGCGGTGTGGCGGCCGATCCCAGAACCGGCTCCGGTGACGATGGCGACTTTCGCGGGCGATGGCATCGCGCGATTCTAAGGCAGAGGCTGGAGGCGGCGCAGCAAAAAGTTTCTTGACCGCTTCCCCTTCCTTGGGATTTCCATATTTATTGTATAGACAATGAAAGCTGGGCGCGGTTTGAGCGCACTGTTTTTCTGGTTAAGGTGTTGCCCGCGTACGAAATCAGTTTCCGATACTCGATCAAGACCGGTCGCAGCGCCCCGGCCGCCGCCTGCACCTGGGCTGCCTGCGGCGCCCGCCGCGGCGTGACCAGCGCGATCTCGAATGGCCGGGGCGTCACGCGCAACGGCGCGCTGAGCGCCCCCCGGACCATCTCGCGGATGATGCCGTTCGCGGCCGGAAATCCGTCAAGGCTTGAAAATCTGGTCGAACACCCCGCCGTCGTCGAAGTGCGTCTTTTGAGCCTTCTTCCAGCCCCCGAACGCCTCATCGATCGTGAAAAGTTCCACCTTCGCGAACTGCTTCCCGTATTTCGCGAGCGCCGCTTCCGAACGCGGCCGGTAAAAGTTTTTGCCCGCGATGTCTTGGCCTTCTTCCGAGTAGAGGTAATCGAGATAACCCTTGGCCACGGCCTCCGTGCCTTTCTTCTTCACCACCTTGTCCACGAGGGAAACCGTCGGCTCGGCGAGGATGCTTAATGAAGGTGTGACAATCTCGAATTTGCCTGGCCCGAATTCCTTCAACGCCAGATAGGCTTCGTTCTCCCAACCGACCAGCACATCCCCGATCTCTCGTTGCACGAAGGTCGTCGTTGCGCCACGCGCGCCCGAATCCAGCACCGGGGCGTTCTTGTAGAACTTGCCGATGAACTCCTTGGCCTTGGCCTCGTCATTCCCGTACTTCTTCAGGGCGAAACCCCACGTCGCCAGGTAGGACCAGCGCGCCGCGCCCGAGGTCTTCGGGTTGGCCGGGATCAACGAAATCCCCGGCTTCACCAGATCGTCCCAATCCTTGATCCCCTTCGGATTGCCCTTCCGCACGAGGAAGACGATGGTCGAGGTGTACGGCGCGCTATTGTGGGGCAGGCGCTTCTGCCAATCCGCCGGCATAAGCTTGCCCCGCTCGGCGACGGCGTCCACATCGTAGGCCAGCGCCAGCGTTACCACGTCCGCCTGCAACCCATCGATCACTCCCCGCGCCTGCTTGCTCGATCCCCCGTGCGACTGCTGAATCGTCACCTTGTCGCCCGTCTTGCTTTCCCAATGCTTCGCGAAAGCAGCGTTGAATTCCGCATACAACTCCCGGGTCGGATCGTACGACACATTCAAGAGTTTGAAGTCTTTCGCCAAGGCGCCGCTGCCGGAAGCCAGCAGCACCGCGGCGGCCGTGAATCCCACTCGAATCAGTTTTTTAATTTTCATAGGCTAAGTAATAATCTCTTTTCTTTGGACACTGTTTAAATGCTGCTGTTTAGAACGAAACTTGCGCGCGGGTGAGCACCACTATCTCACCCTGGTTCAGGAACGCCGATCCTCCTCCACCGTCGAAGTCGGTTTCCTCGTAGTTCAGCGAGACCTTCACATTCCGGTTGAGGTGCCAGTTCAGCCCGACACCCCACGACGTCGCCTCGGTCGCCGACGTCCCGGGATTGGCGAAGAGCGGGAAGGCATCGTCATCCACATCCAGTTGGCCCACCCGCGCCGCCAGTTCCAGTGCTCCCCAGCCACCGTTCGAGGGATTGAATGGTTTCTGCGGCGTGACGGCCCGGAACGAGTTTTCCTCGCCGGTCAGGAAGTACGACGCGGCCAACTGCCAGGCGGTGTGCTGGACTGAACCCGCCGTCGCTGTCCCGTCGTCTCGCCGCACCTCCTGGTCCGAGATCACATACTCGGCCAGAATCCCGAGCGGTCCCCAGTAGTAGTAAGCCTGCGGGCTCAACCGCCAGTGATCGCCATCCGCCACGACGTTGGCCGTCGCCGCCGAGGTGCCGGCCCCCGTCCGATAAGCGAAAAACCGCTGCTGCCCCGGCGTCACGAAGTTCCGCAGCGCTCCTTCCTGATCTCCGAAGGTCGCCGCCACCCCGATGCCCAGCCCCTTCAGCGCCTCCACGCTTGTGTTCTTGAACGGATGCGCGAACAGCCGGGCCGCGACATCGCGCTCGTCGTCCGCGGAGTCGAAATCCCCGCTGCCGCCGTCCGCCACCCCGTTGAAGACTCCCAATGCGTAGCTCAGCGTCCCACCGAACAAATCCCCCTGG
This sequence comes from uncultured Verrucomicrobiota bacterium, assembly GCA_964478815.1. Taxonomy (GTDB): domain Bacteria; phylum Verrucomicrobiota; class Verrucomicrobiia; order Limisphaerales; family SXQI01; genus DASVNK01. Next base: position 4,116 of record CAYZKY010000239.1, read on the forward strand.
ATCTGCACCCCGACGTCCCGGTTTGGCACCAACTGCGTCGGAAGGCCCCGCTCCACGAACAGCAAGTTCGAGCCTGATTGCAGCCGCTCCAGCCCCACCGGCTCCTTGAACTTCCCCGCCTGCACTTGAAAATCCGGGCGGAAGCGCGCGGTCAAATACCCATCCTGCAAGAACCCGTTGTTCGCCGCGCCGCTCGTAATGCCCGAGCCGAAATCCGCCATGAATCGGAAATCGTACTTCTCGAACATCGTCCCTTCCAGGATCGGCCGCACCCGGCGCATTAAGAACGTGTCGTTGGCCGAGCCAGCCACGTTCTCGTTCGGGTAAAACCGCCCATCGGCCTGCATATAGCCGCGAATCCTCAGCACGAAGTTCGTGTCCGCCGAACGGATCGAGAATCCCCCGCTCCCCGCCGAAACGCTGACAGCGGTCTTTGCTTTCTCCGCCGCCGCTTCCTTGTCCAGTTCCTGCTTTCGCTCGATCACTCGCACCTTTTGATCCAGCTCCTGCAGCGACACCCCGTTAGCGTTGCTCTCGGCATTAGGGATCGATTTGACACCCGCTGCCTCTTTCAAACTCTGCAACTCCCGCTCCAGGGTTTCGATTCGCTTCTGCAATGACTCCTCCGCCGGCGTAGCCGCGTAAGCGGAGGAGGTTTCAAATGCGGCCACGGCGGTTGCTGCCGCCAAGACCGCGCCGATAGTATGTCTCATGTCGTGTTTTGCTTTGTGGTTTGCGCCGCGCGCTTCCGGTCTACCCGGTCGGCGGTCGGCCCTGTTATTTGCCTCCGGCTCGTGCCGGCCGGCTAAAATCATTTTCCGCCCGGCACCGGAGTCAGCAGCTCCCGCCGCTCGATCTGCGCCAATTGCCCTTCGTGGACGATGAACTCCACCGATCCGAAGCGCAGCCCCGCCAGCGCCCGCTCAACTCGGTCGGTCACTCTCGATCCGATCTCACTCGCTTCTTGGTTGTCCAGTCGACGAATAGACATTTGTGGACTATGCCTACTTCATCGATAGACTTGTGCAAGAGCTTTTTCCTAAAATTTCGCTTTCCGATAAATCATTTCCGGCGTGCCTTACTTTTGCCCATCCAGCGCCGCGAATAGCGCGAGCTTCAGTCCGGAGTGCGGTGCCGCGGCTTTCCGAGCGGTCTCACGCAATTGCCACGCATGCTTTAAGAGCCGAGCCTTGGTTCTGGCAGCCAGCCATGAATGTCTATCGATTGAGAAGGCGTTCCATTCAATTCGAGCATGCTTCGCCCTGACACCGCCATGCTCCACCAGTGCAAATCGCAACCACTCCCCAATGCGACCACTCGTTTTGCTCCGCACCTCGGTCCTGCTGCCTTCCGGGTCATTCAACAGGCTGTCGCCCCGGATCGTCACACCAGGAAGATCGGTGAAGGAGTTTACGGGGGAAAGCCTTGGCAATCGGGCGGTCGCTGTTGCCATCGTGGTGAATGATTCGAGCGAATAGCTGGAGGCTCGAAGCAGGTGCGTCTGAGCAGGGGTCGTGGGAAATCCGACCTTTCGAGGCGATTCTGCGAACGCTCCGAAACCGAAACTTCAGAGCCGCGCGTTTCGGTAATGCAGCACCTTGAACTCCGGCGTTTCCCGCAGCGTGGCGGCAAGCGTGAAGTCTTGCTCAAAGAAGGGGAAGAACGCGTCGCCGGGGACTTCGTGCGGGATGACGGTGAGGTAGAGGTCGGAGCAAAGAGGGAGAGCGGCGGCGAAGAGTTCGGCGCCGCCGGCGATGAAGTGGCGGCGAAGATCGGCGGGGTCGAGACGGATTTCGTCGAGACGGCGGACGGTGCGGGCACCGGGGTGGGCAAAGCCGGAGCGGGAGACGATGATGGTCTCGCGACTAGGGAGCGGTTTCCCGAGGCGTTCGATGATCGATTCGAAGGTCTTGCGGCCCATGACGACCACCTGGCCGGTCGTCATTTGCTTGAACCACTTCAGCTCATCGGGGATGTGCCAGGGCAGCTTATTCCCCGCGCCGATGACCCGGTTGAGGGCCATCGCCGCGATCGCTTCGAAGTGGCGGGGCATGGGCCCGGGGCCTAGTATTTCGGCACGGAGGGATCGATCTCCTCGGCCCAGGCGAGGATGCCGCCCTTTACGTTCTTCAGGTATTTGAACCCCTGCTGCCGGAGGAAATGCAGCGCTTTCATCGACCGGACGCCGCTCTTGCAGTGAATGTAGTGCTGCTGGTTCGGGTCGAGTTCGGTGAAGCGTTCGTGCAGCGTGCTCAAGGGGAGCTGCGGCACGCCCTTGATGTGCGAAATCTCGAACTCGTCGGGTTCGCGGACGTCGATGACCTTGATGCCGAGGCCGGGATTGTCGAGGGCGCGCTTCATTTCCTGGACGGTGACTTCGTCCGGGTTCTGTGCGGGGGTCTCCGGTTCGGCCGGGATGCCGCAGAACTGCTCGTAATCGATCAGTTCCTTGATGGTGGGATGATCGCCGCAGACGGGGCATTGCGGGTCGCGCCGGAGCTTCAACT
>CAYZKY010000240.1:0-6518 GCA_964478815.1 uncultured Verrucomicrobiota bacterium
TTGGCCCGACCGTTACAGCCCGCTGCGGGGATGCGCCGGTCGGGCCGCCTCGGCCCCAGCCAAAATCCCTCGCCGCCACCCCCGCCGGAATTTTCAGACAGGCTCTTACCTGATCGGAGCGCCTTTTCCAAGGGAGCCGCGGCAACATTCCGGCAACGCGCCGGTGACGGAACAGCCCCGGCGGCCTGCCCAGCGCCGCGCGGAGCGGAAACCGCGCGGCGGAGGGTGGTGAAACGAGTGGTTTTTGGAGTGGGTTTTACGAGGGCGTTCCAGATTTTTTCACGTTTCAAGGGGCTGATTTGCGTAAGTCGTTGATAGATCGATGTCGAGTTTTTCAATTGGTTGAAACGTTTCAACGTTTCTACATTTATTTCAAGGCGTTTCAAGCGCGTTTCAAGCCATTTCAGGGTCGTTTCAAGGCGTTTCAGGCTCGTTTCAGTGTGGAATGCCGGAGTGGCGCGATGGCCAAGATCATGGGACGGCGAGGGTGTGGAGGCATGGTTCGCGGATGCAGTGGGGGCGGTGCGGCGGTCGTTCAGCTGGATGCGTTGATCGTTCGGCATATTGCGGGCAGGATGGTTCGGCCCTCGGCGGAAGGCACCGCACACTGGAGCCGGGCCTGGAGGAAAAGGCAGGGAGAGGAGCGTCGGCGGTGTGTTCATAGCGGTTAGTCTACATTTTGTTCTGACCAATAAAATCTCACCGAATTTTTATTTATCAAGTATTATCTGGAATAAATGTAGACTTTTTTCTGTAAGTAGCGGAAAATCAGGCGAATAAAGATGCGAGATTAATGGCGGGAGGCTCGCGTTTATTGGGAGAGCAGGCCCAGGCGGCGCGCGCGGAGGAGGAGTCGGAAGCGGCGGTCAGGAAGGGGAAGAGAGGCCGAAATCATCGGCGAGGGCGCCGATGACGGCACGCGAGGGCGCGCGCGCTCCCCGTGAAGGGTTGTTATACTGGGGGGGTTGGGGTTGTTAGGGGGGGGGGGGGGGGGGCGAGACGCCCGCCGCGACAGCCGAGACGGCTATCCTCCCCGGAACACGGGCGGCCGCGAAGTGGGGTTGCCAAGGGGTGGCGGGATGAATACGATCTGGGCCTCAAGACATCTAAACCCAGTCCTATGAACGCGACTCGATTAATCTGTACGGTTCTGGCCAGTGTCTCCACCTTTGCGGCGGACTGGGCGCAGTGGCGCGGCCCGAACTTCAATGGCTCTTCTCCCGAGAAGAATCTGCCCGCCCAATGGACAAAAGAGAGCGCGGCCTGGGCGGTCGACCTGCCGGGGCCCAGCGCGTCCACGCCGGTCGTTCTGGGCAACCGAGTCTTTCTGTCCACGGTCGACGCCAAGGAAAAGACGACGCATGCGATCTGCCTCGATCGCGCTACCGGGAAGCAACTGTGGAGCCGCAAGACGGGTGATGGGATCAACCGGGACGATCGCAGCAATTATGCCTCGCCCTCTCCGGTGGCGGACAAGGATCGGGTCTTCTTTTTCTACGGGAACGGCGGCCTCTTCGCGTTCGATCTGGCCGGCCAGCCGCTCTGGGAACGGAGCATTACGAAGGATTACGGGGATTTTGCGTTTCAATGGACTTTTTCCTCCAGCCCGTTGCTGCACGAGGGCAAGCTGTACATGCAGATCTTGCAGCGGAACGTGCCGGTGCATGGGAAGGGGCGGCAGAATGGGGAGTCGTTCCTCCTGGCGCTCGATCCGGCCAACGGGAAGACCTTGTGGCGGCAGGTGCGGGCCAGCGAAGCCGTGGCCGAATCGCTGGAAGCGTTCAGCACGCCGGTGCCGTTCGAGCACAATGGGCGGCGGGAAATCCTGATCAGCGGCGGGGATTGCCTGACGGGCCACGATCCCGAAACCGGTGCCGAATTGTGGCGCTGGGGCACCTGGAACCCGAACAAGATCGGCCATTGGCGGCTCGTGCCGTCACCCGTGGCGGGCGGCGGCGTGGTGCTGGCCTGCGCGCCGAAGGGCGATCCGATCTACGCCATCAAGCTGGGGCTCACCGGCACGCACCAGGCCTCCGCCATCGCGTGGAAGACCGATCAAAAGCGGGAAGTGTCCTCCGATGTGCCGACGCCGCTCTTTTATGAAGGGGACTTTTTCGTGTTGAGCGATGTCCGCAAGAACCTCTCCCGCGTGGATCCGGCGACGGGGAACGTGAAGTGGACTCTGGAATTGCCGGGCCGCAAGAAGTACGAAGCCTCGCCCCTGGGAGCCGACGGCAAGGTCTATCTCATGAATTTCGGCGGCGACGTGGTGGTGGTGGATGCGGCCAAAGGCGAAGTCCTCAGCAACATCCCGATGGGCGACGCCTCGGACGACATGACGCGCTCCAGCCTGGTTGCCGCGCACGGGCAGCTTTTTATACGGACGAACGCGAAGCTCTATTGCGTCGGCAAGGGGAGTTGAACGGGGAGCGGGTCGGTATGAACCGGCTTGTCTCCGGGCCTCCGAGGGGTGCGACCCGACTTTCCGCGAGTTCCAGGTCGCGCGGCAGCGGCGAGACGATGGGCCGCAAGGTTCCAGATTGACGCGGTTGTCACCTATAGATTACACTGAGCCGGTGGCCGAGAAGAGAATCCAGAAGCTGGTGCTTCCGAGCGGACTCGTCCCGTTTGACGAGTGGTTCGATTCGCTTCGCGACCGGAAGATGCAAGTGGCGGTGGACACCCGTTTGGCCCGCGTGCGCGCCGGGAATTTCGGCGACTTCAAGCCCGTGGGCGGAGGAGTGTTCGAGTTGCGGATTGCGCTTGGTCCGGGCCTGCGCGTGTATTACGGGCGGCGGGGCCTGCACATCGTGATCCTCCTGGGAGGCGGCGACAAGGGCACTCAGCCGCGCGACATCCGCCGCGCGCAAGAACTTTGGCAATCCTTTACGAAACATGCGCCTGAAAGACTATCGAAATGACCTGCTCCACCGGCTGGCCGACCCCGAATATGCCGCCGAATACCTCGGCCAAGTGCTGGCGGAGAAGGACAACGCGGCTTTCCTGATCGCCCTCAAAGACGTGGTGGAAGCTCGTGGCGGCGTGGGCGGACTCGCCGGGCGGGTGGGCCTCAAACGGCCCAGCCTCTACAAAATCCTATCCGAGCAGGGGAATCCCACGCTGGAAACCTTGCGGGAGATTTTGAAACCGCTGGGATTGCGAATCTCCATCGCATTGGACGAAGCGGCCTGAACTGAAGGGGAAAGCGCGAACGCGGACCTCCGAATGAGTTACCGGAGGTCTTCGCCTTTGAGGCCGTTGACGGTCCAGTCGAGGTTGTATTCGCGGTAGGGGACGGTCTTGTTCATGTTGCGATACATGGAGTAGGCGCTGTGGCCGTCCACGAAGAGGATGGGGAATCCCAAGCGTCCGTGGGCGAGGTTCTTGTCCTTCACATCGCCATGTTCCGGCTCGGCGAAGCAGCTCATCACGGCCTTCTTCGAGGGTGAACGCACTTCCGTCACGCTCCGCTGTTTGAGCGTCGAGCCCGTATCGTCCATGTAGAACTGGTGGTAATAGTAATACGAGTTGGGGAAAAGCAGCTCGTTGGTGCGAATGCCGTTGGCGTTTCCATTGACCTTCGTCCACGCGAAATTCCAAGGCGGCGGTTTGTCGGCCGGGCAGAGGTAAAAGGCCCGGGCGTTGGTGCTGATGTAGGGATTGAACATCTTGAGGAGGTCGACGAACGGCATTTGCGGCCAGCGCCGGCCGGAATAGGGGAAGCGGTCGCCACTATCGGTGGTGTAGAGGGCCTGGGTGATGCCGAGCTGGCGGAGGTTGGAAACGCAGCGAGCGGTGTTGGCCTTGCTCTTGGCGCGGGCGAGCGCGGGCAGGAGCATGCTGGCGAGAATGGCGATGATGGCGATGACGACCAGCAACTCGATCAAGGTGAAGGCGTTTCGAACCTGATGGTCGTTGCAAGCGTTGCGTTTCATGCGTTTCCTCCGGCTTGGTCGATTCGATCATTCACGCGCGGCGTGCGGCATGGCCGCGTCAGGGCAGGACCTGCACCGAGATATCCTTGTACCAAGCTTCGCTGGGCGGGCCGCTGTGAATCTGGACGGCAATCACGCCGTAATTCTCGACCGAGGGGTCCAACTCCAGATAGTCCACCGTCTTCACGCCGTTGACCCATTGCTGGATGTGATTCCCGACCGCCCGGATTTTGTATTCGTTCCAGTCGGTGCGGTTAAGCACCTTGCCGAGTTCCTTCATGTCGGACTTGGCGAGCAGGCGGTTGCGGCGCGATTCGTCATAGAGGCAGCCCCACCATTCGGGATCGCCCATGTCGGCCTGGTAACCGATCACTTCGTGGTGGTTCGGGATGCGTTTCGTGCGGAATTGCACGCCGGCATTCGCGCCCTCGCCGACCAGCTTGAACTTCAGCGTAAGGACGAAATTCGTGTAGTTGCGCGTGGTGCAGAGAAACTCGTTTCTCGGGATTTTTTCCTTGAGCGTCCCGCCGACGATGGCTCCATCCACGATTTTGAAGGTCTTGGCGGTGTCGCCTTCCCAGCCCTGAAAGGTTTTGCCATCGAAAATCTGGACGGCCGCCGGCGCGTCCGCCGCTTGAACCGCCGTTGCGACCAACCAACCGAGCACGAACAACAGTTTTTTCATGAGAGGAGGCCAAGGTAACGGAAATCGGGCGGTCTGGGGAGGGAATTCTTGTGAGCCCCGAGCCTCGTCGGCCTATCGTTTGGAGCCGTTCCGCGTTTACGCGTTCTGGGGCCGGAGAGATCCCGAACCGGCTGAAGCCGGAACTCCGAACGGGGCAGGGCCGAGATGCTCTCCGAGCGGCGGGCTTTCCCGCATGACGGATGGCCACCCTTGTGCTTTCATGATGGCATGAAATTTATCCTGGCCGCCGCAATCATTCTGCTCGCCGTCCAACCGGGCCGCGCCGCCGCGCCGCTCGACTTGAGCCTGTTCTCGCGCAGCAACCTGGTGGCTTGGTGCATCGTGCCCTTCGACGGGAAAAAGCGCGGGCCGGAAGCGCGGGCGCAAATGCTCGAGGCGCTGCGGATTCCGCGGCTCGCGTACGATTACCGAGCGGAACATATTCCGCAATTCGAGGAGGAATTGCGCGCGCTGGCGCGGCATCGCGTTGAACTCACGGCCTGGTGGTTTCCCACGACGTTGAACGAGGAGGCCCGGCTGATTTTGAACCTGCTGGGCCGGCACAAACTTCGGCCGCAGTTGTGGGTGATGGGCGGAGGCGGGCCGGTGAAGGAGGGCGCGGAACAGGCGGCGCGGGTCGAGCAAGAGGCGGCGAGGCTCAGGCCGATCGCCCAAGCGGCGGCGGAAGCTGGCTGCAAGGTCGGGCTATATAATCATGGCGGGTGGTTCGGGGAGCCGGAGAACCAGATTGCGATCATCGAGAAGCTTCAGATGCCGAACGTGGGCATCGTCTACAATCTGCACCACGGGCACGAGCACTTGGATCGGTTCCCCGCGCTGCTCCAGAAAATGAAGCCCTACTTGATTGCGCTTAATATCAACGGCATGAGCAGGGACGGAGACAAAACTGGCAAAAAGATACTGCCGCTCGGTCAAGGGGAGATGGATCTGGAAGTGCTCAGGACAATCGCGGCTTCTGGCTGGCAGGGGCCGGTGGGCATCCTGAATCACACGGACGAGGATGCGGAAGCGCGGTTGAGAGATAACTTGGAGGGCCTCGCCTGGTTAACCGGGCAGTTGGCGGGGAAAATCGTAGGACCAAAGCCCCAGCCCGTTTCCTGGTCGCCGAAGCGCGAGTGAGCCAGGCCAAAATATCTCTGCTCGCGCCAAAAACAGCGCACAATAGATCTCCTACCAAGAGTTCCAGAGCCTCTGCGATCATACTTCAAGTATTCGAAGGGCAACGCTGCTCAGGGCGAAGACCGCCTTGCCCGACGCACCAGGATTCAGCCTTTTCCCGTGTGATCCCACCACACCTTGAGCCGGTCGAAGAGAAAATCGAGGATGAGTTCGCCGATCGCGCAAAGCCCTTGAGCGACTAGCTCGAAGATTGCCTCAGCAATCACACGTCGATGACGGACGATTTATCGGTTGTCGGGGGGCGTTTGTCCCGTTTCGAGAGCCATTCGACCACCAGCGCGCCGACCGCCAGGGCGATCAGCCATTTCTTTTTCGGCAAGCCCTTCCCGCCGCGCAGCAAGCCGCCCAAAGCCCCCAGTTGCGCCGGATCGATCGGCATCCGATTGATTCCGGACCCCAGCAACGACTTCAGCAGGTTCATCATTTCCACACTTTACCCCCGCCGCCGAAGGATTCAATTACAAGACGCGGGCGAAATTGTATTTCGGGCTCAAGTGGACGGGGCGCGGGGCTTAACACCGAGAGCACCGAGGGCACAGAGATCACGGAGGGGGAAGGGGAATTGGACAGGATGGACAGGATGAACAGGATTGGAGGGCAGTGGCTACGGGCGGAAGGGAGGCAGGTTCGAGCACAGCCGTTTCGGCGGGTGTGATCGGAAGTGGCGGTCAGTTGTGAGCGCAGGCGAGGTTCTTCCA
>CAYZKY010000241.1:0-2314 GCA_964478815.1 uncultured Verrucomicrobiota bacterium
TGAAAAAATGGCGGGAAAGCGCTTGAAAGCGAAGCCCTACTGCATGGTTACGGCTAAGAACTACGGGCAAGCAACTCGCGCGCTTTCTTCATTAACTCGGCGGCTTGTTGCGTGTCTCCCATTTCTTTTCGGATTACGGATTTCGTCGCGAAATACTGGGCAAGCGTTTGCTCCGAAAAATCAGAGTTGGCTTGGGCAATTCCGATAGCCTTTGAAATATGCTCATCAGCCTGGCGCAATTGGCCAAGGCCATGCTCGCACCAAGCGAGGTCTGCCAAACGCCAAGCAATCACTTCATGGCGGCCACCATAAACTTGAATGACTATCGGCAATACCACTTCCAGATGTTTCTTCGCCTCTGCCCATTCCTTTCTGTGAACTCGCACGCTGGCGATGTTTGCATGGCGACAGGCCAACATGAAATGACCCGACGGATAGATTTCATTTTCAATAACGAGCGCCTTATCAAGCAAGCGAAGCGCCTCGTCCGAATTCCCTACCTTGTCTTCAGCGAGACCGAGATTCGCATAATTAGCAGCAAGGATACCCTTGTCGTGGGATTTAGTTTTTTCGAGCAGCGCCAGTCCCGCCTTCAGCAATTCGCGCGCCTCAGCAAGTGCGCCAGCATCGTTCGCAAGGCTTCCGAAACTGCACATAATCTCCGCGTATTTGTGCTCATGTTCAGGTGACGGCGGAGAAAGGACTAGAAGTGCCCGTTGGTAATGTTCGCCCGCCGCTTGAAATTCGCCGCAGTCCTGCTCGATTACTGCGAGCGAACCCAAACATTGTGCATATATTCCTTTGTCCAAGTTTGGAATTCGAGAGCCAAGCTTTACGGCTCGCTCCAATACCATCTTGGCGATTGCCTATTGTCGGAAGTCTCGGGCAATTGATGCGTGGGTACTCAAGATGCCAATAGTCACTTTAGTTGCCTCATTTTCATCTTCAGCCATAATGACTTTCACAGCATCCGTCGAAAACTCTGCTGCTTTATGGATATAGCCCAGTCGATGCAGAGGGTTTGCAAGTTTTCCACCAAGTAAAGCGAACGCACCTTCACCAAGCCTGGCAGACCACAAATGCACCATCTCCACGAGCGGAGTTAATTCCCATCTGCATTCTTTCTTTAAGCACGAGTTGGAAAATTCAAAGCAGCGGTCATCAAGCAACTTAATTAAGCCACTCCATGATTCGTTGCTGGGCATTTTGAATACCAATGCTGCAACAAGCCGGTGAACGCGCACCACGCGCGGTTGGCCGTCCTCATCCACAGCGTCAGAGGCTTGGAGCAAGCGCAGACTGAACAAGCGGCGCAGAACATTTTTCCACGGGTCGGGATAGCCCGGCTCGGCGTCGCGTTCCATTTCGGGAAACGTTTTCGCCAGAAGCGCGCGCAGCCACGGCAGCGGAACTTGGTCGGGCGGCAGCAGAGCGGCATATTCCAGCGCCAGTTTCTCCGCAGCGCTCAGACGTGCCAGCGTCGGCTGGAGCGTCGCGCTCAAACGCTTTTCTCCGTGCAACACGCCTTCGCTGCTCTGGCTGGCGGCAGTGTCGAGTCCTTCCAGCCCTTCCTTTTTCAACCGCGCGAGAAACGCGGCGCAGGTCACGTCGTTCGCAAACTGGCCGAGATACACGGCGGCGGATTCCACGGCGAGGGTGAAGCTGCCGAGCAGCCGCACGATTTCGCGAGCCGCGTCGCGCTCCGCCTCGCTGCGGAAACGTCCGTCGGGCTGGTAGCTCTCGATGAGCGCGAGGGCGTCGGCCGGCGGCAGTTCGTCAATGGCCAGGAACGAGCGGTCGCGGTGCGCGCCGTGCAGTTCGTTTTCGCCCAGACGCGTGGTGGCTAGGACGTGCAGCCAGTCGCCGCCGTTGAGCCGCGCGACCTGCGCGGGGTCGAGCAAGCCGGGGCGATCCACGTTGTCGAGAATGAGGAGGCAACGGTTTGGAGTTCCGCCTTTAGGTGGCCGGGCGAATGGAGCAATCGCCTCCGGCACTTCGCGCCCCGAGCCGCCTGAAGGCGGAACTCCAAACCCTGAACTGCCTGAAGGAGGGACTCCGAACGATGGGGCGGAGTCGGCGAGTTTCTTCAGCTCGCGGCGGGTGCGCTCGAACTGGAGGTCGGCGTTTTTCTTTTCGTCGTCGGTGAATTCGAAGCCGATGGGAGTGGCGAGTTCGGCGAGGGCGAGGCGCAGGTCGTCCTTGCCCGCGCAGCGGACTTGCCAGCGTCCGCCGCCGTATTCGTCGGCAAAGGCGTGGGCGTATTCGATGGCGAGCGCGGTCTTGCCCAGCCCGCCGACGCCGTTGACGGCGGTGA
>CAYZKY010000241.1:2414-6476 GCA_964478815.1 uncultured Verrucomicrobiota bacterium
TATTCGATGGCGAGCGCGGTCTTGCCCAGCCCGCCGACGCCGTTGACGGCGGTGATGACGCCGATGTGGCCGGGCTTGACAAAGTTTTCGCGCAGCTTCCGGAGATTGACGGTGCGGCCGATGAAGTGCGGGTTGTGCGCGTCCACGTTGCCGAGGCTTTTTTCGGCGCGCTCGCCGCGTGTGATGGTCTGGACGATCTGGCGGTTAAGCTGGCCCATGCGTTCCTGCACGGCGGCTTCGCGCAGGGCTTCCTCGCCCTGGTCATGCCACGGGCGCAGATCGAAGTGCTGGCGCTTCCGCAATTCGGCGATCCAAGCGGCGCATTGCTGCTCGAAATCCTTGGTGTCCCAGCCGGGCACTTCGACGAAGTAAATCGGCGCGACGCCGTTGAAGCTGTGCAGATGGCCGATTTCGTATTTGAGGTATTCGACAAATTCCCACTCGCAATACTCGCTCTGGAGATACGCCGGGGAAAGGCAGGCGAGGAGGAGGCGCGATTCGCGGAGGCCCTGAAGGATCCGCTGCCGCCAGTCTTGCATGCCGTGGATTTCCTGCTGATCGAAGAACGTGACGAGTTCACGGCCGTTGACGCCTTCAAACGAGGCGAAGTCTTTCTTAATGCGGTCGACAAGCTGGGTGATGCGGCCCTGCTGGTTATCGCGGCGCGAGTAGGAGATGAAGAGGTCGTAGGGCATGGGGCTTCGTCAGGGTGTGGGGCGGAAGTCGGGGATGATGGACTCCATGGGTCGAGGCGGGTGGAATGTTTTGAGGACATGGGAATCCGGTGCCTGCGCCAGGCGGGGTTGGCGGATGGGGCCAGGGTTTTCGGGAGCGACCATCGTTGGGATGGAAGCATGGTTTGGGTGTGGCTGGCAAGGGAGTTGGCGGGCCGAAATCGGCGGGGTGGACGAGATGGACAAAGTGGACAGGATGGACGGGATGGACCGAGAGGAAGACGACGGTAGGGCGGGCTGCCGGGTGGAAGGCCGACGGCTTGGGCGACTCCTCACCCCGGCCCTCTCCTCGGTCGAGGTGGAGAGGGAGAAGATTTTTTGGACGGATTACCCAGGGCGGGTGCTGGCGCACGGCTACGGTGCTCGCGCACGGCCACGATTGGCTTGGCCCTTGGGCTAGTTTCTTTTGGGCCGTCAGCCCTTGTGGTGAGTTTTTGAATTGGCGCAGGGGTTTCGTTCGGGCGAGACGCCCGAAGTGCTGGCGCACGGCCACGCAGCCGAGACGGCCGCCGCTACGCCAAACTTTGCGGTCAGTTTTTGGCGGGGCGGAGGAGGGGTTTGAGGAAGCGGCCGGTGTGGGAGGCGGGGCAGCGGGCGATGGTTTCGGGGGGGCCTTCGGCGACGAGGGTGCCGCCGGCGGCGCCGCCTTCGGGGCCGAGGTCGATGACCCAATCGGCTTCGGCGATGAGTTCGAGGTTGTGCTCGATGACGATGACGGAGTGGCCGGCCTGGATGAGCTTCTGGAGGACTTCGACGAGGCGTTGGACGTCGCGGATGTGGAGGCCGATGGTGGGTTCTTCGAGGATGAAGAGGTTGCGCTTTTCGCGGGGATCGAAGAGTTCGGGTTGTTCGCTGAGGCCGGAGAGGAGATGGGTGACGAGCTTCATGCGCTGGGCTTCGCCGCCGCTGAGGGTGGGGCTGATCTGGCCGAGCTTGAGGTAATCGAGGCCGGTATCGCGAAGGGCGGCCAGGGGGCGCTTGATGCGGGGCATGGCCTCGAAGACCTCGAGGGCTTCCTCGACGCTGAGTTGGAGGATCTGGTGGATGTTGCGGTCGCGGTAGGTGATATCGAGGGTTTCGCGGTTGAAGCGGGTGCCGCCGCATTGTTCGCAGGGGACGTAGGCGGGGGGGAGGAAGTTCATTTCGAGCTTGAGCTGGCCGGCGCCTTCGCATTCGGGGCAGCGGCCTTGCGCGCTGTTGAAGGAGAATCGGCTGGGGGAATAGCCGCGCAGGCGGGCTTCGGGGGTTTGGGCGAAGAGCTGGCGGATGAGGTCGAAGAAGCCGACGTAGGTGGCGGGGGTGGAACGGGGCGTGCGGCCGACGGGGGATTGGTCGACTTCGTAAACGGCTTTGAGCGATTCGAAGCCGGTCAGGGCGAAGGGCGGTTTCTCCTTATTTTTGCCTTTGCTCAGGCAGGCCGCCACGGAGGGGAGGAGGCATTCGCGAACCAAGGTGCTTTTGCCCGAGCCGCTGACGCCGGTGACGACGACGAAGCGGTTGAGCGGGAATTTGATGGTCAGGTTTTTGAGATTGTGCAGGGAGGTGCCGGAGAGCACCAGCTTGGGGAGATCGTCGGATATGGGCCGCCGCTGGCCGCGCGTGGGATAGTTCACCTTGGCGCGCAGGCTTTGTCCGGTGATGGAGTCGGGATTGGCGAGAAGTTCTTCCAGGGTGCCGCATCCCGCCACCGTGCCGCCGTGGACGCCGGCGCCGGGCCCGAGGTCGATGATGTAATCGGCGCGCCGCATGGTGGCGTCGTCGTGTTCGACGACGAGGAGCGAATTGCCCCGGCCCTTAAGCAGATCGAGCGCCCGGAGCAGATGTTCGTTATCGCGGGGGTGGAGACCGATGGTGGGCTCGTCGAGGACGTAAAGAACGCCGCTGAGGTTGGAGCCGAGCTGGGCGGCGAGGCGGATGCGTTGGGCCTCGCCGCCGGAGAGGGTGGTGACGCCGCGGCCCAACTGCAGGTAATGGAGGCCGACTTCGTGGAGGAATTTCAGGCGGTCGCGGATTTCGGGCAGGATATCGCGGGCAATTTCCGCGGCACGGCCTTTCAACGTGACCTTCCCGAAAAACTCGGCGGCGGAGGCGACGGAGGCCTGGCCGAAAAAGTCGATGTCGGGGAATTCGTGGGCGGCGGCTTTGCCATTTGATTTGCCGGCGCGCAGGGGAGATTTCAATTTCCACTCGAGACGCACGGCGCGAGCCAGCGGATTTAACCGTGCTCCGTGGCATTCCGGGCATAACTCACGCTTGCCTTCCTGCCAGTCGAACCAGGATTCCTCAATGGCATCGGCGCGGGCGCCGCGATCGACCTCCGGCAGGTAGAACAGTTCGCCGAAGCCGCGGCATTTCGGACACCAGCCCTGCGCGGAATTGTAACTGAACATTTTGGGGTCGAGCACCGGAAAGGATGTGCCGCAATCCGGACACGCGCGGTGGATGGAGTGGACCGTGCAGGCGCGATCGTTGCTCAAGGCGAGCAAGGTGCCGTGGCCGAGATGGAGTGCTTCATCGATGAGTTGCTGCGTGGTTGGGCCGGGGGCGCGGCGGCGTCCGCCTTCGAGCACGCCAACGACAATCTCGACATCGTGCTCGCGAAAGCGGTCCAGGCGGAAGGGCTCGCTGGTTTTGTATATTTTTCCGTCGGCGCGCAGCTCGGTGTAGCCGTGTTTGGCAGCCCACGCGGCGATGTCGGAGTGAAAGCCCTTGCGATTGCGCACGACGGGAGCGAGGAGGAGCAAGTCGCCGCGGCGTTTCATTTCGCTGCGAAGGCGCTCGCCGAGTTGGTCGCGCGTCTGTTCGCGCACCGGCACGGAACACTCCGGGCAGTATTGAGTGCCGAGGCGGGCGAAGAGCAAACGCAGGAAATGGTGAACTTCTGTGACGGTGGCGACGGTGCTCTTGCCCCCGCCGCGGGAATTGCGCTGTTCGATGGAGACGGTCGGGGGAAGTCCCGTGATCAAGTCGACTTCCGGCCGGGCCAGTTGTTCGACGAATTGCCGGGCGTAGGCGCTCATGGCATCGAGAAAGCGGCGTTGCCCTTCGGCAAACACGATGTCGAACGCGAGCGTGCTTTTGCCGGAGCCGCTCACGCCAGTGACCACGACAAACTTTCCGCGGGGGATCGAGACCGAGAGATTTTTGAGATTATGCTCGCGTGCTCCGTGGATGTGGATCGCGTTATCGGCTGTAATTTCCAGTGAAGGCTCGGTCACGAAAACCATCCTACACACGGCGTGGCGGGCCGTCAGTGCGGGGTGAAAAAAGAATCTGAAATATTTTTCAAGAAACCGCTTGCGCGGGGGAAGGAAGGGGCTAGTGTGTC
>CAYZKY010000242.1:0-6376 GCA_964478815.1 uncultured Verrucomicrobiota bacterium
ACATCTCACCCCCGCCATCCCGCCATCCACCGCCCGCCTCCCGCCCTCCCCCGCAAAAAACAGGGGGGGGTGGCCCCAAAATGTCGACTCCGCCCCTCCGTCCACCCCTCGGTATCAAAAAAGAGGGGGGGGTGCCCGCAAAATCGGTGCGGCGCCCCTCGGCTGCCGGCTGCGCCATCACCTCCGCGGCCCGCCCCAAACCCGCGGTTGACACGCTGTTCGAAAACCCTAATGTCGAAGAGTAGCCCTTAACCAGATTGGATCATTATGAGCGCCTTGCGTAATCGCCGTGAATTTTTGGGGGAAGTTGGCCAGGGAGTCTTGCTGGCCACGATCGGTTCCGAACTGGCCGGCAACCTCGGCCTGGCCTCCACGCCCGCTGAAGCGCCGGCGCTGGCCTTCGGTTCTCTCGAACGGCTTGTGGGCTTGATGCAGGAGACGCCCGCCGAGAAGTTGCTGCCGGCCCTGGTGGCGGAAATGCGGGCAGGCACCGATTTGCGGCGTCTGACTGCGGCGGCGGCGCTGGCCAACGCCCGCACATTCGGCGGCGAGGATTACGTAGGCTTCCACACGCTGATGGCGCTCTCGCCGGCCTACACGATGTCTCAGGAATTGCCGGCCGAATCGCAGGCGCTGCCGGTCTTCAAGGTGCTCTATCGCAATACCAGCCGCATTCAGGAACGCGGCGGACGCAAGGCGGAGGTCTTGCGAACCGTGGAACCGGAAACGCTGCCGGCCAATGCGCGCGGCGGCGAATTGCTCCGCGATGCGATCCGGCAGAAAAACACCGAAGGGGCGGAGCGAATGTTCGCCGCCCTGGCGCAAGGCGGTCCCGACCAAGCTTTCAACGAATTGCTGCTCGCGGTCCACGATCATACCGAAGTGCATCGAGTAGTCCTGCCGTATCGCGCGTGGGATCTGCTGGGAGTCGTAGGCCCCGAACATGCCCACACCTTGCTGCGGCAGTCGGTGCGGTACTGTGTCCGAGCCGAATCCTGGAGCCGGGCACCCAGGCCGGACGATCCGCGCACGGTCCTGCCCAAGGTGCTGGAGGAGCACGGGTTGCTCGCGAAACAGCCGGGCGATCGCCGCGCCGAGGATTCTTGGATCGAGGCGATGTCGCAGACGATTTTCAATGCCACCCCCGAGCAGGCCGCCCAGGCCATGGGCGCGGCGCTGGCCGAAGGGATGCGTCCTGACGACGCCGGGCATGCGATCTCGCTGGCGGCGAATCAATTGGTCCTCCGGGATCAAGGCCGCCCGCCCAGCCAGGAAGTCGCGGGCAAGCCCATCGGCAGCGTGCATGGGGATTCCATCGGCGTTCATGCCAGCGACTCGGCGAATGCCTGGCGCAACATGGCGCGGGTGACGAATCACCGGAATTGCTTCGCGAGCCTGATCCTCGGCGCTTACCAGCTCGCGCTGGACCGCGTGGAACGCGGCGGGGAGTTTACGAAATGGCAGCCGTTGCCCGTCCAGTGGCAACTCGACCGGATCAAGGCCACCGAACCCGAACGCCTGCTCAGCGACCTCGATGAGGCCATTCGCGGCAATCTGCAGGCCCACGCCAGCGCCATCGTGCATCGCTGCGGCGAACTCGGCCATCCGCATCGGCCAGTGTTCGATCTGTTGCTGCGGTATGCGGTGAGCGAGGATGGGGCGCTGCATGCCGAGAAGTTTTACCGGACGGTCTCGGAGGAATTTGCCGCCAGCCGCGCGCCGTTTCGCTGGCGCTATCTGGTCGGCCTGGCGCGCGTGACCGCGAGCGAGTTTGGCCGCCCGGCGCCCGGCCTGGCCGAAGCCCGCTCCTTGCTCAAGGTCTGACCTTGCGGCGCGGGTATCGGGCTGAGGCCGCTCAATTCAGCAAGCTGTACCAATTATCGCGCTGCCGCGGCTCGTAACCGAGTTCGCCGATCAGGCGGCGCATATCGTCGACCGTCATGCGGAAGGTGGTGCCCGCTTGGGAGACGACATTCTCCTCAAGCATGATGCTGCCCAGGTCGTTGGCCCCAAAGCGCAGCGCCACCTGGCCGATCTGGAGCCCTTGGGTCACCCAGGAACTTTGGATGTTCGGGATGTTATCGAGGTAAATCCGGCTCAAGGCCTGCATCCGCAAGTACTCATTTGCGCCCACGGTCGGCGCTTTCAATCGCGTGTTCTCCGCCTGGAATGTCCACGCAATGAAGGCCGTGAAACCGCCGGAAGCGTCCTGCTGGGCGCGGACGCGTTCGAGATGCTCGATCCTGTCCTCGATCGTTTCGACGTGCCCGAACATCATGGTCGCGCTCGATTTCAAGCCGAGCCGATGGGCCACGTCCATCACCTTCAGCCAATCATCGGACATCGCTTTGAGCGGCGCGATGCGCTTCCGCACGCGATCCACCAGAATCTCCCCGCCGCCGCCGGGAATTGATCCCAGCCCCGCCGCGCGAAACGAGCGGAGGATTTCCTCAAGGGGTTTTTGGAATACCTCTTCAAAATGAACGAACTCGCTCGGGCTGAAGCCGTGGATATTGATCTGCGGGAACTTCGCCTTCAGATGGCTGAGGAGGTCGAGATACCACTGCATGCTCAGCTTCGGATGGTGTCCGCCTTGCATCAGAATCTGCGTGCCGCCCACCGCGAGGAGTTCCTCGATCTTCCGGTCGATCTCGTCGAACGTGATGACATACGCGTCGTCGTCCGCTTCCACCCGGTAAAACGCGCAGAACTTGCAATACACGTTGCAGACGTTCGTGTAGTTGATGTTCCGATCGACGATGTAGGTGATGATGTCGTTGCCACGTCCCGCGTAGGCATCGGCCTTGCTGAGTTCGCGGCGGCGATGCGCCAGAGCCCCGAGTTCCTCCAGAGGCAGATGGTACAGGGTCAGCGCGTCCGAAGCGGAGATGCGCTCCCCGTTCCAGACGCGTTGTTGCAGATCGTCGAGCGCGCCGCGATGCGTCACGCGGGCAAGATAACGCCGCGACCGGGCTCGACAAGTCCCGCTGAAGCGAGCGCCAGCAATCACGGGCCGCGTTGAGCGGCCAGGCTCACAAAAAAATCCGGCGCAGGCTTCCACCCCAAGGTGGCTGCCCGGCCGGAGTTTGCGAAACAAACCTAACCAAGAGTGCTACGAAGCCAGCCGAGAAGTTCTTTCAAAAAGAGATGCAAATTTCTCTTGCGTGAGGACTGTATGGGTGTTATCATACAGAAGAATGAATCGCGAATCGCTTATGAATCCTGCACGCCTGCTGCCGCGGTTGATCCTCTTCGCGGCCTCTTTCCTCTGGCTCTCTGTCGCCTCGGCCTTCGAACCCCGGCCGCATCCGATCGACCCCATCGATCCGGTCCGCGCCGCGGTGCTGACGATCGATTATCCCGCGCCCGGCGCCACGGTGCTGGCACCCGGTTCTCTGAAAATCCAGGCGACGGCGGTCGACCCCGATGGAGACATTCGCCGAGTGGAGTTTTTCGCCAACGAGCGGTTGATCGGCGTTTCGCAACATTTTACGAAGGACGCCGTCATCCCGGGGCGGCCCCGGGTTCACTATCTGGAATGGCAGGACGTTCCGGCGGGCGAGCATGTGCTTTCGGCCCGAGCCATTGCGACCTCTGGAGCCAAGGTGGAATCGAAGCCGGTGCCGATCACGGTTTTGAAATCGGGCGGCAGCGAGCAGGTGGTGCGCCTCTTTGCGGCCCGGGAAGCCACCGCGGAGATCAGCCCGACGGCGCTGGTGCTGCCGGGGCAATTCATCGTGACGCGCAAGGGCGATTTGAACCTGCCCTTGCGGGTGTTTCTCGAGTATTCCGGCAGCGCGACTGCGGGCAAAGACTACGCCGAACTTCCCACCACGATCGGGTTCGAGCCGGGGCAGGATAAGGCCGATCTGCTCGTCATCGGGGCGATGGATTCCGAGATCGAGCCGGAGGAGACGGTCGTCGCGACTCTCGTGGCCAGCCCGTTGGCGGGACCGCTTCCAAGCTACGCCATCGACAGCCAGTTTGCCTCTGCCGTGGTGACAATTGCCGATTCTTCCACTTACCACACCACGCCGATCGTCAGCATCGAAGCGACCCGCATCGAGACCACGGAACCGAGCCCCACCACGCGCATCGCTCCCGCCGTCTTCACGCTGCACCGCACCGGCTCTCTGGACGGCGCTCTTGAAGTGTTTCTGAAATACGAAGGGACGGCCAGGCCGGAGGCCGATTACAACGCCCTGCCTGAGTCCGTAATGTTCGAACGTGGCGCGGCGAAGGCCGAGATCCTCGTGGGACCGGTGGATGACGATCTCGTGGAGGGCGACGAAACGGTGGTGGCTCACATCGTCGAACCGCCCTATCAGACGCTCGGCCTGGTTCCGGCGTATTTGATCGACCCCAAGGCCGGCGTGGCCCGGGTGGTGATCCGGGACAACGATTGGTCCCCCGGCGCGACGGTGGAGATTCTCTCGCCACGCACCGGAGCCCAATTCCCGCCGGGGGCGTCGGTTAAAACGGAGGCCGTTGCCATCGATCCTCGTGGGTTCATCCATCGGCTCGAACTTCTGCGCGAGGGGCGGGTGATCGGCGTTTCGGAAATCGTGTTCGTCCAAGCCCCCCCTGACGGAAGCCCCATCCATCATAGCTTCGAGTGGATCGGGCCGGAAGCGGGATCGGTGGAACTGACCGCACGGGGGATCGATGCCAACGGGCATATCGTGATGTCCAAGCCGGTGGTTATCGAATTCGGTGGGGAAGGAAGTGGGCCGATCGTTGGGATTCAGTATCTCGCCCCGCCGGTCTTCTCCCCCTGGCCCGAGACGGAATCCGTTCCCGGCCAGATTCAGATTTATCGCCGCGATCTGAATCTCGACCTGCCGCTCCCGGTCTTTATCGCCGTGGGGGGCACGGCCACACCCGGCGAGGATTATGCCAAACTTCCGGAAGCCATCGAAATCCCGAAGGGTGAGAGTTCGGTCATTTTCAGCATCGAAGCCAAGGATGACGCCCTGCCGGAAGGCGACGAATCGATCGTGATCGAGATCCTGCCTCCGCCCGACACGGCGCGGTTGATTGCCCAGCCGTATCGCATCTCGGCCGAGCACGGACGCGTGGCGGTGCGTTTGTTCGACAACGATGTGGTGGAGTCCAAGGCTTCTTTGAAGTTCACCGAACCCGAAAACGGGGCGAAATTCGAAAGCGGCGCGGAGATTACGTTCCGCCTCATCGCCCAGGATCCGGACGGCTACATCTCTCATGTCGAGTTTTACAGCGGCGAAAAAATGCTGGGCGTTTCGAACATCCAGTTCTTCCGGGCGCCCGACCCCGGCACGCCGATCCACCACGAGTTCATCTGGTTGAACGTGCCAGCGGGCGAGCACAAGATCTTCGCCAAGGCGGTCGACTCCCTCGGGCAAAGCGTGAGTTCGGCGCCGTTATATTTCGTGGTGGCCCGCGACGTGGAGTCGCGGCAGGTCGTGCTGGCGGTCGACGCCACCGACTGGCTCGGAGCGGAGATCGGTCCGGATGGCGCGCCCGATCCGGTGGTGTTCACCATCCGCCGCGTGGGCGGCCCAGGCGATGTCGGAGTGCTGGTCCGTTACAGGTTGGACGGCAATGCCGTAAATGGCGAGGACTACTCGGAACTCAGCGGCAGCGTGGAGCTGCCGGCCGGGCGGGAGAGTGTGGAAGTGGTCGTGAAACCGATTCAGGATAAATTGGAGGAAGGCGATGAAGCCGTGGCGCTGATTCTCCAGCCGGCGGTCTGCATCGCGATCCATCCGCCGCCTCCGGATTGCTACCTGCTGAGCGACCGGGATGGCGCCAAGGCCCGGCTTCTCGAAGTCCTGGCGGTGCCGGATGAGGACACCAAGCCGCGCTTCCTTGCGGCGGGGAAGACGCCGGCGGGCAAGGCCACGCTGCAGATCGGCGCTCCGTCGGGCCAGCGTTGCGTGCTCGAAACATCCGAGGATCTCATCCACTGGACGGAAATTGGCACGGTCGAAGTCATCGACGGCGAAGCGAACTTCCCGGAGGACGCCGGGCCGGCCAAACGGCAGGCCTTTTACCGACTGCGCCTGCTCCAGGCCGAAGACTAACTTTCCTTACGGTGCCGCACGAGAGGGACGTCGCATCCGCGCGTCCCTCTTTTTGTTGTGCAAGAGTGATCGATGGGCCGCGCTCGATTGGGCTGGCACGGGGCGGATTTTTCGGGGGCGGGAAGGGGCAATACGGGCTTTTTGGAGGGGTTTTGAGGGGCGAAGCAACCTCAGGGAGGGGCAGGTTGAGGTGAGCGGGGCAAGGGGCCGGGCGGCGGGCGGGGTGGGGGTGAAAGGTGGAATTCGGGGATGCGGAATAGGTGGAATGTGTGGAATTACGGGGGAGGGGGTTAGAACGGGTGAAGGGCGGGTCA
>CAYZKY010000243.1:0-6355 GCA_964478815.1 uncultured Verrucomicrobiota bacterium
GGTTAACTTAAAAGGAGTCCAACCGATTCTCTCTTCTTCCGTGGGACGGCTGTGAAAAAATGTCAATGAATCTAACAGCTTGAACGGCCAGTTTTCTTAGAACGCCCTGATCGAGTCCGATTCTAGATTTATCTAATTGCGCCGAGGATGAGCGTGACGGAAGGAGGGCGAACCAGAATCCGCAACGGAGGGCCATCCAAGGGCCGGCTGGCAACGGGTTGTCGCGGGCCGATCACCGCACCGAGAGCCCGCCCGAGGATTCCGGCAGGGCTTGGGGAGAATCTTTGGATCGTGGCCGTGCGGGGACCGACTTATCGATTCGCCACGAGCCAGGCGAGGATGGCTTTCTGGACGTGGAGGCGGTTTTCGGCCTGGTCGAAGATGGTGAGAGCGTGTTGCTCGAAAGTGGCGGCGTCGATCTCCTTGCCGCGGTAGGCCGGGAGGCAGTGCATCACGAGGGCGTCTGGCTTCGCGACGGCGAGGAGGCGGGCATCGATCTTGTAACAGGCGAGGTCCTGCAGCCGGGCTTGCGCTTCGGCTTCCTTACCCATGGAAATCCAGACGTCCGTGTAAAGCAGATCGGCCCCGCGGCTGGCGGCGACCGGGTCTTCGAAGAGAACCACCTGGCCCCCCGCCCGTTCGAGCAATTCGCGGCTGGGCTGGTACTTGGCGGGGGCGGCAATGCGGAGTTCGAAGCCGGCCCTCGCGGCGGCAAAGATCCAGGAGGCGGCGACATTGCAGGCTCCGTCTCCGATGAAGGTAACGACTCGGCCGCGGATGGAGCCGCGCTTTTCTTCGAAGCTGAAGATATCCGTCAGGATCTGGCAGGGATGTTCCTGATCGGTGAGGGCGTTAATGGTGGGAATTTTCGCATACTCGGCAAACTCCTCGACATCGGTCTGGGCAAAGGTGCGGATGACCGCGCCGTGGATCATGCGACCAAGCACGCGGGCGGTATCCTTGATCGGTTCGCCGCGGCCGAGCTGAATGTCGTTCGCATTCAGGAACATGACCTGGCCGCCGAGTTCGCGAATGCCCGTCTCGAAGGAGACGCGGGTGCGGGTGGAGGACTTGGAGAAGATGAGCGCCCAGGTCTGGCCCTGCAGGGGCAGAGAGCGGTGGTGGCCGCGCTCGCGCTTGATGGGGGCGGAAGCGGCCAGGATATGCTGGAAGTCGGCCGGGTCGAGGGTTTCGATGCTCAGCAGGTGTTTCATGAGGATGACGACGTGGCGAAGGCCGCAACGACCTTCTCGATAAGCCCCAGCCCTTCGTTGGCCTCGGCCTGGCCGAGGTTCAGGGCGGGCAAAAGACGGATGACATTCGCGCCGGCCGGGACGGTCAGCAGACCGGCCTGGTGAAGCGCGTTGACGAATTGGAGGGCGGGGGACTTATCCGACTTGGCGAAGGCCGGGTGATCGTCGGCGACCTGCAGGCCGATCATCAGGCCGAAGCCTCGCACCTCTTTGAGCACCGCCGGGTAACGCTGGCGAATCGCTTCGAGCCGGGAACGCAGCTCAGCGCCCAGTTCGCGGGCGTGCCGATCCAGATGATCGCGCCGGATGACTTCGAGCACCTTGCGACCAACCGCGCAGCCGAGAGGAGTGCCGCCATAGGTGGTGGCGTGCGTGCCGGGGCCGAGCAAATCCTGATGAAGCTCCCGCACCCAAAACGCCCCGATGGGGAAACCGCCGCCGAGGGACTTGGCCATCGCGAGGCCATCCGGGAGAAAGCTGGCCCCCCCGGGAACGTCTTCGAGAATGCGCTGGAAACTGGTGAAGCGTCCGGTGCGGAAGCAGCCGCCCTGCACGTCGTCGATGAGGAGGAGCATCTTGCGCGCGTCGCAAAGCCGGCGAAGACCGAGCAGATAGTCGGGGCGGGCGGGGGTGATGCCGCCTTCGCCCTGAATGCCCTCGATCAGGACGGCGACGGTGGCCGGAGAGATGGCTTGTTCGATGGCGGCGAGATCGTTGTACGGAACGTGCTTAAAGCCGGCAACCATCGGTTCGAAGCCCTTCTTCACCTTGTCCTGGCCGGTGGCGGCGATGCCCGCGAGCGTGCGCCCGTGGAAGGAGCCGAGCGCGGTGATGATCTCGAAGCGGCCTTCGTCATGGCCGAACTTGCGGGCAAGCTTGTAGAGTCCTTCGTTGGCTTCAGCGCCGCTGTTGCAGAAGAAGACTTTGCCCGGCGCGATGAGTTGGACGAGTTCCTCGGCGAAGCGGCCTTGCGGCTCGGTGTAATAGAGGTTCGAGACGTGGACGAGCTTTTGCGATTGCTCGACTAGCGCGGCGGTGATGTCCGGGCTGGCGTGGCCCAGGGCGCAGACCGCGATGCCGCCGCCGAAATCGAGATAGCGGCGGCCGTTCACATCCCAGAGATAGCTGCCGGAGCCGCGGTCGATGGCCAGCTCGAAACGGCCGTAGGAGGGGACGACATGGCGCTGGAAAAGCTCCTGAATGCCGCGGAAGCGATTCTGCACCACGGCAGGAGGTTCGGGCACAATCTCTTTCATAGCACCACCTCGGTTCCGACTCCGGCGTCGGTAAAGATTTCCATCAGGACGGAATGCGGGACGCGTCCGTCGACGAACGAAACTTTGTCCACGCCAGCGCGGAGGGCGGCGACGGCGCTGTCGACTTTGGGAATCATCCCCTTATCGACAATGCCCTGAGCTTTGAGCGGATCGATCTCGGCCGTGCGGAGATGAGAGATAACCGTGGCGGGGTCTTTCGGATCCCGCATCAGGCCCGGGACATCGCTCATGAAGACGAGACGCTTGGCACCCAGCGCGATGGCCGTCTGGGCCGCCGAGACATCGGCATTGCAGTTGTAGATCTGGCCATCCTCGCCGCGCGCGGTGGGGCTGACCACTGGAGTGACATTATGCCGGATGCACTCGAGGAGCGGATCGGTATTGACGGCGAAGACTTCGCCGACGAAGCCGAGGTCGAGGGACTCGCCGCCGGCGCCGGTCACTTGCATCTTCCGGCAGGTGAAAATATCGCTGCCGGCAAACCCACGCGCTTTGCCGCCCAGGGAATTGATGGTGCGGACGATATCGGGGTTGATCTCGTGGGAGAGCACCCGTTCGACGACGGCGACGGTCGCGGCATCGGTGACGCGCTGGCCTTGCACGAAGCTGGCCTTCAGGCCCGCGCTTTCCATGGCGCGCGTGATGGCCTTGCCGCCGCCATGCACGACCACGGGGTTGATGCCCGCGGCTTCGAGGAACACGACATCGCGCGCGACACCGGACCGAACGCGCGGGTCGGGGGAATCCATGAAGCTGCCGCCGTACTTGATGACAAAAGTATGGCTGCGGAAGCGTTGCAGGTAGGGCAGCGCTTCGAGCAAGGTGGCGGCTTTGTCGATGAGTTCCTGCACCTAGCCTCCCAGCGATGAGGGATCTGAAACGTCCCCCTTGTTGAAATCGACGTATTCCTCCGTCAGGTCGCATGTATAGACCACGGCCTCGGCACGGCCGACGTTGAGGAAAATGTGAAGATCGAATTCCGGGGCGGCGACACAGCGGCAGAGCGTGGCAAAGGAGGTCGCGGTGGGCTGCCCGCGCTTCAGGGCATAGGTAAGCTGACGCGCGCCTGGCGCGCTGTAAGCGACGTCGATCTTCTCTTCGACGATCCGCGCGGCGCTGTAGCCGAGCGCGCCGAGAATGCGGCCCCAATTGGGATCGCCGCCGAACCAGCTCGTTTTGACGAGCGCGCTGTTCGCGACGGCGCGGGCGGCGGATTCGGCATCCTGGGGCGTCTTCGCGCCATGGACGCGGACCGTGACGAACTTGGTCACGCCTTCGCCATCGCGGACGATCATTTTGGCGAGTTCGAGGCAGACGTGATTGAGGGCGGCCTGGAACGCCGCGAGCTGGCGGCCGCTGAGCGGCGCATTGCCCGCGAGGCCATTGGCGAGAACGAGCACCGTGTCGTTCGTGCTCATATCGCCATCGATCGTGATGCGATTGAAACTTTGGGCGACGGCGGTTTCGAGGCTGTCCTGCAAAACCGCGGGATCGATGGCGGCATCGGTGGTGACAAAGCCGAGCATCGTGGCGTGGAGCCCCGCCGCCGGGCGCGCGCCGGTGCGGCTCATGCCGGGCTGGATCATGCCGGCGCCTTTGCAAATGCCGCCGATGCGGATGGGGCGGCGATCGATGACCAATTCGACGGCGATTTCCTTGGGACGGGTGTCGCTCGTCATGATGGCCTCGGCCAGATGGGCGGCGCGTTCGCGTGTGCTGTCGATCTCTTCAGCCGCGGCGGCGATCCCCCGGCGGACATTGGCCATCGGAAGCACGACCCCGATCCGGCCGGTAGAGCAGACGAGCACATCCTCCTTCGCGAGGCCCAAGGCCCTGGCCGCGGCCGCGGTCATTTCCTCGGCGTCGCGCCGCCCCTGGCGGCCGGTGCAGGCATTGGCATTGCCAGAGTTCACGACGATGGCCTGCGCGCTGCCTCGGGCGACACGTTGCGCGCTGACCTTGACGGGCGCGGCGCAGACCTGGCTGGTGGTGAACAGCCCGGCCACGGCGGCCGGGGTTTCGGAAACAATGAGGCCGAGATCGCGCTTTTTGCCCTTGTTCGACCCCTTGCCGGTGCCGAGGCGCTTGATATCGCAGAACACGGCCGAGGCGAGGAAGCCGTGCGGGGCCGTGACGGAACCTTCGATGTGGCGAAATGGAGGCGTTGGCATCGTCGATGGGATCAATAAAGCCCGGTGGTTTCCGGGAGGCCGTGCATGAGGTTGAAACACTGAATCGCCTGGCCGCTGGTGCCTTTGACGATATTGTCCTCGGCGCTCATGACGATCAGCCGCCCGGTGCGCGGATCGACCCGCCAAGCCAGTTCGAGGAAATTCGTGCCGACAACATTCTTTGTATCGGGCAGGGTTTTGCCCTCGAGCAGGCGAACGAAGGGCTCCTCGCTATACGCTTTACGGTAGGCCGCGGCAACTTCCTGCGCGGTGTCCGCCGGCGAGCCGGTGGGCTTCAGGCAAAGGGTGGTCAGGATGCCGCGATTGACCGGGATGAGGTGCGGCGTGAATTGCATCACCACCTTCCGGCCGGCCGCCGCCGAGAGTTGCTCCTCGAGTTCGGAGAGGTGCCGGTGCTTGGGAACGCCATAAGGCCGGACGCTCTCGTTGCACTCGGCGAACAGGTAATCGACCTCCACCTTGCGGCCGGCCCCGGTCACACCGCTCATCGAATTCGCGATGATGTGATCGGGATCGATCAGCCCCGCCCGAAGCAGCGGGATCGTCGGCACGAGGATGCTGGTGGGATAACAGCCGGGGCAGGCCAGGAGCGTGGCGGATTTGATCCGCTCGCGGTGGACTTCCGGGAGCCCGTAGACCGATTGCTTCAACAGCTCCGGCGCGGGATGCTCGTGCGCGTAAAATTCCTGGTAAACGGCCGGGTCTTTCAGCCGGAAATCCGCGCTCAGATCGATGACCTTGCAGCCGAGGGCAAGCAGCGGCACCGCAAACTCAGCCGCCACCCCGTGCGGCAGCGCGAGGAAGACGACATCCGCCGCCTTGGCGAGCAGCTCGGCGTTGGGGTCGGTGAAAACGAGGGAACGCGCCTTGGGAAGATGCGAAAAACGGGGAAAGACCTGGGCGATGGCCTGCCCCGCGTACTGGCGGGAGGTCACGGCGGTGAGGTCCGCCCGCGGGTGCCCGAGGAGGAGACGGACGAGTTCCTCGCCGGCATAGCCGCTGGCCCCAACGATCGCCACTTTAATCAAGCACCACCTCCGAAAAAGTTGTCACTGGGAAACCCACCTTGCGTCGCTCAAAGCAAAAAGCCCCGCGGGCTTGCACCGCGGGGCGAAAGGGTCCTGATTCGATCAACGTTTGCTGAACTGGAACCGCTTGCGCGCGCCGGGTTGCCCGTACTTCTTGCGCTCCCTCATGCGCGGATCGCGCGTCAGAAGGCCCTGCGCCTTGAGCGCGGGGCGGAACGTGGCGTCCGCTTCGAGCAGCGCGCGGGCGATGCCGTGGCGCACCGCGCCCGCCTGGCCGTTCGGGCCGCCGCCCTTTACGTTCACGCGAACGTCGTACTTGCTGAGAGTATCGGT
Organism: uncultured Verrucomicrobiota bacterium; assembly: GCA_964478815.1. Taxonomy (GTDB): domain Bacteria; phylum Verrucomicrobiota; class Verrucomicrobiia; order Limisphaerales; family SXQI01; genus DASVNK01. The sequence goes on from CAYZKY010000243.1 coordinate 6,084, forward strand.
GACGGTCAGCGGCTGGAGCAGGGAGTTGCGCTGCGTCTCGAGCACGAAATAGGTTTCCAGCGAGCGGCCGTTGATGGTCACTTTGCCCGAACCGCCGGCCAGCCGAACGCGGGCCACCGCGGTCTTGCGCCGCCCCGTTCCGAGAAATTCAGTAGTCGCCATAGTCTTCGGAAAAAATTCGATTACGCGTTCGCCACTTTCAGAACCGCCGGCTGCTGGGCGGCATGGGGATGGACCGTTCCTTTGTACACTTTAAGCTTGGTCAGCAACTT
>CAYZKY010000244.1:0-6224 GCA_964478815.1 uncultured Verrucomicrobiota bacterium
ATCTCTGTGTTAAACTCAGCGTCCCCCTCCCGGCGCTCCCCATCCTGCCCCCGCCTGGCCCGTGCGCCCACCCTCACGAAACCCGCGTAAATAGGACTTCCTGCACGCAAAACGACCCGCCCTTCACACGTTCTAACCCCCTCCCGTCACCCAGGAAGTCTACATTTCCCGCACCTGAATCAGGCCAACCTCCAACCCCACCCCCCATGAAACCTCGCCCCCTGCCCGCCCTCCTCATTCAAAAAATAGGGGGGGGTGGCCGCAAAATCGGTTCGGCGGCCTGCTCTCGGGCGGCTTCGCCGTCACCTTCACGGCCCGCCCCAAATAATCACACCCATCGGGGAAGTTTGCGTTTCAAACTTGGAAGGCGATGTGCGACGCTCAGGTCATGGAATTCAAGTTGCGACTCGGAGGTTGGATGGGGGTGGCGTTGATGGTGGGACTCCTTGGCTTGAGCCCGGTCCAAGGGGCGGAACCGGCCAGGCCCGCCGAAAGCCCACAGCCCAAGGCGTTTATCGATGGCACCGGGCACGGCTGGCGGGCGCTGTGGAAGGAGGACTTCACCAACGTCAATTGCGCCCCAACGACCTGGGCCTGGACGAACGGGATGATTTACTGCACCGGCCAGCCGGTGGGCGTGATCCGCACGCACACGATGGTCACGAATCTCGAGGTGGTGGTGGAATGGTCGCATCAGACCTCGGGAGGCAATTCGGGAGTGTTCTTCTGGGCCACGCCGGAGTCGATCAAAGATCTCGAGGCGGGCAAAGGCCGGCTGCCGACGGGGCTCGAAGTCCAGATTCTCGACCACGGTTATACCGAGCAGTACGAGCGGGACCACAAGCAGAAAGCGGATTGGTTCACGACCAACGGTGATGTCTTCCCGACCGGCAGCACCAAAATGACGCCGTTCCCGATCGTCGCGCCCAAGGGGGTGCGGAGCTTCCCGCGCAAAAACCTGAGCAAAGGGGTGAAGGAGTGGAACCACTACTACATCCGGGCCATCAATGGCGAGGTGCGGCTCTGGGTCAACGGCGAAGAAGTCTCCGGCGGAACGGGCATCAAACCGGCCGTCGGTTACTTGTGCCTCGAATCGGAAGGAGCGCCGGTCATTTTCCGGAATCTGCGAGTGCGCGAGCTGCCGTAGGCCGTCGTGTTACGTCGAGCAGACGCGAGCACAGAAGAGGCCGGAATGGGCGAGTTGTCCGAAGTGGATGTGGCGGTGATCGGCGGCGGGAGCGCGGGATATGCCGCGGCGCGGACCTGCGCGGCGGGCGGATTGAAGACCGCCGTGATCGAGGGCGGACGCGAAGTGGGCGGGCTCTGCATCCTGCGCGGGTGCATGCCCACCAAGGCCCTGCTTTATGTGGGGGAGGTCCGGCATCTGGCGCGCAGCGGCGGGGTGTTCGGCTTGCGCGTGGGCGAAGTCGGCGTGGACGCGGCGGCGGTTTTCGCGCGGAAGGATCGGTTGATCCAGGAATTTGCGGCGTACCGCGAAGGCCAGTTGCGCGACGGGCGGTTCGAATTCATTCGGGCCGAAGCCAGGTTCAAGGATGCTCACACGCTCGAATTGAGCACGGGCGGCAGCGTGCGCGCCAAGCATTTCGTGGTGGCGACGGGTTCGGCCGTGGCCGCGCCTCCCCTGCCCGCTCTGGCGGAAGCCGGTTATCTCACCAGCGATGAGGCCCTCTCGCTGCGAGAGCTTCCGGAATCGTTGATCGTGCTGGGGGGAGGCGCCGTGGCGGTCGAACTGGCGCAGTTCTTCTGCCGCATGGGCGTGCAGGTCACTCTGGTCCAGCGCTCGGGAAGGATTCTGCGCGAGGAGGATCCAGAAGCGGCGGCGGCGGTCGAAACCGTCTTTCGCCGCGAAGGCATGACGGTCTACACCGGCACGCGGCTGACGGGCGCGGCGCGGCGGGGCGATGGCAAGGTCGTCACCTTCGAGCACGGCGGACAGCCGGTGGAAGTGGCGGCGGAGGAAATCCTCTTTGCCCTGGGCCGGCGGCCGCATCTGGAAGGCTTGCAGCTCGAACAGGCCGGCGTCGAAACGGTGGATGGGCGGATCGCGACGGATGCCGGAATGCGGACCAGCGCGCCGCACATCTACGCGGCCGGCGATTGCACCGGGCCGTACGAGATCGTCCATATTGCGATCCAGCAGGGCGAAATCGCGGCGCGGAACATTCTGGCCGTTTCGGGTGCGCACCAAATGGATTATCGGCTGCTGATCAGCGTGGTGTTCACGGACCCGCAGGTCGCCCGGGTGGGGCTGACCGAAGCCGAAGCGAAGAGCGCGAACCGGCCGTTCCTCGCGGCCAGCTACCCGTTCGGCGACCACGGCAAATCGATGCTCATGGAAGCGCGCGACGGCTTCGTGAAATTGCTCGCCGATCCGGGGAGCGGAGAGATTCTGGGCGGGTCGTGTTGCGGGCCGGTGGCGGGTGAACTAATCCACGAAATCGTGGCCGCGATGGCGAAACACATGACGGTCGCCGAACTGGCCGCCCTGCCCCACTACCATCCGACACTCGCCGAAATCTGGACGTATCCGGCCGAGGAATTGGCCGAAAAGATCGCCGGTTAATGCGCCCGCGCGGCCCCGGTTCGCCGGAAGGCTACGAATCCCAACGTCAGCGCCGCCAGCCCCCACCCCACGCTTCCGCTTTCGGGCACGGTGATGGAAGCTTCGTAGACGACATCCCCCGCGACAGAGAAACCAAGCGCATCCCCCAGCTCCACCAAGTCGAAACTCAGCAGTGTCGTACCGTAATCCAGAGCGAGAAAATCGAACTGAACAAGCGTTTCGGTGGGCTGCTGCAACCCGGAAAGCTGGCCTGAGCCGAGCAAAGAAATCTCGGTGACATCGATCGCGCCCGGGAACAGGTTGGGCAGATAGATGCTGTCGACCGGCCCGCCGAGCGCGCTGCCGGGCGTGGCCGAGAACGCGGTGGCCACGGCGGGATCGTAACTCATGACCACCTGGTACGATCCGAGATAGCTGCCGCCGAGCCCGAGCCCCTCGACGATTAGATCGATAGTCCCGGTCTGGCCAAAACCCAGATAAAGATCGGGACTCGTGCGGACGGAGAAGGCTTGCAGCGGAGCGGCGGCGGCCAGCAGACCGGCGCTCAAGAGGGAGATGGGCATTTTCATGGTTTCGAGCAAATAAGGTTGATGGCGCTTACTCGCAGGGAGCACCGCCGGGATTGGAAAACAGCAGCACGAGCGCGCGGGCATCGGCGGAATTCACTCGGCCGTCGCTATTGAGGTCCAGCGCCGGATCGTAGATCGGCTGCATCTGGAGCGCATGGGTTAATTCGAGGAGATCGGCGCGATCCACGCAGCCATCGAGATTCAGGTCTCCGGGTGCGAGCGGACCCGAGATGGCGGCCAGGGCGGCATCTGCCTGGATCAAGCCGTAGCCGGAAGCTTCGTCGAAACCGGGCGGCCCCATATCGATGCAACTGGCCACCAACGCAGCCTGAATCTGATAACGCGTGGCCGCGGGATTCGCCTGCCAGAGCAAAGCGGCCACGGCCGCAGAATGAGGCGCCGCAGCGGAGGTCCCGAAGAAGTTTGGAATGCCGTTGCCGTCGGCATCCGCATAGAAGAAAGTGGTCTCGACGCCGTCCGGCGCGACCAGCAGCGGCTGGCGGCGGCGCTGATTGATCCGCTTGCCCTTCACGTCGAAGAGAAACGGCATGGGGCCGGTCGAAGAGTAGCTTTCGATAAGCGGCGGGTTCACGCCGAAAGCCGGAGTTTCCAGGTAGTATGCCGCGCCGACCCCGATGGCACCCCGGGCGCTGGGGTGTCCCCACGCCGTGCTGCTGTGGGTGAAGAATCCATCGTAGCTCGGATTCCCAAGCTCGATCCACTTAATGAGCGTCGGAGGCGGGCCGTCGTAACGATCGACCAGAATATGCACGAGCTGCGCTTCTTCCGTTTCGTTGATGTGAATCAGGATTTCGAACGGATCAGCCCCGATATTGGCCCCGATGCTGAAGGACAGCAGTTGGCTGAAATCGGCGTTGAACAGGTACACATCCAGATCCGTGGCCGCGCCGGGCGGGCCGCTGACGGAATAGTTCGGATCGGCCCACTCGAGCACGAAGGCCAGCACCCCCTGCGGCGGCACCACGGCTTGCATGAAGGGGACGTCGCCGGGGCCCGGATCGAAATCATGCACGTTCAAACCGCCGATGGCGGTGGAATTACGGAACGGAGCCTCGTACGAGTTGCGCCCCAGATTGCCCGCCGCCGAGTGGTACGAAATCCCCGCCGCAGCCACCAGGTCGACCACGTAATTAAGAATGCCATCCTGCAAGAACGGTTCTTCGAGATACCCGACGTCATCGACGATCACCTGGCAACCGATGCTCGCCAGCGCGAGGATGCCGTTGGCGAATCCGGCGGTGCCGTACCAGGCGCTGTTAAACGCGAGGCCAGCCCCGGGCGCAATGTCATGGATGATCTGCATCATGGCGCGGCCTTCGTCGAGAGTGTCGTCGATGGGGCCTTCCTCCAGCACGATGATATCCAGGGGCAAATCCCCGTTGGTCTGGTCGATGACCGCCTGCGTGCCGAAGGCATCGAAGGAATCCGAGAGCACCCCGACGCGGACGCCCGTGCCATCCACGCCGAAATCGGCGCGGCCCAAGTCGGCCCGCATCGCCGCATCGCCCTGGCTGGTCACCAGCCCCTTGCGCGTGGTGTTCAACGCCATGCGCAGGCGGAGCACGCCATCGAGCTTTTCCGCGGCCGGGATGGCGGAAATCGGCAGCAATCCGGAAACCACCCGGCCGAAGCTGGAACCGTGTTCGAGGCCGAGCCGGGTCAATTGGCGTTGCAGCGCCGCCGTGCCCGCGCGCGCGGTGACATCGACGACCACCATGCCGCCCTTGCGGTCGACGAACGGGGCCAGCCGGTTGCTCGGCCGGAACGGGCCCGGCCCGCCGGAGTTCCGATGCCGCACAAACTCCGCGTAAGTCTGGCTGAGCGGCGTGTCCAGTTTCGGCGAAGCCTGGGCGCGCGCGGCCCGCATCTGCTCCACGGCCGCAGGCGGCACCGCGGCCAGCGAAGCCATCCCCAACCACGACACCAACCCGGCAAAATAAAGTAGTTTTCTCATGCTCCTCGGGGGATTCTGAAACGACCGTGGCATGCTAGAAATCCCTCGCGCTTCGTCAACAGGAAAAACTGAAAATGGGCCTCCAGCGCCGTTCTTAAAATGGCCAGAAAGAGGATTAGTCCGAATTGGAGTCGGTGGATTCTTTGAGCACCGTTTCTTCCGGGCTGAGCCTCGGCTTCAGCTTGCCCTCATGAAATGCCGCTACATCCGCCATCAACTAGGCAGCGCTCCTGGCATGAGGCTCGCAACGTGCCGCCCAACCGACGCCAGGATGGACCACATGCCACGCCGCCGCATCCCCGTATCTTCCCGAGCCAGGGTCATTATTGCCGAATCTTTCCAGCGTTGCTTTGCCAAAGCTTCTGTGAAGCCGGTTGCAATCTACGAAGAAAACTGACAACGAATTGTTGTCAGGGTGTGATCTTAATACGATGAATTAGGGTGGCGAATTCACTTCCATCCACCAATACAATCGGAGATTTTCCAAGTGACCGCGACTCGATTGTCGCAGCTCGTGAAAAATGACTGGTTGTCACGATTGTGCCACGGGCGTGCAGGTCGAGACTGCCTCGAAGTTCCGCAACTTCTCTGCGTCCCACGGTGTGAAGCCAGCGCTTTGCTTGCACTTGGAGGTGAAGATCTCGGAGCGGCCAAACATTGGAACTCACTCGAGCATTCAGGTCGATGCCGCCGTCTTGGCTGTAGCGTGTTACTGCTACGTTTGCGAATCCTGATTTTTCCAAAACTATTTTTACAAGCTGTTCGAACCTCCGTGGGTGCAAATTCATAAGACTGCATCGCATCTGTTCGATTTCAAGACCCAAGCTATCGTTTGCAGAATCAGCCTGATCTAGGAATTCCCGCTCCGTCCTGTCCGAAAGCTGATCCAGAGCCGATGCGGCCGCAATTTCTTTCGCGGTTAGCATCTCAGATGCCACAACCACTTCAGTTGGGTTTTTGTGTATGGCGAGTTCAAACATCCAGCTCTCTCGTTTCTGCAGACGCGTATCAAGTTGCGTCTCCTTGTAGTGCCTGATGTATTAAAGCAGGCCTAAAAATTCCCGGTTCTTCGACGTTTTCAGTGGATGAGGGCAGA
>CAYZKY010000245.1:0-6114 GCA_964478815.1 uncultured Verrucomicrobiota bacterium
ATGATGGCCAAGAACTTCCCAACGCGCGTCTCCTCGTTAACCGGACGCTCCTGTGGGCAACCCATGAACGAATCTATTCAAGCCTTGGGAGCCTGCCTCTAAGAGCCTGTCTGAAAATTCCGGCGGGGGTGGCGGCGAGGGATTTTGGCTGCGGCCGAGGCGGCGCGACCGGCGCATCCCCGCAGCGGGCTGTAACGGTCGGGCCAACGAAGGCCCCAGCCAAAAGACCCGCCGTCAGCCCTGCCGCAATTTTCAGACAGGCTCTAACGCTTCCCCGCCGGGACAAAGCATGGATGGCCCGCGTGTACTCCGCGGGCCGTTCCGGACCTCACGCCGCCAGCCGCTCCTTCAGCGCCACGTCGATCGTCTCGAGCAGCACATGCAGCTCGAACGGCTTGAACAGCGAGAGCGCGCCCGTCTTGCGCAGGAACTCCCCGACCTTCGGATTGTTCTGATGGCCGGTGATGAAGATAAAGCGTTTGGACAGATGCGGTTTCACGCGTTCCACGCCCAGGTAAAACATATCCCCGGGCAGGCTCGGCATGAGCAGGTCGCACACCACGCCGTCGAAATCCTGCGCCATGATCTTCCGCATGCCCTGAACCCCGTTCGTCACATGCGTCACCGCATAGCCGAACGTCTCGAGGTACTCCTTCAAATAGCGCGCGAACTCGATATCGTCCTCCAGAAGGAGCAGTTGCTGCCGCACCGTCGCCGCCGGATTCCCCTCGTGGCCTCCCTCGTGCAAGGTCGGGACAAAATTAGATGGATGCATATGGTCGCTCGTTCTGGCGCGCGCGCGCAGGCTCGCTCACGCGCCGATCGATTCTTCTCTCCATGACGTATCGTAACTTTCCCGGAGAAATTTAGCGCGATTTTGCAACTGCGGCCCCGGCCCCTTGCCGTTACAATGCCCCCGATGAGTATGCGACCCTGGGGCGGCCCGCCCTCCCCCGAAGAATTCCAGCGCCAGATGGCCGAGCTGATGCGCCGCCATTTCCCCCTCAATCCCGGCTTCACCCCGCGTCCTGAACCGTCCGGCGAACCCACCGCGCCCCCCTCCGAGCCCAAGCCCCGCTCCGCCGATTTCGAGTTCGACCAGAAGCCCCGCGACGTCAAAGCCTACCTCGACCGCTTCGTCATCAAGCAGGACGAATCGAAAAAAGTCCTCAGCGTCGCCATGTGCGACCATTACCACCACGTCCGCCTCGCCCTGTCCGGCAAGGACCAGCCCAATTACACCAAGCAAAACATCCTCCTCGTCGGCCCCACCGGCGTCGGCAAGACCTACCTCGTCCGCTGCATTGCCGACCTCATCGGCGTTCCCTTCGTCAAGGGCGACGCCACCAAATTCTCCGAGACCGGCTACGTCGGCGGCGATGTCGAAGACCTCGTCCGCGAGCTGCTCCGCCGCGCCGATAACGACGTCCAGCGCGCCCAATACGGCATCATCTACATCGACGAAATCGACAAGATCGCCTCCGCCAGCCAGCACGGAGGCCGCGATGTCAGCGGCCGCGGCGTCCAGACCAATCTCCTCAAGCTCATGGAGGAAACCGAAGTTCCCACCCGCTCGCCCCAGGACCTCGCCGGCCAGATGCAGGCCATGCTCGAACTCCAGATGAAAGGCAAGCAGGCCGCCTCCACCATCAATACCAAGCACATTCTCTTCATCGTCAGCGGCGCTTTCGACGGCCTCGAAAAACTCATCCGCCGCCGCGTTCGCGAAGCCACCATCGGCTTCTCGGCCCGCGGCGCCGCCGACTCGGCCGACCCCGATGTCTTTAGCCAGGCTCAGACGCGCGATTTCATCGAGTTCGGCTTCGAGCCCGAATTCATCGGCCGCCTCCCCGTCCGGGTCGTCTGCCATCCCCTCGCCGCCGAGGATCTCTTCACCATTCTCAAGGATTCCGAAGGCAGCATCATCCGCCAGTACGAGCAAACCTTCGCCGCCTACGGCATAGATGTCCTCTTCAAGGACGATGGCCTCCGCCAGATCGCCGATCTCGCCGTCCACGAGCAGACCGGCGCCCGCGGCCTCATGACCGTTTGCGAACGCGTCCTCCGCAATTTCAAGTACGAGCTCCCCTCCACCGCCATCAAGCGGTTCGAAGTCACCAAAGAGCTGGTCGAGAATCCCGCCCAAGCGCTCGCCGATCTCCTCGCCCAGAACCGGCAGCAGGAGCGCTCCCTCGCCCGCCAGCTCGTCCACGAGTTCGGCCGCCGCTTTCAGCAGGATCACAAGCTCGTTCTCGCCTTCACCGAAGCCGCCGCCGAACGCATCGTCGCCCTCGCCGAGCAGGAGGGCCGTCCCGTTCGTGATTGGTGCGCCGAGCATTTCAAGGATTACCAGTTCGGCCTCAAACTCATCTCGCAAAACACGGGCCAGACCGAATTCACCATCGAGCTTCCCGCCGTCGAAGCGCCCGACCGCGTCCTTAGCGACTGGGTCGTCGCCAGCTATCGCGGCAAAGAACCCGCCCCCTGATCCCGCCTTCGCGCGCCCACGAAGCCAGTGCATGAGAGCCTGTCTGAGAGCCGGTCTGGAAATTCTCGCCACGCTCTGTCTGGGTTCTCTCCTCGCCTCGCCCGGCCTGGGGGCGACCCCGGCCGCCGCCGGCTTCACTCGCCTCGGCCCCGAAACCGGCGTTTCCGTCACCAATCTCCTCGGCACCGCCCGCTGGACGACCAACCAGATCTACCTCAACGGCTCCGGCGTCGCCGCGGGCGATCTGGATGGCGATGGCCTTGCCGACCTGGTCTTCGCCGGCCTCGATAATCCGAACACCGTCTATCGCAACCGCGGCCAGTGGCGCTTCGAAGACCTCACCCCCGCCACCGGCCTCGCGCTCCCGGCCCTCGATTGCACCGGCCTGGCCCTCGCCGATCTCGATGGCGATGGCGATCTCGACGCCGTGTTCAACACCATCGCGCAGGGCACCCATATTTTCTTCAACGACGGCCAGGCTCGCTTCTCCCCCGCCGCCGTGCTCAACCCCCGCCGCGCCGGCATGTCGCTCGCTCTCGCCGACATCGATGGCGATGGCGACCTCGATCTCTACATCGCCAATTACCGCATCGAGACCATTCGCGACGACCCCGGCGCCAACATCCAGGGCGAATTCGTCCAGGGTAAACCGATCGTCGCCGCCTACAATCGCCGCTCCGTCACGAATGCCGAACTCGTCGGCCGCTTCACGTTCGGCCCCTCCGGCAACGTCCTCGAACACGGCGAAGTCGATCTCCTCATCCGCAACGACGGCGGCGGCAAGTTCACTCCCGTGCCCTTCGCCGAAGCCTTCTTCGACGAATCCGGCATACCCCTCCAATCCCTGCCCTACGATTGGGGCCTCTCCTGCATGTTCCGCGACGTCAATGGCGACGGCGCCCCCGATCTCTACGTCTGCAACGATTTCGAATCCCCGGATCGTTTTTGGATCAATCAGGGCCGCGGCACCTTCCGCGCGGCCCCGGCGCGCGCCCTGCGCCACACCAGCATGTTCTCGATGGGCGTCGATTTCGCCGATCTCGACCGCGATGGCCTCGATGATTTCATCGTCGTCGACATGCTCAGCCGCTTCCACGACAAGCGCATGCTCCAGACCGGCGAAGTCCCCCCCTACAAGTACGATCCCGCCGCCGGCCCCTCCCGCCCCCAATACTCTCAAAACACCCTCTACCTCAATCGCGGCGATGGCACCTGGGCCGAAGCCGCCTGGTTCGCCGGCCTCGCCGCTTCCGAATGGTCCTGGGCTCCCGTCTTTCTCGACGTCGATCTCGATGGCTTCGAGGACCTCCTCGTCACCACCGGCCATCAGCTCGAAATGATGAATGGCGATGTCATCCGCCGCGGCGATGCGCTCAAGGCCAACAAACGCCTCTCCCGCCTGGAACTCCTCCAGCTCCGCCACCTCTTCGCCCGGATGAACATCCCCAACGTCGCGTTCCGCAACGAAGGCGGCCTCCGTTTCTCCGACGCCAGCGACCGCTGGAACTTCCATGAACCCGCCGTCTCCCACGGCCTCGCCCTTGCCGATTTCGACCAGGATGGCGACCTCGATGTCGCCCTCAATAATCTCAATAGCGCCGCCTCCCTTTATCGCAACGATGCCGCTCCCCCCCGCCTCGCCGTCCGCCTCCAGGGCCTCCCCCCCAATACGCGCGGCATCGGAGCCAAAATCAAATTCTCCGGCGGCCCCGTCCCCCAATCCCAGGAGATGATCGCCGGGGGCCGGTATCTTTCCTCCGACGACCCCGTCCGCGTCTTCGCCTGCGGCACCAATCCCGGCCCCTTCCGCCTCGAAGTCACCTGGCGCAACGGCCAGACCACCGTCCTCGAAAACCTCCAGCCCAACCAAACGGTCGTGGTGCGCCAATCCCCCGCCACCGCTCCGACCATCGTGACTACGCCAGTTCTGCCCCTGCCTCTGTTTCGCGATGTCTCCGACTTGATCAATCACACCCACGTCGACCAGTTCTTCGATGACCTCGAACGCCAGCCCCTCCTCCCCATGCGCCTCAGCCACCTCGGCCCCGGCGTCGCCTGGCACGATCTCGACGGTGATGGCTGGGACGACCTCGCCATTGGCAGCGGTCGCGGCGGCCGCCTCGCCATCTTCCAGAATCGCCCGGCCACCAATAACGCCTCCGGTGCCGCCCGCACCTTCCTCCCGCTCTCGGCCCCCTTTCTCCAGCGCCCTGTCGGCCGCGACCAAACCAGCCTTCTCGGCCTCGGCCAGGTTCTCCTCACCGGCTCCTCCAACTACGAAGACGGCACCACCAACGGCGGCTGGATGCGCGTCTACGACTTCGCCCGTCAGGCCTCCGGCGAAAATGTTCTCGGCCCCACCGCCAGCACCGGCCCCATGGCCCTGGCCGATGTCGATAGCGATGGCACGCTCGATCTCTTTGTTGGGGGCCGTGCCATTGCCGGGCGCTACCCGGAGCCCGCCACTTCCCTCCTGCTCCAGAATGTCGGCAATCGTTTCGTCCCTCGGCAACACTTCGAGCAACTCGGCCTCGTTAGCGGTGCCGTCTTCAGCGATCTCGATCTCGACGGCGATCCCGACCTCGTCCTCGCCTGCCACTGGGGCCCTCTCCGCATCCTCCGCAACGACCGGGGAAACTTCACCGACGCCACTGAAGCCTTCGGCCTCGCCGCCTCCCACGGCCTCTGGAACAGCGTCGCCACCGGTGATTTCGATAACGATGGCCGCCCCGACCTCGTCGCCGGCAACTGGGGCCTCAACTCGCGTTGGAACCCGGATTCCTTCGCCCCGCCCAAAGCGGCCTCCGCCTCCCGTCCCTTGCTCCAGCTCCACTATGGCGACCTCGACGACAACGGCCTCCTCGACCTCCTCGAATCTCGCTTCGATGCCCGGCTCAACCGCGAAGTGCCCCTCCGCGGCTACCGCTTCGCCACCCAAGCCCTCCCCTGGCTCGGCGAACACATCGCCACCTATGAGAAATACGGCCTCTCCAGCCTGAACGATCTCTACGGCCCCCGCCTCGCCCGCACCCGCGCGCTCCCCGTCCACACCCTCGCCACCACCCTCTTCCTCAACCGTGGCGCGCGCTTCGAGCCCCATCCCCTGCCCACCCCGGCTCAACTCGCCCCCACCTTTGGCCTCGCCGTCGGCGACCTCGATGGCGATGGCTCGCTCGACCTCTTCCTCAGCCAGAACTACTTCCCCACCCACCTCGAAATGCCCCGCCAGGATGCCGGCTGCGGCCTCTGGCTCCGCGGCGATGGTCAAGGCCGCCTCACCCCCGTATCTTCCGCGGCCGCCGGCCTCTGGTTCGAGGGCGACCAGCGCGCCTGCGCCCTGGCCGATTACGACCACGATGGCCGGCTCGATCTCGTCGTCACCCAAAACTCCGGCCCCACCCGCCTCTACCGCAACGAACGCGCCCGCCCCGGCCTGCGCGTCACCATCCGCGGCCCGGAGGCCAATCCCGACGGCGTCGGCGCCTACGCCCGCATCCTCACCTCTGCCGAAGGCCAGGCCCCGGTCGGCGGCCCCGCCCACGAAATCCAGGCCGGCAGCGGCTACTGGTCCCAAAACTCCCGCACCCTCGTCCTGGCCCGGGGCGCCGGCGGGGGGGGGCGGGGGC
>CAYZKY010000246.1:0-5965 GCA_964478815.1 uncultured Verrucomicrobiota bacterium
CCTCCTTCAGGCGGCGGGCCATGTTCGAGCCCATGCGACCGACGCCGACCACTCCGATTTTTTCTGGCATACTCTGGATTGCGATACGTTGTTTGGTGAAAGAAACAGTGGAGCCGTTATACAAGACCGGGCGGGTTCGACAATCGTTTTCGGCCCCCGGTCGCCGGAGCGCGGACGGAGGCGGGTGTCGTTTTACTTGGAATGGGAGAGGCCGTGGGGCAGGTTGTGGCGAATGGCGGATGTGAGTCTGGAAGATCATGCCGGGGATATCGTTCGCAAGGCGCGGCAGGCGGCGGATGTTTCGGCCGAGAAGGCCGCGCAAGCCGCGGGCCTCCCGGTGGCGGAATTGGAGCGATGGGAGAACGAAGGAGGGGCGCCGGGGCGAGTGGATTACGCCACGCTGGGGCCGCTGGTCGGATTGCACCCGAAAAAACTGGAAGCGGTGGCGGGGGGATGGCGGCCCAAGCCCCTGGAACTGGCGCAATGGCGCGAGGTGCGGATGATCGTCACGTCGCAGCGGTACGCGGTGAATTGTTTTCTGGTGTGGGACGAGGTGACGCGGGAGGCGGCGTTATTCGACACCGGCTGGGACGCGCAGCCCATTTTCGACGTGGTCGAAGCCGAGCAATTGCAGCTCAAGCATCTCTTCATCACGCACACGCATGAGGATCATATCGCGGCGCTGGGGCCGATCCGCAGCCGGTTCCCGAAAGTGAGGCTGCACTCGAGCTCGAAGCACGCTCCGCCCGAACAGCGGAACCGGCCGAACGATTTTATTCATCTCGGAAGCTTGCGGATTACCCATCGCGACACCCCGGGCCATGCGGAGGACGGGGTGACGTATGTGATTGGGAACTTCCCGGAGGATGCGCCGGGCGTGGCGATCGTCGGGGATTGCGTCTTCGCGGGATCGATCGGGCGGGGATTCGTTTCGACCGAGATGCTGAAGCAAAAAATCCGCGAGCAGATTTTTTCGCTGCCGGACGCCACGTTGATCTGCCCGGGACATGGGCCGTTGACCACGGTGGGCGAGGAGAAAACCCACAATCCGTTTTTTTGAAAACTCCGCCGAAAGTGAGCGCAAAACGAAGAATCGGCGGACAAAACGGTTTGACTTGCTCCCGGTCGAAGAGATAATGCGCCTTACCGAACAGGTCTATGCCTAAACTTGTCGTACTCTCCGAAGGACTGACGGGACGATCCTACGAACTGAAGGTGGAAAAAACCACCGTCGGCCGTTTGGAGGACAACGCGTTTCAGATTCCGGAGCAGTCCGTTTCCAGCCATCATTGCGAAGTGCTGCTGCAAGGGGCGGACGTGGTGATCAAGGACCTGAATTCGACGAACGGCACCTTTATCAACGGCGAAAAGGTCACGGAGAAGCCGCTGAAGCCCGGGCAGATTCTGCGGCTCGGGAATATCGAGATCCGGCTGGAAGGCGATGGGGCGGCCGCGCCCGCGAGCAAGAAAAAGATGGATCAAAACACGCAGGTGATCCCCCGCGGAGTAAAGCTGAACGAGTTCGAACAGGGTTCGGGAGGGGTGAAGTTCGACAAGAATTCCCCATTCGCCAAGAAAACGAACAAGACCAACCTGATCTTCATGATCGTCGGGGTGGTGCTCGGCGTCATCATCCTCGCCTTTCTGGTTCTGGGATTCCTCAAGATGGGCGGAGGCGAATAGCGCACCGCCGCGCGGCTATCGCCGCCACTTTCGAATCGATGTCCTCCCCGCCGGAATCCATCGCCTCGCCACCCGGCGGAGTTCCACCGGCGGCACCGCATCTGCAGCGGCGCTTCGGGCTTGTCCAGGCGACGGCGCTCAACATGAGCAACATGCTCGGGGTGGGGCCGTTCATCACGATCCCGCTGCTGATGGGGGCTTTGCTCGGGCCGCGCTCGATGCTCGGTTGGCTGGTAGCGCTGGTCATCACGCTGTCGGACGCGCTGGTGTGGAGCGAGCTGGGGGCGGCCATGCCGCGGTCGGGCGGCACGTATGGTTATTTACGCGAGGCGTTCGGTCCGGCCAAATGGGGCCGGCTGATGGCGTTTCTCTTCATCTGGCAGTTTATCCTGAGCGGGCCGCTCGAGATCGCCTCCGGTTACATCGGGTTCGCCCAGTACCTGGGGTATCTCTGGCCGCAGCCGACGCCTTTCGCGAAGCAAATGGTCATGATCGGCGTGGGTGTAGGCACGATCCTGCTGCTCTACCGAAAGATTGCATCGATCGCCAAGATCACGGTCAGTCTGTGGATCGGCGCGCTCGTGACGGTGGCGGGGGTGCTCGCGGTCGGGGCGGCGAATTTCGATCCGAAACTGGCGTTCGACTTCGGCACCGAGAGCTTCGAGTTCTCCGCGGGTTTTCTGATCGGTCTCGGCGCCGCCACCCGGGTGGGCATTTACGATTTTCTGGGCTACTACGACATTTGCTATATCGGCGATGAGGTGCGCCAGCCGGAGAAGGTGATTCCGCGTTCGATTCTGATCAGCCTGGTGCTGGTGGCTCTGATCTACGTGGGGATCAACCTCTCGATCATCGGCGTGATTCCATGGCAGGACTTCGTGCCGGCGAGCGAGAAGCCGATTTCCGGTTATGTCGTCTCGATTCTCGTCGAGCGGACTTTGGGACGCGGAGCGGCGGTGGTATTCACGTTGCTGGTCTTGTGGACGGCCTTCGCCTCCGTGTTCGCGCTGATGCTGGGGTATTCGCGGATACCATATGCGGCGGCGCGCGACGGGATGTTCTTCTCGGTGTTCGGCCGGCTGCATCCGACCAAGGAATTTCCGCATATCTCGCTGTTGTTGATCGGAGGACTGGCGATCGTTTGCACGTTCTTCCCGCTGGATACGGTGATCGCGGCGCTGATCGTGATGCGAATTCTCGTGCAGTTTATCGGGCAGACCTTCGCGGTGGTGGCGTTGCGCCGGCTCTGGCCGGAGAGCCGGCGACCGTTCCGGATGTGGCTTTATCCGCTGCCGTGCGTGATCGCGATCGCGGGCTGGCTGTTCGTTTTTGCCACCAGCGGCACGCAAATCATCCTGTACGGGCTGGGCTTCCTGGCGGCCGGCGTCGTGGCCTTCCTCATCTGGTCCTGGCGTTTGCGCGCCTGGCCGATGGAGAGGTAAAACGGGCGCGCGGCTGCTTGCCTCAGCGCTAAATTCGCGGTACCTTCGCGCGGGAATGCCCGAAATATCCCGATTCTTTGGAGTGATTATCCGCATGTATTCCGAGCCGTTCGCGCCGCACCATCGACCGCATTTTCATGCTTATTATCAAGAGCATGTCGTTGTTTATTCCTTGAACCCGCTCGAGCCGATGGCTGGCTCGCTTCCCTTGCGGCAGCAGCGCCTGGTGGAGGCATGGGCGGAATTGCATCTCGCCGAATTGCAGCGGGATTGGGAATTGCTGCAATCCGGCCGCCGTCCCGAACCGATCGCTCCCCTTAGCTAGATCTCCATGAACCATCCCATCCATCGCATCTCTTCCTTCCGCATTGTGGGGCCTTATCTCATCAGCATCGCTTTCGCGGACGGAACCGTTCGGGACATCGATTTCTCGCCCGTGCTCGAAGGTGAACTCTTCGGCCCTTTGCGGGATCGCGCCCTGTTCGATCGCGTGGCTTTGGATCCGCAAGCGCACACGCTCGTCTGGCCGAATGGCGCGGATTTCGATCCGGCTACCCTTCATGATTGGCCGGCCGATCCGGCGGTCCTCCGCGCCGCCGCCGAAGCCTGGAGCCCGCGCTGCGCCGCCTGAATCGAAACGCGCCGAATCGAACGATGAGTTCCTTTAGCCCAACGGCCGAGTACCAGAAGGTGGCGGACGCGAACCGCCTCTTTTACGCGAAGTTCGCGCGGATGTACGATGCCACGGAGTCGTGCGTTTCGAACCCGCGTTTCCAGGCGGAACTGCAACGCACCCTCGACGACGTGCTCGCGCGGTTGGGAAAGCCGATGGCGGAGATCGCGGCGCTGGATGCCTGCGGCGGGACCGGGAACGTGGCCCTGAAACTCGCCGAACGCGGCGTGCGCGTGACGCTCTCGGACATTTCGGCGGAACAGATCGCCATCTGCCGGGAGAAAGCGCGGAAGGGGGGACTTCAACTTCAGGAGTTCTGCGGCGAGATCGGCGCGTTTCTGGGGCAGCATCCCGGCGCGTTCGATCTGGTGGTGTTCGCCTCGGCGCTGCATCACCTGGCGGATTTTCGGACCATTTTGCGGCTGGCGTACGAGGCGCTGCGTCCGGGCGGAATGATCCTGACGCTATACGATCCCACGCTGATCGCGGAGCGGTCTCGCGGCACCAGGATCGTGCTCTCGCTGGATTACATGCTGTTCAAGCTGCTGGATCAATGGCGCGATATCCCGGCGGCGATCGTGCGGCGGATCAAACGGAAGCTGCAACGGATCGACTCCAGCACGGACAAGACCCGGGTCGCGATCAGCGAGGAGAATCTCGGGTACCTGGCGGAGTATCACATCACCCACGGGATCGACGACCGCGCGCTGGTGCGGGAGATGAATGCGCTGGGGGCGGAAACGGCTTGGCACAAGCGCATCCCCGGCGGACGGAGCCGGCTGGCGCGGAAATTAGTCACGGCCTTCGGCGACGCGACGGATTTCGAATTGCTGCTGCGGAAGCCTGCCGCGGCTACTGCAAGCCCGCGATAAACTTGTCCGCCTCGGCGATCGAAGCGTTCATCTCTTTAATCAGCTTCTGAATGTCGCCGTCGATCGAGGCGGCTTCCCCCTGCAGCGATCCGACCGCCGCCGCATTCAGATTGTGCTTCAGGTAGAGCACCTGATCCTTGAACTGCGCCAGCACCGGTTCCATGCTGGATTCGGCCCGCTTCATGGCGCGGTGCAGATCGGTGTAGCGCTGACGGGTGGCCCGGAGCTTTTCCCGGCTCGCCGCGGCGAGCGCGGGGGTCTGGATGGCCGGGATTTCCTGCTCCCACTCCTTGAAGAGGTCCTCGGCCACCGTTTCGACTTTCGCGACGCGCTCCTTGACCGCCGCCGCCCGGGCCGCCGAGCGATCGTAATCCGCCTGCATGCGGTCGTACATCTTTTCGAGGTCGCCGCCCTGGAAACCGTAGAGTTCCTTGAGCCGCTGCAGTGCGGTGGTGAATTGCTCGGAAGCTTTTTTCTGTTCGTCGCGCGCCTCGATGACGTTCTCCTTGAGCAAATCCCGCTTATGCACACCGAAGGTTTCCCACGCCTTGTAGTAGGTGCTGCGGCAACCGGTGGCGGACACCAGGAAGATCGCGCTCAGCAGGACGGAGCAGGCGAGACGAGCGGCATTCATATCGCCCCGAAATTCGTGGAAACCCTCTCGAAGTCAAGTGAGCCGGAGGATTTCGGCAGCAGGGGGGAGCGCATTTGGACACGGCCCCCGAGCCTTGTTGGCCTGTCGTTTGAGGAGTGCCACGTTGAGGAGTCTGGGGACTGGAAAGTCCCGCGCCGGCTCACAAGAAACGACTTCCGCCAGGGGTGGCGCCGGCGCGAGAACGAAGCCGGGAAGCCGCCCCCGTCCCGAACCGGCGCGAGCACGTTTTGGCTCGTCCGACCGAGGGGAGGTGGAGCTGGGGGGGCTGGCGGAGATTTAGCCCCCCCGTGGGCGGGCGGGCGTGTTTTTTTCGTGCGGGGGG
This sequence comes from uncultured Verrucomicrobiota bacterium, assembly GCA_964478815.1. Lineage (GTDB taxonomy): Bacteria > Verrucomicrobiota > Verrucomicrobiia > Limisphaerales > SXQI01 > DASVNK01. The sequence continues at coordinate 5,648 of CAYZKY010000246.1, forward strand.
CGGTGGGGGAGGGGACACGCTCCCGGGGGGGGATTCTTCTCTCCCCCCCTCTGAGATTGCGTGTTAATTCGTGTTAATCCGTGTCAAAGCGTGTCATTCTTTATCAAAAGGTAGACCAGCGGCGAGCGCCCGTGTCATCCGCCGGGCGAGATTTTCGAGCGAGATTTTCGATTGCCAGGTTGGGTTCCAAAGAATATCATTCATAAGTAAATCTTGGAGAAGCTTATGGGGGCTTCCAGAAACTCAATTTATTTCAAAAAGGCGGTGAAAAGATGAGTAACCAAGGCGGGTTTTCGTCTAAGACTGCGTGCCTGAAAC
>CAYZKY010000247.1:0-5877 GCA_964478815.1 uncultured Verrucomicrobiota bacterium
CATCACCGCCTTGATGCGCTCTTCGAACTGGCCGCGATACTTGGTGCCGGCCACCATGAGCGCGAGGTCGAGCGTAATGACGCGTTTCTCGCGAAGGATCTCCGGCACGTTTCCCTTGGCGATTTCCTGGGCGAGGCCTTCCACGATGGCCGTCTTGCCCACGCCGGCTTCGCCAAGCAGCACCGGATTATTCTTGGTGCGGCGGCACAAAATCTGAATGACCCGCTCGATTTCGTTCTTGCGGCCGATGACGGGGTCCATATCCCCCTTGCGGGCGATCTCGGTCAGGTCGCGGCCGAAAGCCTTGAGCGCCGGTGTCTTGACTTCGTTCTTCTTTTCGCCCGGTTTGTTTTGTTCCGGCTGGGTCCCTTCGCCGGCGGGAACTTCCTCGCCGGAATTAAAATTGGGATCGAGCTCCTTCAGGATCTCCTGCCGGGTCTGCTCGATGTCGACATCCATGTTCTTGAGCACCCGCGCGGCCACCCCATCGCCCTCGCGGAGCAGGCCGAGTAGAATATGCTCCGTCCCGACGTAGGTATGATTGAGCGCCTTGGCCTCCTTGGCGGCGAGCGAGAGAACCTTCTTGACGCGCGGCGTGTACGGAATGTTTCCGATCATCTTCTGATCGGGACCGGTGCCCACGAGCTTCTCTACCTCCATGCGCACCGTTTCGAGATCGAGCCCGATTTTTTGCAGAACATTCACCGCGACCCCCTGGCCCAGCTTGATCAGGCCGAGCAGGAGGTGCTCCGTCCCCACGAAATTGTGGTTGAACCGGTCCGCCTCCTTCCGCGCCAGGGCAAGGACTTGCTGCGCGCGGGGGGTGAAATTGTTCATCGACTCTTCGCTCATATTACGACTGTGTGAACATGCGCCCGCTCATTCCTTTTGTCCAGCCTTCCCTCCCTTGGGCGGCGTGAGATGTTCGGTATTCGGGCGGCTGACATTGCGGAGACGCTCGCGGAGCATGTCGGCCCGGAGCAAATCGCGCTCTTCGGCCGAAAGTTTCTCGGAAAACTGCTTCTGCAAGTGCGCCGGCTGGGTGGTGATAAACAACTCGTCCACCAACGGAAGTTTCGCGCCGGCGAACAAGCCCAGATCCACCCCGAGCCGCATCAACGAAAGCAGGTTCATCGTCTCCTTCGACGAAATGCTGTGGGCGTTCGCCAGAATTCCATACGCCCGGCCGATGTGGTTAAACAGCATCTTCGGCTTTTTCTCGATGAGCAAACCGCGGGCGTTCTCCTCGTGCTCGATCAACTGGTTCACCACCTTGTTCAGGCGTTCGACGATGTCGGCCTCGACTTCCCCGAGGGTCATCTGGTTCGACACCTGGAAAATGTTCCCCAGCGCTTCGGTGCCTTCGCCGTAGAGCCCGCGCACGGCCAGCCCCAGCTTGTTCACCGCCGTGACGATCTGGTTGATCTGCTCGGCCAGCACCAGCGCCGGCAGGTGCAGCATCGCGCTGACTCGAATGCCGGTGCCGAGATTGGTCGGGCAGGCGGTCAGGTAGCCCAGCTCGGTCGTAAAGGCATACTCCAGCTTCTTTTCGAGCTGCGAATCGCAATGATCGATGAGCTGCCAGGCCTCCTTCAATTGCAGCCCCGGTTTGAGCGACTGCATGCGGAGATGATCCTCTTCGTTGATCATCACGCAGACCGATTGATCCTTGCTCAGGACCAGGCCGCTGCCCGCGCTCTTGGCGGCATGCTCTCGGCTGATCAAATGGCGCTCGACGAGGATCTGCTTATCGAGAGCCGCCAGGTTGTCCATCGTTTCGGAAAAGGCTCCCTCCATGATGGGCAGGGTCTCGACCGCCGGCCGGAGCACGTCGAGCGCCTTGATCCGATCCGGCTTCTTGGCGTAGCCGGGGAAGGCCCATTTTCGAATATTGCGCGCCAGCCGCACCCGGCTCGAAAGCACGATCCGCCCGTGCGGGCCTTGCAACTGGCTCGCCTCGGCGGGTGTGGGAATAAAATCCAGGACGCCCATAAATTAACTGGTGGCCAGCCCGGTGGCTTGTCCCCGCGCGACCTTCAGTTGATCGCGCAGTTGCGCGGCGGTTTCGAAATCCTCTTCCGCCACCGCTTTATCGAGCTTCTTCTGCAAACCCTTGAGCCGTTCCGCCATATCCTGGCTTTGCCGGTAGGCGGCGGGAATCTTGCCCACATGGCGCGTGCCCTTGTGCATGGTCTTCAGGAGGGACTCCAGCCCTTCATGGAAGACGGTGTAACACTCCGCGCAGCCGAGGCGGCCCGCCTTTTTGAAATCCACCTGCGTAAAGCCGCAATGCGGGCATTTGATCTCCCCTCCGGCCGCGGCTTGATCCATCTCCTGGGCCGCTCCCAGGCCGAGCAACAGGTCGGCCAGGGAGAATCCCGCGGGATCATCCACCCCTTTCTCCTTCGAACAGGCCTCGCACATGTCGACCTTTTTGGTCTTTCCGTCGATCAATTGCGTGAGATGCACTGTCGCCACGGTCTTCTTGCAGATATCGCAGAGCATACGGTTCGCTACCTGTATATCGGCTCCCGCAAAAACGAAGTCAAATATTCCCACGCGATAGATTGCGACGACGGCGGGGAAATGGCCGCCGCCGGGGGCCGGCCGGCGGGCGGGTCCGGGCGAAAGGTTGCCTCGGGGGCAGAAACCTGGGGGGCCCTTGGGGGGGTTTTCTCGCAGGATGTCGCACGCGGGGGGTTGGCGGGGGGCACGACGGGGCGGGGAAAGGGCGGGAGTGGGATGTCGCAAGGCGACATGGGCTGGCGGAACAAAGCAAAGGAGCGCCGGGCCGGCCCGGCGCTCCTGCGCGTCAAGAAGTGAAGCGATCAGTGATCGTGATCGTGCGGCGCGGCCTTGGGCTGCTGCACGGGAGAGTTCGCGCTGGCCTGGAGGTACTCCTCGAGGTTCTCGACCACGCGCAGCTCGCCGAACATGACCTTCCAATGCTCCGGATAGGTGCAGACGTAATCGTAGGCTCCGGCCGTCTTGGGTGCGGTGAGCTTCATCGTTTCCTTCTGGTTCGGTTCGACCAGCTTGGAAGCCGCGATAATCTTTTTATTGCGCGGGACGTAGACCCGGCCCTCGCGGTCGGGCGTGGGCGGCATGGTTTGCGCCTGGTTGCCGACCTCCTCGCGCGCGCCGGGTTCGACGATGACGATGTTGTGCGGCATGTAATCGGGGTTCTCGAAGATGATCTCGAACGGCTTGCCCGCCTCGACCACGATGCGGGACGTGTCGTACCGCATCTGCTCGCGCACCGCCTTGATGACGAAGACGCGCACGCCCAGGCCCAGCAATTCCTTGCGGACGCGAATCGAATCCTCCTTGGGCAGCAGCGTAGCCGTCTCCATCCCGGCTTGCACCGTCTCGACGAACTCCTGTTCCGTGCGCTTTTCCGCTGGAACGGTCTTCGCCCAGGCCAGCACCGCGCGGGCCGAAGCCGCAGCCCCTTCCTTCGACCAATGCTCGCGCGGCAATTGCAGCAACGCGAGGGCGGCCGTCGGAAGTTCGACGCCTCGTTCAAGCTGCCCAGCCAGCAAGGTGAAGTTCGCCGCGGCATGCTCAACCCCCATTGAAGGGAGCGCCCGCAGGCTGGCGCGCCGCACGGCGGCCGAGGTGCCCGGTTCCGCGATGGCCTGGCGCAGGAGCGGCTGGAACTCCGCCCGCAAGGACGGATCGAGCAGCATCGGAATCGAATCGATGAGAGTGGCCCGGTCGGCCGCGCCATTCCACAACGCTTCCGGCTTCGGATCGGCGGTGATTAACGCCGCGTAAGCCGCCCGACGGGTCTGCGTTTCCGCCCCGCTCGCCGCCAGCTTCACCAGCGTGGCCCGCACCTTTTGCAGGTCGGCGGACGGCGTGGACGCCAGGATCATCGCGAGGTCCGAGACGGTCGTCCCCGGCGCGCCGGGCCGGTCCAGCCGCTGGAGCGCGCCGACCGCTACCGCCGTCCGATTGGTCATACGCACGCTGGCAAGTTGATCCAGCGCGGCGCTGCGCGTATTGAGGTCCATGCCCCGGCGTTCCAGCCGTTGCACGAAGACCGGCTCGATATCGGGCGCGCCCAGAATCTCCTTGTCCGAGAGCCGCGCCAGCACGCGGGCCTGCGCGCGCGCATCGGTGGGGATGTAGATATTCTGCGGCGATTTCTGCAACTGCCGCATCGTTTCGTTGAACGTGTAGTCCAGATAATAATCCGTGTCGTGCTTCAGGATTTCAGTGGCGACTTCGATGGCCGGCTGCCCTTCGAAGAAACTGGCGGCCCGGACGGCTTCGAGGCGCACGCGGGGCGCGGGATCGTTGGCCGCCGCGCGGAGCAGGGCGAGCGGCTGGCTCACCCGGTCGCGCCAGTAACAGAGCACGCGCACCGCGGCCGCGCGCGCGCGGAATTCGGGCGAGCGGAGCATCTGCCGCAGCAACGGCTCGTTGATGACATTGTGGTACTGATGCATCCAGAGCGATTCCATCAGCGCGTGCTGATCCTCGATCTTGTTCGCATCGAACTGGCGCGCCCATTTCTCGACTGCCGCCAGCACCTGCTTCGAATCGCGCGCGCCAAGTTCGATCTTCGCGCGCGTGCGCACGCCATCTTCCGGCGCGGTCAAAAGCCCTACGAGGTGCTGGATCGGCTGGCCGGCCACGGGCACCGGCTTGGTCAGCGGACGGCCTTCGTACGTCATCCGGTAGACGCGCCCGTGCTGCTTGTCGCGGTTTGGGTCGCGAATGTGGTGCTGCATGTGCCCGATGATCGGGTTGTGCCAGTCGATGAAATAGATCGAGCCATCGGGCGCGACATCCACCGACGCCGGCCGGAAGTTCGGATCGTCGGACACCACCAGGTGATCCGGGATGGTCGTCCCCTTGAGGCCCGAGCCTTCCTCCGTGACTTTCACGCGGAAGATGCCCTGAAAACCGATGACATTGCAGTTCAGATAATTCCCATCGAAATCCTCCGGGAAATGGCGGCTGGACAGCATTCCCGTGCCGGGGCACGGCCGGGAGGGACGATCCCAAAACTGGTTCAGCCCGGAATGCTTTTGGGGGAAATCGATCCGCCCGCTGAAGGCCGGCGTGAAATACGTATTGTTCCCCGTCGCGTCCGTCATGAGGTCGTTCCCCCAGCGGTCGAACACCTTGCCGTGAGGATTGGCGAAGCCGTACGACACGTACGTCTCGAACTTGCCGGTGCGCGGCTCGAACCGGAAGATCGCCCCGTCGATATTGCGCACGGGCCCGACCGCCGTCTCCACCTGCGTGCGGTGAAACACGCCGTCGCTCAGGTAGATCGCTCCGCCCGGGTCGATGGCCAGCGCATTCGCGGTGTGATGCGAATCGGCGGAGTCGAGGCCGTTCATGACGCGCTCGCGCCAATCGGCCCTGCCATCGCCATCCGTATCGCGGACGAACCACACGTCGGGGGCCTGAACCAGGATCACGCCATCCTTGTAAAACTGAAAACCAGTCGGAGCGTTCAGGTCGTCGATGAAGGTAATGCACTTGTCGGCCTTGCCGTCGTTATTCGTGTCTTCGAAAATGAGCAGGCTGTCGCCCTGCTTGCTGTCCGGCGTCCGTTCCGGGTAGTTCGGCCAGGCCGCCACCCAGAGCCGGCCCTTGGTATCGAAGCCCATCTGCACGGGATTCGCCAGTTCCGGGAACTGCTCCTCGGAGGCAAAGAGATTCACCTTCACCCCCGGCGGAACTTTCATCCGGGCGATGGCTTCCTCCCCACCCAGAAACTTGTGCGTGCCGTCCGGGTTCGGGCCTGGCTTGTTCGTCTTCACCCGGATCGGTTCGGGCAGATTGTCGTCCTTCACGTCCAGATCGCCGCCTTTGGCCACCGCCGGTAAGCAGCACGTAAGCGACTCCAGCGAACTT
>CAYZKY010000248.1:0-5746 GCA_964478815.1 uncultured Verrucomicrobiota bacterium
CCGCGGCCACACGCTCGTGTCCGGCTCGACCGCCACCGCGTAGGCCAGGTTTCGTTCCCGCAACTGCGCCCGCCACAGAAAGCTGTTCCCGTAGAGCGGGTCGGCCAGCACCGGCCCGGCGGGGAGTTGTTGTTCCCGGGCCTGGTCGATCAGGGCCAGGGCCAGTTCCAGCTTGGTGTGATAGGCCACCGTCTCGGGAATGCCGGCTTTTTCCCGCAACGCCTCGTTCTCGATCCAGCTTTGCGGTAAATACAGCTTCCATCCCAGCGGCCAGCTCGCCTCGGCGCTGCTCCAGTGCAGGCTGACCGCCACCTGGCAGTTGGCCACCTTGCCCAAGGCGCCGCAATACTGGCGCGCCACCCCCACGGAGTGCGGGCCCTGTTTGGGAAAGCTGGTTTCGTCGACGATCCAGTACTGGGCCGGGGCCAGGGCGCGGCTCGCCTGCCGGTTCACGGCCGCCTGGAGCGGTTCCGCCAGCCAGGGGCTCTGCCCCACAAACTGTTGCAGGGCCTGCATATCCGCCCCGACGCGCGCGGCCAAGGGCTCGATGGATTTGCGCGCCCCATCCAGCAACAGCCCCCGCACATAACATCCCGCCCACCGCCGGCGCTCGGCGCGCCCCAGGCTGGCGGTGGTCGCCTCGAGAAACTGCCGCAGCCGGTCGTGCCGCTGCTCCAGATCGTTGGCTCTCACGCCGCCCAGCGTGCGCCCGCGATACGGTCCCGTCAATACATAACGTAGTAATTATAGGCGTCCGATCCGGCGGGAACGACGCGGACGCGGAAGAAGCGGGCGGAATCCGGGACGGGGGAGAGTTCGACCGTCAGGAGATCGCCGTGGCCGGTCCAGACCTGGCTGGTCCAGGGGGACCAGGGGGTGGCGGGCTCGAATTGCGGACGTTGATCGATGGCATACCGCTGACCGGTTTGGGAGATCCAGCGCAAGTGGATGGTTCCGCCGCCGACGACGGTGGAGATTTGCACGGCCAGGTAGTCGGTGGGGTCCGTGGGATCGGTGCCGGAGCCGAATTCGTTGAGGTCGGAAGCGCCGTCGCGATCGAAATCGCCGGTGGCGGAGAAGGCCGAGAGGCGTCCCGAGAACTCGAGTTCCCAGGCGTCGGCCAAGCCGTCCCGATCAGCATCGGCGCCGGCGAGCGGCGCGGAGAGCTGGACGTAGGTACTGCCGGCGTCCAGATCGATCCAGCCGAGATTGGCCGACCAGATGCGGCCGCGCAGGCGGCCATCGGCCGGGTCGACGCGGGGATGGCCTTCATCGCCGAAGGTCAGCCAGCCGATGTTCGCGCCGTAGGCGAAGCCGCGGAGTTCTCCCGCGGCGAGGACGTTGACGCCAAAGTCGGTGGGGGAATCGTTGCGGTAATGGCGGCCATCGGCCGGGCGGCCGGAGCCGAGGCGAATCCAGCCGACTTGCTGGCCGAAGACATGGCCGGAGCAGTAGGTCGCCGAAATGGCGGCGCCTTCCGCGGCATTGATGCGCCAATCCAGGACTCCAATGGCCGGCGCGTAGAGCACGGCGTGGGCCGGATCGATGTTCGATTCCGCCCGCGCGGCGAGGACTCCCAGGGCGCTGAGCGCCAGCATCGGAAGGCGAGTAGCCATGCGACTCAATACTCGATGTTCGCGAGCGGGTTGGAGGTGTCCGCGGCGGTGGAGGAAGAAACACCGGCACCCATGGTCTGCTCTCCGTTGACGACGTAGTTGATCGAGTTGCCCGAGGCGGAATTGCGGGCGATCAAGTTTCCCTCGGCGTCGACGGCCAGGCCGCGATCATTAGAGTTTAAGTTGTTCTCCTGAATGACGTTGTCCGAGCCGCTGGCGTGAATGCCGGCCGCGCCGCGGAGGTTCGAATTGCCCTGGCAGATGTTGCGGAGGACGGTGCATTCGTCCGTCACGAGAATGCCGTCGCTGGCGTTGCGCTGGACGAGGCAATCGCGCACGAGCGAGCCCTTCCGCACCGAAATGCCGCCGGCGGGGTGGGCATCGGCGCGGCAATTCAGAATGCGCATGGCTCCGCCGCCCTGGATGCCCAACCAGCCGTTCATCGAGGCGGCCGAGTCGAACACCGAGCTGCCGTCGCCCACGAGCAGGCCGTAGCGGCCATTCGAAATGGCCGTGCCGCGCGTAAGGGTGCTCCAAGGTCCGGCGACGATGCCGTCCTTCTTGTTCGCGTGAGCGGCGACATCGGTCATTTGCGCGTTGCCGCCGGTTTCGACGCCGCTGCCGAAATTGTCGTTGGCCGCGATGGAAATGAGCGTCGCGCTCTCCCCGGCCGCGAGGCCGCCCCAGCCGTTGCGGAGGGCGGTCGAGCCGCGAATGGCCGCGTCGTTCGCGACGGCAAGGCCGACTTCGAAATTCCCGCTGGCCTGGCAATCGACGATCTGCCCGCCCGGGCCGACCGCGATGCCGGTGCCGGCATTATCGTGGCTGGTGGAACGAGCCACCACCGATTCGCCGCCCAGATCAATGCCCGAACCGAGGCACATGGAGACGCGGAGATGATCGACGGAGACGCGCGTGGCGCCGGCGCCGTCGATGCCCACTTGGGCCGCATGGATGGAGCCGTTGCGAATGGAGATGTCGGTGCGACCGCTGGCGATGACAATGCCGTGGCCGCTATTCTCCTGGCCGCGCAACGCGAAGCCGCCGAGGTCGAGCGTCACGCCGGAAGCACTGATCGTAATGCCGTTCGTGCCCTGGGGGATGACCAGCCCGGCCGCGAGGTAGTAAGAGCCGGGTTCGGCGATGTGGAAGGGGAGTTTTTCGATGGCGCCGCGCGGTTCGATTTGCGCGAGGGTCTTCATGCTCGGCGCGGGAGCGCCGGGCGGATTGAGGCTGCCCTGGGCTGAAAGCGAAACGGCCGCAAGTGACGGCAAGGCCGCCGCGAGGAAGAATCTGAATGGAGCAATCATCGATCCGCGTCGTTCTAGCGCGGGCCCGAGGCGCTCATCCGCAGGCGCTCCGAATCCCGGTTGGGCGGCACTGGCAGATAAACCCACTGCTTGCTCGAGGCGTCCCGCAGCTTCCAGGCTTCGACATGCCCATCCGCAAAGGAGAGCGTGTAGGAGCCGTCATGGCGGCTGGCGGGAGCATCGAGAAACCCGCGTTCGCCCAGCATATCGACCACAAACCAGCCTTCATTAATGCTTCGTTCGTGCTCATCGATAAAGACGAAGGCATCTGAAGGCGCGGGAGAGACGATGTCGGTTTCCTTGCGGAAGACGCGGAACCGATCCTGCCCGGGCAGGGCCAAGCCGCCCATCCAACTATTGACGCTGAAGGAGCGAACTCGCGTGACTCCCAGGGTCGCGCTGCGATCTCCCGGGCAGCGGTAGACGCCGGAGGAAGTATTGTATTTCCAGAGCGTGCCGAGCTTCAGGCCGGCGGTATTGGTGGAATCGCGATGCCCGGGCTCGACCTGCCCGAAGGCGAAGTTGTCGTCCATGCTGCCGCGGACCCAGGCGTTGGTGTTGGCGGCGCCGGTGGGCTGAAAGAAGTAGCTCTCGGGAAGCTGGCCGTTGTTGTCCTGGACGGAGGCGGTCCAGGAGAAGCTGAGTTGCTTGACGTTGTTCAGGCAACTGACGCGCTGCGCCTTGGTCTTGCTCTTGGCGAGCCCCGGCAGCAGCAACGCCGCCAGAAGCGCGATGTTGGCGATCACCACCAGCAACTCGATCAACGTGAAACCCCGGCAAAACTTGCCGGGCCGGTTGCTGAAACGCGTCATGATTCTCAATCCCGTCACCGGCAGAAGGCCGAGCAACCGGTGTGCCATTCTGGGCGGCGCAAGAAGCGATGGGGCCGGAAGACGCTTGCTTACCTGCCATTCTGGCATAGACTTTTTCCATTATGGCAGTCGACGTCGATGGGCTGGCCGCGGTGGAGTGGCCCGCAACCGCGAAACTGGTGCAACAGGGACTTCCCGCCCGGCTGTTGCGGCAGTTGGCGGCCAAGCTCGATCTCGGGCTCGAGGATCTGGCGAGCCCTCTGAATTTAACCGAACGCACGCTGCACCGGCGGCTGGAGCAAGGCCGGTTCTCTTTCGACGAGTCGGAACGCCTGCTGTCATTGGTGCGCATTTTTTCGCAAGCCACCGAAATTCTCGGCAGCGAAAAAAAGGCGGTGCAGTGGCTCAAGACACCCTTGCCCGCCCTGCGCGGACAGACACCGTTGGACTGCGTCGAAACGCAGCTCGGATCACGCGAGGTCGAGGATGTGCTGCGGCGGCTGGCGGATGTCGTGTACGCGTGAGCGTGGAAGCGTTCCGGCTGTCGTTGCGTGCTTATCAGGAGCGCGCTTTCTCGGGCGAAGGCGCGCAGCGGGCCGGTGGGCGCTGGAATCCGCGCGGCCTCCCGGCCGTGTATGCCTCATCCTCACTGTCGTTGGCGGTTCTTGAATTCCTGGTGCATCTGGGCGCACCGCGCAATGCCCCGGATCTCGTTTACTACCGCATTTCGGTGGAGGAAGCGCTGGTGGAACGGGCCAGATTGGTTCGTCGCTGGAACGAGTGGTCGCACGCGCGAACCCGCGAAATGGGGCGGAGATGGCTCGAGCAGGGCAGCACGCCGATTCTGGCGGTTCCAAGTTTCGTCGTACCGGCCGAATGGAATTATGTCCTGAATCCCCAACACCGGGATTTTTCGAAAATCGGTATCGAAGGACCTTTGCCGTTCTCTCTGGATGACCGGCTCTGGAAACCGGGTGTGCGAAGCTGAAGTGGTCTATCTGCCGCGAAGGCGCCTTTCCTCCAGATGCGGGCCAACGAATATCGGTTGTGCGTCAGCGCGCGCGACGCAGCAACTCCGAGACATTCAACGCGGTGTCAGGAAATGCGCTGGGGCGAACTTCATCCCCTGGGCGGAGAACGAGGTGGGACGCATAGCCCGTGAAGGCTGGCTCGCGAAAGATCTCGAGCGCTTCCTCCATCAGGTTCAAGAGCCAGATCTCCGGAATCCCCGCTCGAGCGTAGATCGGGAGCTTCTCGGTGCGGTCGAACTCGAGCGTGCTGTCGGCTACCTCGACCAACCAGAACACGTCCTCAGCGCCTGGGTGGCGCGACGTGTAGTCATCATCGACCGGCCTGAGCAGCGCGAGGTCGGGTTGCGGCTCGGAATGCTCGCTCAAGCGAATGGGATTCTGAACTGAGACGAGCCAGCGCCCGCGCGACAAGCGGGTGAGCAGGCGCGTTAGCCGATTGACCGTGCCGCTGTGAAAGGGGCCAATCGGCATCATATCGACAATTTGTCCTTCAATGAGTTCGACGCGTGCTCCCGGAGGGATCACACCGGTATCAGCCATCCGGTAGTAATCATCGACCGTAAAACGATGGAGCGTGCGCGCGGCCACCTTCGAAATGTAACGAAACAAACCGCTCGCGCAAGGCGCGGGCCATCCACGCTCCATCGCGCGCGCGGCGGTCGCAGACCGGGTCGCGAATCAGGCCACGAGGCTTTTTACGATTTTGCCGGCGACGTCGGTGAGGCGGAAATCGCGGCCCTGGTAACGAAAGACGAGGCGCTTGTGATCGATGCCGCAGAGGTGGAGCATGGTGGCGTGGAGGTCGTGGACATGCACCGCCTGGTCGTTCTCGACGTACTTGTATCCCAGCTCGTCGGTTTCGCCCCAGGTGACGCCGCCCTTGATGCCGCCGCCGGCCATCCAGACCGAGAAGGCCAGGATATGATGGTCGCGGCCTGAGCCCTGCCCCATCGGGGTGCGGCCGAACTCCCCGCCCC
>CAYZKY010000249.1:0-5733 GCA_964478815.1 uncultured Verrucomicrobiota bacterium
CGGGCGGCCGCCTCGAAGACGAGCGGCGGCAGCTCCCGGCTGGCGATCTCCCGCAGAAACGCTTCCACCTGCGCCCGCACCGGATGGCCGGTGCGTAAGGGAATCCGATACGGGCCGAACTCCGCGAGGCCGGTCGCGCTGCCGGCGGTCGGGGCCGCGATCCGCAGCGGCACCGGCTCCCCCTGCCAATGCACCGGCGTACCGTCCGCCCAGTCCGTGCTGAATTTCTGCGCCTGGCCGGCCAGCCACCCGGCGTGCTTCTCCGCGAATTCCAGCCCCTGTTTGAACGAACCGCCGCGCGGAATGGTCACATGTGCATGACCATGCGCCGTCCAGCGCAAGATATAACGGCGCGCCCGGGCCCGGCGAACGAACTCCACCCGCACCGCCCGGCCCTCCACCTCGAACAACACCGATCGCGGAGCCCCCTTGCGCGGCTCCGTTCGGCCTGCCGAACTCAGGCGAAACAATCGGGCGATTCCGGCCAGCAAATCCACCGCGCCATGATGGACCGCGCGCGCGCCGATCGAAAGCCAAATGCGCCGAACCGGCGCGGCGTAAGGAATCTCCCTACGCGACGTGCGGAAAAAACCCTCTCAACAAACGCTTTTTGCTGACGTAGTGTCATATAGCCATGAACAGCGGATTGACTCTCCTGCCCGATCCGAGCCGCACGAATGCCCCGGAATCGACTCCTTTCAACGTCGTGGTCATTTACGACCGCGCCGAATCCGCCTGCCGCGCGATGAGCCTCGTCGACGGGCTCGCCACCGAATTCAGCGGCGACCTCGAAATTCACCGCGAAATCTGGCGTTTTGATATTTTGGAATTCCCGACGCTGCGCGAAGCCGCCTTTCAGAACGCCGCCGAAGCCGAGCTGCTGATCGTCGCCAGCGACGGACAGTTCGACCTGCCGCCCACCTTGAAAGAATTTCTCGAACAGTGGAGCGTCACCGCCATCCCCGGTTCCACCGCGCTGGCGGCGGTTTTGCCCCAGCGGGAGGTCCCCTCTCCGGTGCATCCGATCTTGTGCCGCTACCTCGAAGAACTCGCCACTCAAGCCGGCCAGCCGTTTTTCGCCCGTTCCTTTTCCCCGCCGCGCACCCAGACCTTCGATCCGCACATCCTGGCCGCCGCCAACGAACCCCTGGCCGCGCTGGAGAAACGTGCCGAGCCCGCGCCTCATTGGGGCATCAACGAATAATTCCGCGCCTTCCAATTTCGGAAATCGGGTTCAACCTCTTTTCCGTGTGTCGGTGGCCGTTCGGAAGTGGGTTCCTGAACGGCATGCGCAGGTTACGGTCCGAACTCCCAGCCTCTCGCTCGTTCGAGCAGAGGCGGGAGGGAGGATCGCACGCGCAAAAACTCTCTGCCGCGGGCCGCTACCGCAGCAACGCCCGCGCCGGCGCGCCGTCGCACCCCTGCATCTTCACCGGCAGGCACATCAATTCGTACCGGCCCGGCTTGATCTTCTCCAGATTGAGCCCCTCGATAATCCAGATGCCCGCGCCCAGAATCTCCAGGTGCGTCTCGATCCCGTCCTTGTAATACCCGCCCACGGACAGGTAATCCACCCCCACCGTGCGTATCTTCGCTTTCACCAGGAAAGCCGCCGCTTCCTTCGAGATATAGATGAAATCCTTGTCGAACTCGTCCGTCTTCCAGCTCCGCTTCGAATTGCGCGTCTTGAACAGGATGCGCTCCCCCGCCTTCAGCCGCTGGCCCTTCAAGTGCTCCACCTTGATCGCCTCCGAGTCCTTCACTTCGATCACCCGGCACGGCCCCACCGTCGCCTCGAATGGCAGCGCATCCATCGTCTTCCCGTTCTTGATGAAATGCAGCGGCGAATCCATGTGCGTGCCGGTATGCACCGTCATCGACACCACCGAGAGATTGCACGGCTTGCCCTCCTTCCCGATCTCGAAGTAGCGCTCGACCGTAACCCCCGGATTATCCGGCCAGTGAACCATGCCCGAACGAACAGGCACCGAAATATCGATCCATTTCTTTGGCATGCTTACTCCTGTGACATTCCCTTCGAACTCTAGAATCTCTCGAAAACCGCCTTAATCCAGCGCGATCACACTCTTGATCCCGCTCTTGTCGCCTACCAACAGCTCCCGATAATCGTCCAGCCGGTGCCGCCCCGTGATCACCGAGCCGATCGCGCCCGGCCACCGCTCCTTGAACACCCCCAAATCCCGGATCGCGCTCTCGAACGCCGCCCGATCCGCGTTCACCGTGCCCAGCACCATCTGGTTTTTGAGCACCAAATCGCGCATCAAGTTGTCCGCCTCGATCGGCATCGGCGGCTTCGGCGCCGGAATCCCCGTGAACACGAATACCCCGTTCAGCGCGAGCGCCTTCAAAACATCGAACGAAATCCGTGAAACCCCCACCGCCTCATACACGAGATCGATATTCCCCACCATCTCCGCCAGCGCGGCCACCGGCGTCGTCTCCGCGGACACATACGTGGCGCCGAACGATTCGACCAGATCCGCCTTCGGGTTCGGCTTGCGCGAGCGCGAATACACCCACGTCTTGAACCCCTGCTGCACCAGCACCATCGCGCCGAGAATCCCCACCGGCCCCGCCCCCAGCACCACCGCGTTCAAGCCCCGGCCCGGCTGCTCGGCTGTCGCGCCTTTCTTCTTCCAGGGCAAGCGTTGCTGCACCAGCCACACCTGCTGCATCGCCTTCTCCACGATCGTCAGCGGCTCCGCCAGCACCGCCACATCCCGCAAGCCCGCCGGCACCGGATGCAGGTACTTCTCCTCATCCACGTAATACTCCGTCATGAAGCCGTGGGTCATCTTGATCCCCCGCTCCGTGAAATCCCCCGTCGCGCAAAAATCCTGCAAATCCTCCCGGCAGGACTGGCAATGCGCGTGCGGGCACGGACGCCGCACCGAAGGCACCACCAGGTCGCCCACCTTCAAGCTCGTCACATCCGCCCCCACCTCCACCACCTCCCCGAGCGACTCGTGTCCCAGCACCAGATACTCGAAACCGGGCGGCGGCGATCCGTACACAAAAGTGCAGATCTCCTTGTCCGTGCCGCAAATGCCGACCTCGAGCGACTTCACGCGCACATGGTGATCCTCCGTCAGGTGCGGCGTGACATGGTCAAGCAACTGCACCTCCCGCCGGCCGGGCACCACCCCCACGGCACGCATGGTCCTGCGATTCATCCGTTAGTTTACAGTATTCCCGGCGCGAAAATCAGCGGCACGGGGCGGCTACCATACCCCAAGCCCCGCCCGAGAAAACAAAAATGTGCGCCCGAATGGGAACGTTTTCGAATACTATTCCCCCTTTGATCGCGCCCGGCGGTCTCGTTTCGATTGTGCCAAAGCACGGTCCAGCCCGCCTCTCGATCGTCATTTCGCACTCTCCCCCGGCTTTCCGCCGGCTTTTCCCGCCGCTTTCCAAGCTTCCCAAGCCGCTCCCCTAAAATTCCAGTCCAGGCGAGTCCGGATTTGTTCGTCGGTCGCTGGTGTGATCGCCTCCAGCTCCTGCCGCAGCTTTTTTACCGCCGGCGTAATTTCTTCTGAAGGGTTGTCCGGGAGAGACTGAAGCAAGTTAGTTTTCTGCCCGGCCGTCATCAGCACCGCATTTGTTCCGGTGCCAAAGCTGACAATTGCGACTCTGGCGGACCGCTCATTAACCAATCCTACGCCAGACGCTCGCTCAGCCACTCGGTTGTTCCCCACGAGCGAAGCCAGGATTCCTCTTTTCTCGGCGTCGTTCGGCCACGGGATCCTGGCCAGAGTCGCTTTATCCATCCGCTGAAAACGTACGACTCTGGACTGCACATCCTCTGGCAACTGCTTTCCCGCTGCCAATTGAGCCAGTTCCGCCCCTTCCACCCCCAACAGAAACAGGTTCGTCGACGGTTCACCGAGCCCCTGCGCCCTAACTAACACCGCTGGAGGAAGCGCGACACGGACTCCACGAGTCTCATCCCCGCCTCCCAGTGCGCGATAAAATCTCTGCTCTCGATCCCCAACCCACTCGATCGCTGCCTCTCCACCTCCAAGTGTAGCCCTAGCAAGTTGAATTCCCTTCACATGGGCCTCGCTCAAGTCCGCTCCCTCCAGATAGGCCAGGCTCAAGTTCGCCCCCTTCAGATGGGCCCCTCTCAAATCCACTCCCGCCAGATGGGCCCGGCTCAAGTCCGCCCCCTCCAGATAGGCCCGGCTCAAGTCCACCCCCTCCAGATGGGCCCCTCTCAAGTCCGCTCCCTCCAGATGGGCACTGCTCAAGTCCGCCCCCTCCAGGTGGGCTCCGATCAACATCGCCCCCTCCAGATGGGCTACGCTTAAGTCCGCCCCCTCCAGATGGGCCTCGCTCAAATCCGCCCTCTCCAGATGGGCCTCGCTCAAATCCGCCCCCTCCAGATGGGCACCGATCAACATCGCCCTCTCCAGATGAGCTGACGCTAAAATCGCATTCGTGGTAAAGATTACTCCTGCGATTCGTTCCCCCCTGAAAACAGCCGGAGCCTGCAGCCCGCGCCAGTATTCTGCTGCAAGATGGTCGAGGTGCCAGATTGACGCGCCCCAGCCATTGCGGTCCCAGTCCGTCGCTAGTTCGGGTGCCGGATCCGTTCCATCAGGCACAAAGTTCCACAAACATGGCATTGTCACCACATCGTTCGTCGATTTCCGTGGCGGCCCCAGCCGGTGCAGTGTCCAGAACAATTCCGTCGAGACTGGCTCCCATACCTGGAGCGCCTCGATATCCGAGGTGCTTGCCCGTTCCTCGGTTGTCCGGTTCTTCAGCGTCTGCCCCACCCGGTCGAATCGCATGTAGTCCAGCAGCAAGCCCCGCAGCGGCACGACATTGGGATAGTCCTCAAACTTCGGAATCTCCTGCCCTTCCTTCAGTTCCCGCAGTTTATCGGAGTCCGCCCTGGTCCGTACCACCGGCCGGCGCATGGCCTCCGGCAGCCGCCGCAGCGCGAACGCCTGCTGCGCGGGAGTCGTGCTGAAATCCAGCAGAATGCGCGCGATCTGCTCGTACTCCGCCTGCGCCAGCGCCCGCTGCGCCTCGAATTGCTGGTCCAGCGCCGTCACCTGCGTCTGCACCCATAACAGCCGGTTCTGGTCCGCCAGTTTTTCCACCTGGGCATAGCTCACCATGAAGCTCGCCACCTGAATCAGCAGCGCGATGATCGCCGCCGCCGTGCTGCCGGCCAGAAACGTGGCGAAGAGCCCGAGCGCCGTATCTCGCAGGGCGGCGAGCCTCCCCAAGGCCGATATCACGTCCCCGTCCTCCGCGAGGGTCTGCACCACACTCTTCCCGGCGGTCCGCAACCGCAGGGCACGCGTGGCCGCCGTCAGCAAGTCCCATCCCCTCCGGATCAGCTCCAAGGATTGCGCCAGAAACCCGCCCGCCCACAGCCTCTGCACGAGCTTCTTCAGCAGCCAGAAGATAATCGCCGGAATCAGGACCATCACCCCGATAGCGGTCAGCGTCAGCACCGGTGCCAGCGGATAGCGGTCCGTCAGCGACCGGAACGACCAGCCGATGCCCGCTCCCCCGATGCCTCCCGCCAGCAGCAGCATGGCGAACACCACCACCCAGAGACGGCGCGACCACCGCCCCTCCAGTGGATTTTTTGGCGCATTCTCGCCTTTTCCCTCAGCCTTGTCACCCCCCTCTTCCATGCCCCCCAGGGCAAACGCATCTAAAATCCGAGTAATTGGAGCAAATAGGCATGGTTCC
>CAYZKY010000250.1:0-5720 GCA_964478815.1 uncultured Verrucomicrobiota bacterium
ATGTCCGATCCGGACCGCTCAGAAGACTCGGAAAAAATTAGATGCGTTGGCCCTGTCAGGAGGAGTGCGATCCGAAGTGGCGGTCGTCTGGCCTCTCCCAATTACCCGGCCAAAAAACCAACCACCCTCTTGCGCCTCCGCCTCCCCGGCGGTATCCATATCCCATGATCGCGAACCCAAATTCGCGGTCGCCCGGATCGATTCCGAACAACAGGTGCGACACCCTCGCCCCTCCTGTTCCGATTCTCCGCCGCGCGACCCCGCCGCCTCGCCGTGTCCCTTCCTCCGGGAAGAGGCTCGAAGGGTGGTCCCATGCCACAATCGTCCCAATCCTCCCCCTCCCGGCGCGCCCCATCCTGCCACCGCCTGGCCCGTGCCCCCACCCTCACGAAACCCGCGTAAATAGGACTTCCTGCGCCCAAAATGACCCACCCTTCACCATTCCCAACCCCCTCCGGTCGCCCCGGAAGTCTACATTTCCAGCACCCGAATCGGACCAACCCCCCAACCCCGCCCTCTTCGCTCAAAAAACAGGGGGGTCCCCGCAAAACCGGTTCGACGCCACCTCCTGCTGTCGCCTTCTTCGTCACCTCCACGGCCCGCCCCGAGGGATCTCACCCGATCAGGATCGAACCATCGCGGGTTGAATGCTTTTCACGCTGGAAGGGTTCGGCACCCTGCGATAAGGTTTGCCAGTCTATCAGCGCCATGTTTTCACGCATTTCGATCCTGTTGCTTGGGACCTCGATGGTCGCCTGGGGGAAGTTGTCGCCCGAGCAAGTGGCCAAGCTGCCGCCTCCGGCCGCCCACACCGTGGACTTTTCCCGCGAGATCAAGCCCCTCCTCGAAGCCAGTTGCATCAAATGCCATGGCCGCGGCAAAGCCAAAGGAGGTTGGGCCATCGACAATCGCGAGACCTTTCTCAAGGGCGGCGACTCCGGCCCGGCCGCTCTCCCCGGCAACAGCGCGGGGAGCCTGGTCATCGAAGCCGTCTCCGGCCTCAACGAAGATCTTCTCATGCCCGAAAAGGGGTCGAAACTGACCTCGGCCCAGGTCGGCCTCCTTCGGGCTTGGATCGATCAGGGCCTCCCTTGGGACGAACAGGTTTCTTTCGGCCGCCAGCCTCCCGTGAACCTGCATCCCACCCAGGTCGAACCTCCCACCGGCTCCGGCCATCCGATCGACCGTTTTGTCGCGGCTCATTTTGCGAAGCACTCCGTGGCGAGGCCCGCTCCCATCTCGGACGCGGCCTTTGCCCGGCGGGTCTATCTGGACGCCATCGGACTTCTGCCCACCCCTGAACAATTGCAGGCGTTTCTGAAAGACGCCGCCCCAGACAAACGCACTCGGCTCGTGCGCGAACTCCTTCGCCGCGACCTCGACTACGCCCAGCACTGGCTCAGCTTTTGGAACGATGCCCTCCGCAACGACTATCGCGGCACTGGCTATATCGATGGCGGCCGCAAGCAAATCACGGCCTGGCTCTTCGAAGCGCTCCTCCAGAACAAGCCTTACCACCGGTTTGTCGCCGAGTTGATCGATCCCGCCCCGGAATCCGAGGGCTTCACCAAGGGCATCGTCTGGCGCGGCGTCGTGAATTCCAGCCAGACGCCGGAAATGCAGGCCGCCCAGAACATTTCCCAGGTGTTCATGGGGGTGAATCTGAAGTGCGCTTCCTGCCATGACAGTTTCATCAACGACTGGACCCTGGCCGATTCCTACGGGCTGGCCAGCGCCTATGCGGAGGAGCCGCTCGAAATGTTCAAGTGCGATGCCCCCACCGGCCAGCGGGCCTCCATGAAATTCATCTTTCCAGAGCTTGGCAGCCTTGATGCCGCCGCCGACCGGAAGGCCCGCTTGAAGCATCTCGCGGGCCTCGTCACCGCGCCGGAGAACGGCCGCCTCACCCGCACCATCGTCAACCGCCTCTGGGCGCGCCTCATGGGGCGCGGCTTGATCGATCCGGTCGATGAAATGGACCGGCCCGCCTGGAGCCAGGAATTGCTCGATTGGCTCGCGCAGGACCTCGTCGCGAACGGTTACGATCTCAAGCACGCCCTGGCTTCCATCATGACCTCGCAGGCCTACCAGCTTCCGGCCGTGCCCACCGGAGAGAATATCGAGAAGGACTTCGTCTTTCGCGGCCCGGCGGTCCGCCGTCTCTCCGCCGAGCAGTTTGTCGATGCCGTCTCCGAACTCACGGGCGTCTGGGATCGGCCCGCCGCCGCGTCACTGAATTTCGCCGCACTCCTCGGCAAGTCCTCCAGCCCGGATTTCCAGGGCCAGCCCCTGGCACCGCGCTGGATCTGGAGCACGCCCGGCGCGGCCAGCAAGGCTGCTTCAGGAACAGTCTGTTTCAGGACTACCATTGCCTTGCCCACCGTGCCCGACGAAGCCGCCGTTGTTGTAAGTTGCGACAACAGCTTCAGGCTCTTCGTCAACGGCATCGAGGCCGGCTCGGGCAAGGATCACACCCAGCCCCGCACCATCGACATCCGGCGCCATCTGAAGAGCGGCTCGAACGTCCTCGCCATCGCCGCCCGCAACGATCCCGGCGCGCCCAACCAGCCTCAAGCGGACCAATCGAATCCCGCCGGTCTCTGGGTCTACGGCCAGTTCCGCACCGGCTCTTCCGATTGGCAACGGTTCGGGACGGATCGCACCTGGGTTTCCTCCGCTCAGGAAGTCCCTGGATGGGAAAAGCCCGATTTCAATCACACGGCCTGGACGCCAGCCGCCGAACTCGGCAGCCCGAATGCCGCCCCTTGGCGGCTCGGCGCACGCTTCGCCCAAGCCGTCGATAATCTGGCTTATGCCCGGCAGGTGCGCGCCTCGCTTGCCAACAACGACGCGCTCATGACCGCCCTCGGCCGCCCGAACCGCGAACAGGTCGTCACCGTCCGCGCCTCCGCGGCCACCACCCTCCAGGCCCTCGAACTCACCAATGGCTCGACCCTGGCTGGCGAGCTGAAGCAAGCTGGGGCGCGCCTCGCGCAGGAAATTCCCGACCCCACCACGCTCGCGCAGCGTCTCTATTGGCAAGCCATCGCCCGCCCCCCCAGCGCCTCCGAACTCGCGCTGGCCACCGAGATTCTCGGCACACCCGTCCGTTCCGAAGGCGTCGAGGATTTGCTGTGGGCCATGACGATGCTGCCCGATTTTCAGTTGATCTATTAATCTGCGATATTGGAGGACATCTATGACGAATGCATCCTGGTCCCGGCGGGATTTCCTTAAAACCGCCAGCGCCGCCACGCTCTCCGCGCTCGCTGCGCCCGCCGCGCGGCCCATCTACGGCGCGCCCACCGCCGCCAAGTCCACCGCGGACACCGTGATCGTTCTCTGGATGGGCGGCGGCATGGCCAGCACCGAAACGTTCGATCCCAAGCGCTTTACGGCGTACGAAAAGGGCCTCGATCCCGCCCGCGTGTTGAGCACCTTCCCGGCCATCGACACCGCCGTCGACCACATCAAAATCTCGCAGGGCCTCGAAAAGGTGGCTTCCGTAATGGACCGTGGCGCGCTGATCCGCAGCTACACGGCGGGCGATCTCGGCTTCATTCTCCACTCCCGCCACCAGTACCAGTGGCATACCGGCTATGCCCCGCCCCAAACGGTGGCCGCGCCGCATCTCGGCGCGATGATTTCGCGCACGCTCGGACCACTGAATCCAGCCGTGCCGGCCTTCGTGAATGTCGGGCAACGGTTCGACGTGGGCGAAGGCGAGGAACTCAAGGCGTTCCATTCCGCCGGGTTTTACGGCAGCGAGTACGGGCCGTTCAATATCGCGAACCCCGAGCAAGCCGTCGAAGCCGTCCGCCCGCCGGCGGGGATGAGCGCGTCGCGCTTCGAGAGCCGCGACAAGCTTTATCGCCGCCTCCTCGCGGAAAGCCCCATCGGCCAGCATGGGAGCGATTTCCAGAAAGAATCCCTCGTGCGTTCCCTGGACAATGCCCACCGCTTGCTCAGTTCTCCCGCGGCCAAGGCTTTCGATCTCGCCCTCGAACCGAAGGAGAGCTACGACAAGTACAACACCGGTCGCTTCGGCTTGGGCTGTCTGCTCGCCCGGCGGCTGGCCGAAGTCGGCGCCCGGTTCATCGAAGTCACCACCGAGTATGTTCCCTTCCTGCATTGGGATACGCATGAAAACGGCCACACTCGCCTCGCCGATCTCAAAAAGACCATCGACGGCCCCATCGCGCAGCTCGTGCTTGATCTCGAAGCCCGCGGCCTCCTGAACCGGACCTTGATCGTGCTGGCGAGCGAGTTCAGCCGCGACATGATGACGGAAGGCAAGCCGGACAAGAAGGTGAAGGATCAGGTGGAAGTGCCGAAAGTCATCGAAGACCCGAAGTTTTACGGGATGCACCGGCACTTTACCGATGCCGGCAGCGTCCTGATGTTCGGCGGCGGCATCAAGAAAGGTTTCCTCTGGGGCAAGACCGCCGACGAGCGCCCCTGCAAAACTCTCGAAAACCGCGTCGTCATCGAAGACCTCCACGCCACCATCTTCCACGCCCTCGGCATCGCGCCCGACCTCGCCTACGAGATCGAGCAACGCCCCTTCTACGTCACCCGCGACGGCCTCGGCAAACCCATCAAGCCGCTCTTCGGCGCCTGACCGACTCGGAAGATCGCAGGTCGCTCACGAAACCGGACTCCCCAGTCTGGCCAGGCCAGCCATTGGCGTGCTGATCCGGCGTTGGCTGCGCCCGTGCCGCGCTCCTCGCGTTTCCGCCGCAACTTTCCGGGCTTTCTCTTGTTCCCATCTGATGCATAGTGCTGCCGTCTCATGGCGTTAAAGTCCATCAAGAACATCCTGGCCGAAGCCGGGCTCGTCAACCCGGAGCAGTACCAGGAATGGTCGAAGGCTTGGCGCGTCGCCGCCGAGAATGGCGGCACCGAGTCCCTCCTCGAGTTCTTCGCCCGCGAAAGCGGCCAGACCAACGAGGGGTTCCTTCAAAAGCTCGGCGCCCAGCTCGGCTGGCCCTTTCTCGATCTCCCCGCCGTCAGCGTCCCCGCCGAGGCCCAGAAGCGCATCATCACCAAGACCGCCTTCCAATTTTCCGTCATCCCCGTCAAATTCGAGAATGGCGAACTCCAGGTTGCCGTCAGCAATCCCTTCGATAACGCGATGCTGAACGCCGTCCGCTTCAATGCCCGCGTCCCCGTCAATTTCGGCCTCGCCCCCCGCGAGGAGATCGAGAAAGCCCTCAAGAAGTACTACGGCGTCGGCGCCGAAACCCTCGATCAGATGGCTGAGGACGACAACACCGAACTCGACGCCATCGACAAGGAAATCACCGAAGGCGACCAGGAGGCCAGCGTCATCAAGTTCGTCAACCAGGTTATCTGGGAAGCCTTCAAGGACCGCGCCACCGACATCCATTTCGAGCCGGCGGAAGACGAGCTGCGCATCCGCTATCGCATCGATGGCATCCTCCACCAGACCCCGATGCCCCCCCAGCTCAAGCGCTACCAGTCCGCCATCATCTCCCGCATCAAAGTCATGAGCGGGATGAACATCGCCGAAAAGCGCCTGCCGCAGGACGGCCGCATCAACGTCCGCATCAAGGGCGAGGAAATCGACATCCGCGTCTCCACGGTGCCGACCGTCTGGGGCGAATCCGTGTCGCTGCGTCTGCTTACCCGCGGGAAGATTTTCTTCGGTTTGGACAAGCTCGGCTTCGCGCCAGACGAGGACGCCGCGATCCGCGACG
>CAYZKY010000251.1:0-5578 GCA_964478815.1 uncultured Verrucomicrobiota bacterium
CCGTTCGTCAACCGCACCTTCGCCACCTTCCGCATCGCCGAGTTCGGCTTCTTCGGCGTGCGCGTCATGACCTGCAAGCAGACGCCCCGTCGAAACGGCGCCTTTCCCAAGGCGGGCGACTTGCTCTTGTAGTTCAACTTGTTTCGCCCTTTTCGGACGAGCTGATTGATGGTCGGCATTGCGACTTCTCTCGGGTGATCCACCCTGTTGTTTCCCCCCATGGGAAACGGAGCGACGACACTAGACGCTCACTCGTTTCGATGCAACAGGTTTTTCGAAAATAAATTAGCCAGCGGTTCTACCTCTGCTTTTCACGGCATTCTCGCACTCGCGAGGGGGCTCTTCACCGCGTATTTTACGCGGCCACAAGTCCCACCAGCCCTGAAAGTCCAGGTGCAGAACCGTTGGCCAGAACTCTCTGTCACCAACGAAACGTGCGTGACTTTAGCGGCCCTTCGCCTTTCCGCAACCGAAAAACTCCAAAAAATCGCGCGCCCCAGCCCCGCGCTGGCCGCCAGAATGAATCTCACCCACCGGAAGCGGGCGAGACGATGGATGACGGGAAGTGGACTGGTGGAGAGAAGAAAACCGGAAGTGGTGAAATGTGGAGGATCGAGTGAGTGCAACTTCAAAAACGGTGTCTTAACATATTCGTAATTAACATGTTATGTCATTTAAAAAGCAAAGAAATGCAAGTGGTGGATTGTGGTGGTTTCTGGCGATTTCCGGCGGTAAGTGGTGAATCTGGGTGAATCGCACCGTTTGGCCGTCTCGATCCCGAAGCCGTGGCCTAGCCGCATCTTGCGGCTGCTCGCCCCTTCAAATGGCGCAGTTCGCGTAAAACCGGGCAAACGCACCCACCACTCGGAGAAAAGGATCCCTTCGGATGCAATCGTTCGGGCGAGACACCCCCAAGCCAGCCGCTGACCGGCAGGTTGAATCGCACCCAGCCGTCCGCAGGCGTTTGACACCTGCCCCCGCCCTTGCCACGATCCGCTATCGGGAAACCGAGCCCGCGATCCCCGGCGTGCCGCCGGAACGCGGGTTTGAATTATGCGCAGCAATTACGTCCGCCACAAACTGCACCGGGGAGAATCCAGCGTCGGGACCTGGCTCACGCTTCCCAGCATCACTGCCGCCGGGCTCATGGCCCGCACCGGGTTCGACTGGCTTACGGTCGAACTCGAGCACACCCCCACGTCTTTCGAGACCGCCGCCGCCTGCTTCGCGCTCATCGCCGCTTGCGGCAAAGTTCCCCTCGCCCGCGTCCCTTGGAATACCGGCGAGAACATCAAGCGCGTCCTCGATACCGGGGCTTACGGCATTGTCGTTCCCATGGTCAACTCCCGCGCCGAAGCCGAAGCCGTCGTCGCCGGCGCCCGCTATGCTCCCCTCGGCCAGCGGTCCATCGGCGGACAGCTCCACGCCGCGAATTTCGAAACCGACGCCTCGACCTACTACGCCAAAGTCAACCAGGAAATTCTCGTCGTCGTCATGATGGAGCATGTCGATGCCATCGCCCGCGCGGACGAAATCCTGAGCGTCCCGGGCATCGATGCCTTTTTCATCGGCCCGAACGATCTCCACAATTCCATGGGCCAGCCGCCCGCCTTCGAGAGCGATCATCCGGAATTCGTCCAGGCGCTCGACCACCTCCTGGCCGTGGGAAAAAAGCACCGCGTCCCGTCCGGCATTCATGTCGTGGATGCGGCCGCGGCCGCGCGCCGCCGGGCGCAAGGTTTCCAGATGATTGCCGTCGCCAGCGAAACCGGGATGATGCTCTCCAAGGCTGGAGAAATTACGGCCGCCCTCCAACTCGGTTCGGGCGGACCGACCGCGAAGTATTAACTCTTATCGCCCAGACCTTTGGCGCGAAACCGCTGCCGCATATTGACAAAAAAAGCGGGCGTCTTGCGACGCCCGCCCAACCCAAACAACCAAACAACTCTTCCAGTTCACTACACCAGACTGGAAGTGCGAATGGGCTCCCGGAGCCTAACCGGATAACCCATTCTCCCAACGTTGAATGAGACGAGCGAACAGCCCATTTTGTTCAAACTTTCGCAAATAATCGTTCCATCTCACTTCGCCTGCGCTCCCGCCGTTCCAGCCGCGCTCAAGCCCCGGTTTTCTGCGCCTCCAGCCAGAGATCGATCGGCTTGGCCACCTTCGGCGTAAACGGCAATTGCACCTTCTGCCCGCTCCCCGCGGACCGATACGCCGCATACATCATCTCGAGCACCGCCCGGCCGTCCTCGCCGGCGACCAGCGGCGTCCGATTATTCCGCACGCAATCGATGAAATGCCGCAGCTCCTGCGGATACCCCTGGTTGAACGCCTCCTCAAAAATGGTGAAGGTCCAGCCTTGTGTCGAACCGGCCTTTTCCATCGCGTAGCCGTAGCCCTTTTCGCTGTAGGTCAGCGCCGAATTTCCGACAAAGAGATCCGCGTAACACACGCCGCCCGTGCCATGCACCTCCACCCGGTCGTCCATGCCCCCGTGCTTCGCCCAGCTATTCTCGCAAACGCCCGTCACCCCGTTTTCGAACTCCACGATGGTGATGGCGTTGTCCTCCCCGCGCGTTCTCCCGCGATGCAGATACGTGCCCATGCTGGCATAGACACTGACCACCTTCGGATTCCCCCCCAGCATCCAGCGGAACCACGCCAGCCCGTGGCACCCCATGTCCATCAACACCCCGCCGCCGCTCAGGTTCACATCGTAAAACCAATCGCTGTGCGGCCCCGAGTGCTTCTCGCATTGCTTGAGCATGTAGAGCTGGCCGAACGCGCCCTCATTTGCCAATTTGCGCACACGTTCATATTTCGGCGCGAAGCACAGTTCCTCCGCATACATCAGCTTCACCCCGCGCGCCCGGCAGACCTCGATCATTTCGTCCGCCTCCTCCAGAGTCATCGCCAGCGGTTTCTCGATGATGATATGCTTCCCCGCGCGCGCCGCCGCCAGCACCGCTTCGTGATGCCGGAAATTCGGCAGGCAAATGTCGATCACGTCCGCGCCGGATCGCTCGATGGCCGCCGCGAGATCGGTGTGCACCTGCGGAATGTGATGCTTCCGGGCGAAGGCCTCGACCCGCTGCCGATCCCGCGCATACACTGCCACCACTTCCGCTTCCGGCACGAACCGCTCGTACGATTCCATGTGGATGTCCGCGATGAATCCCGCCCCCAACAATGCGACCTTCGTCTTGCTCATGGTATTTTCGACCGCGACTTTAGCCACCCGGTCCCACCCCGCCAACCCGGAAACCGCCCAGCTCCTGGCGCCTGTCCGCGTATGCCCGCGGAACTTGTGGGATTGGAATTAGCCCGAAGCCTGTCTGACCAAAGAAACGCCAACAATCGAATCGTCTGAGCGATGCGCCCGGATCGGGAAAACGGACGAAACCCGGCTGCCTGGCAGCGCGAGCGAGGATGCTCCGGGCCAAGACTTGCGTTTACGGAAAAGCTGCGCCCGATCCCGAATTCGAGACGAGCGCCAGAGAAATCGTGGCCGCGAGCAGGACCACGCGGCCGCAGGAACTACTTGCGGTCGCGATCCCGGCTGTTTTTCATCTCCGTCATGACCCAGGCGATCAGGATAGGAGTGAAACACGTCATCAAACCGATCGGCATCGCGAAGATGCTCCAAAATTTATCCATACAGCAGCCCTCTTCTGCCACACGATTGGCATGAAGTAAAGCCCTCCCGCTTATGCCCCAACGTTCCAGCCGTCCTATCGCGCTCACCATCGCCGGTTCCGATTCCGGCGGCGGCGCGGGCATTCAGGCCGATCTCAAAACATTCGAAGCCCACGGCGTTCACGGAACTACAGCCATCACGAGCGTCACGGCGCAGAACCCCGCCCGCGTGCGCGGCCTGCGCGCGGTTTCTCCCGCCTTCGTCCGCGAACAGATCGAAGCCGTCTTCGAAGCGTTGCCCCCCAAGGCCGCCAAGACCGGCCTGCTCGGTTCGGCCGCGATCATTCGCCAGGTGTCCCAGATTTGGGAACGCCGTCCCGTGCCGCTCGTCGTCGACCCCGTCATGGTCGCCACCAGCGGAGCCGAACTCCTGCCCCCGGCCGCCCGCACGGCGCTGCTGCGGGACCTCTTCCCCCTCGCCACCCTCATCACGCCGAACCTTCCCGAAGCCTCCGCCCTTCTCGGGCAACCGCTGCATTCCTTCGAAGACCTGCGCCAGGCCGCCGCCGAGCTGCACCGCCGCTTCGGCTGTTCCGTCTTGCTCAAGGGCGGCCACCTCAAGTCCAGCCGGGGCCAGCCGCGCCGCGGCACCGATGTCCTCTGCCACCGTGGCCAATGCTCCGTGCTGGAATCCGCCTTCGTCTCGAGCATCAAAACCCACGGCACCGGCTGCACCCTCTCCGCCGCCATCGCCGCCAATCTGGCCCTCGGGCTCGACCTCCCCTCCGCCGTCCGCCGCGCCAAGGATTACGTCACCCGCGCCATCGCCCACAGCTACCGCATCGGCCGGCATCACGCCTTAGCCCATTCGCCACCGCTACTTGAAGGAAAGCCGTAACCCCACCACCCCCAGCACCGCGATCGCCCCGCCAAGCAGCGAGCGCTTCGTCGCCCGCTCTCCTTCAATGGCGCGCGCAAACGGAATGATCACCAGCGGCGTCAACGCCACGATCGGCATCACGATCCCCGTCGGCGTCGTCGCCAGCGCCCATTGGTAACAGCTCACCCCCAGCGCCGGCCCGGCCACCCCGTTGATCGCCAGCCACTTCCAGCCGCCTCGAAGCCGCTCCCGGAACGGCCGGAGTTCCCCCCCTTGCCGGCGCAAATACCAGACATACACCGCCAGCGCGATCACCACCCCGCCCCAGATGCGCTGGTACGCCGCCGTAATGCCATCGATGTGCTCCCCCGCCGCGCTCGCCACCGCGAACGCCTTCCGGCTGATCACCGACCCGACCGCCTGCCCGAGGGCGGCCACCACGCCGTAGCTGACCCCCTTGATCAAGGCGGCGCGCGGAATGTGCAGATGCTCGCTCGGAGCGAGAGCCACCGCCACCCCGGCCAGCGTCAAACTGCCGCACAGGATCTGCGCCGGCGTCAACACCGTCCCTATCCAGATCCACTCCAGCGCCGCCGCCATCGGAGCCGCCAGGCAATGCACCAGAATCATGCACACCCGCGAACCCAGCACCGGAAACGCCTGATACAGCGCCGTATCCCCAATCCCGAACCCGATCAACCCGCTGATCAGAAACAACGTCAGGCTCTGCCCCGAGAACCCCTGCCCCAGGGTATGCGCCCAAAGCCCCAGCAGCACCGTCGCCACGCAGATCCGCAAGAAATTCGCCTCGATCCCGCCCACCACCCGGGTCAGCCGCGCGCCGCTCGCTCCCGAAAGCGAGAAAAGCACGGTCGTCAACAGCGCGGCCAGCATCGTGCGGCTTTACATACGCGACCCCCGCCTTTTCGCAAAAGAAAAGCCAGCCGCCCGCCCAACCCCTCCCCTCTTTCCCACCCGCACCCTCCCCAACGTGGCCGTGCGCCAGCACCCCTCACGGAAACCGGAACCGATAAAACCGGCTCGGCCACCCCGCCG
>CAYZKY010000252.1:0-5471 GCA_964478815.1 uncultured Verrucomicrobiota bacterium
GGCCTTCCGGCGTTTCGATCGGGCAGATGCGGCCGTAGTGCGACGGATGGACGTCGCGGACTTCGAATCCGGCACGGTCGCGCGAGAGACCGCCAGGCCCAAGGGCTGAAAGGCGGCGCTTGTGCGTCAGTTCCGCCAGCGGATTGATCTGGTCCATGAACTGGGAGAGCTGGCTGCGGCCGAAAAAGTCGCGCACAACGGCCGAAAGCGCCTTCGGATTGATGAGCTTCTGCGGCGTCATCGTATCCGCGCCCTGATCGAACAGGGTCATGCGCTCCTTGACGAGGCGCTCGGTGCGGGCGAGGCCGACGCGGCATTGGTTCGCGAGCAATTCGCCCACGGTGCGGACGCGGCGGCTGCCGAGGTGATCGATATCGTCCGTCGACCCTTCGCCCTTTTTCAAGCTGAGCAGATACTTGGTCGCGGCCACCAGGTCTTCCTTGGTCAACACGCGGCTGTCGTCGCTCCCCTTGAGGTTGAGCTTCTGCATGATCTTGTAGCGCCCCACGCGCCCGAGATCGTAACGTTTGGGATCGAAAAAGAGCCGCTTGATGAGCGCGCGGGCATTGGCCGCCGTGGGCGGATCGCCAGGGCGGAGCCGGCGGTAAATGTCCTTCAGCGCCTCTTCCTCGTTCTTGGTCGGGTCCTTCTTGAGGCACTTGATGATAATGCCTTCGTCGACGGCGCTATCGACCACGCGGATTTTGCTGACGCCGATCTCGGCGATCTGCTTCACGACCGCCTTCGAGAGCGGTTCGAAAGCGCGCGCCACGACGATGCCCTTGTCCGGGTCCAACGCGTCTTCGATCAAGACCTTGTTCTGGATGTCTTCGAGGCCCTCGGCTTCCTTGATGGTCAGTTCTTCGATGTTGTAGAAGAGCTTGAGGACATCGAGGTCCGAGCCGTAACCCAGGGCACGGAAAAAGGTGGTGGTGAGGAACTTGCGGCGGCGCTTCTTCCGGTCGAGGTAGACGTAAAGCAGGTCGCTCGTGTCGAATTGAGCCTCGTACCAGGAGCCGCGATCCGGGATGATCCGGAAGGAATGGAGAGTCTTGCCGTTCGGATGCTGGGTGGCTTCGAAGGCCAGACCGGGAGAGCGGTGCAACTGGCTCACAATGACGCGTTCGGCGCCGTTGATGACGAACGTTCCCTGCGGCGTCATGAGGGGCAATTCCCCCATGAACACCTTTTCCTCCTTGGTGCCGGCCTCGTCCTTCAGCAGGAAGGTAACGTGGAGCGGGCCGCCGTAAGTCACGCCTTCCCGAAGGCATTCGAGCCAGTCGAGCTTCGGTTCGCCGATTTCGTAGCTCTGGTAATCGAGCACGACCTTGCCGTCGTAACTCTCGATGGGAAACACCTCCGTGAAAACGGCCTGCAAGCCGAGGTTTTTACGCTTATTGGGCGCGATCTCGGCCTGCAGAAACTCCCGGTAGGAGTTGATCTGGATCTCAATGAGGTTCGGGGGAGCGATAACCTCTTTGATTTTGCCGAAATTAATTCGTTCAGGGGCTCGCGATGGCATTTTTTCCTCTCGGTATCAGCAGGCTGGTCTAAGACCTGCTTACAAACTCTCCACAAACGACAGAACACCGGCACCTTCTGGGGGCTCCCAAAAAGTCGACACCGGCTTTTCAAAAACTGGAATTCTTATGACGAATCTCTCGATCTTCGAATTCGATTCACCCGAAAACTGGGACGGCGGGATTGAACCGCCATCCCAGTGTAACAGATTCCTTACTTAACTTCAACTTTCGCGCCAGCTTCTTCCAGCTTTTTCTTCGCGGCGTCGGAATCGGCCTTGTTCGCGCCTTCCAGCACAGGCTTCGGAGCGCCTTCGACCAGGGCCTTGGCTTCCGCCAATCCCAAGCCGGCCTTGACTTCGCGAACCGCCTTGATGACGGCGATCTTCTTGTCGGCCGGGAGAGAGACCAGGATGACGTCGAACGCCGTCTTGGCTTCGGCGGCAGGAGCGGCAGCACCGGCAGCGGGTGCGCCTGCGGCGGCCACGGCCACCGGAGCGGCGGCACTCACGCCCCATTTCTCTTCCAGTTGTTTCACCAGCCCGGCCGCCTCGAGGACGGTCAGCGAGCTCAATTGATCTACTAATGCGGCAATATCAGCCATGTTACCTTTCGTCTCGTCGTCCTCCGCGGCGTGGGATGGTTTCAGCCGGCGCGCCCGCCGTCCGACGATTTACTTTTCGTTACCAGTTTTTGTTTGTCGTTGTGCTTCCCGAAGACCATCCGGGAAGAAAGGGTCAGGCCGCGGCCGGTTGCTCTTTGTCCACGCGGGCTTGAATGACGCGGGCGAGTTGCGAGCCGGGGGCATTGATCATCGCCGCGAGCTTGGTCGCGGGAGCCTGGAACAGGCCCAGCAGCTTGGCGCGAAGGACATCGAGGCTCGGCAGATCCGCCAGCTCCATCAAATCCTTGGTTTCCAGCCGCTGATTGTTCAGATAGCCAAACTGCACCTTGCCCTTGTCGAACTCGGCGGAGAAGCCCTTCAAAATCTTCGCGGCGGCCGAAATGTCCTTCGGGCCGGTGACCACGGCGAGCTGCCCGGCCAAAGCGCCGGTGAGATCCGCCGCCCCGGCCTGCTTGGCCGCGACGCGGAAGATCGAATTCTTGACGACGTGTACTTCCGAGCCGGTCGGGCGGAGCCGCTTCCGAAGTTCAGAAAAGTTCGCGACGGTCAGTTTCTTGTAGTCCAGCACGATGAAGAAGGGCGCCCCGTTCAGACGGGCGACGTACTCCTTGCTGAGAAATTGCTTTTCGGTACGCATGGTGTGTGAAATTCGGGGTTTCGATTAGGCGGCGGCGAACTCCTTGATGTCCAGCCGGACCGGCGGGCTCATCGTCGCGGAAAGGGTGCAGGTGACGATGAATTGGCCTTTGACGCTGTTCGGGCGCGCTTTGGTGACCGCTTCGATGACCGCCGCGGCGTTTTCCTGAAGCTGCTTCGCGGTGAACGAGCGTTTCCCGACGGGGACGGCCACATTGCCGCCTTTGTCGACCTTGAACTCGACGAGGCCGGCTTTGACTTCCCGGACCGCCTTGGCGGTATCTTCGGTGACAGTGCCGGTCTTCGGGTTCGGCATCAAGCCGCGCGGGCCGAGCACTTTGCCCAGCTTGCGCACTTCCACCATCGCCTCGGGAGTAGCCACGGCGATATCGAAATCCGTCCAGCCGTCGGTGCACTTCTTGATCATGTCGTCGAAGCCGACGAATTCCGCGCCGGCGGCCTTGGCGGCATCGGCGGCGTTGCCGGGCTTGGCGAACACGAGCACCCGGACCGTCTTGCCGCTGCCGTGGGGCAGGGGAACGGTGCCGCGGACCATCTGATCGGATTGCTTCGGATCGACGCCGAGGTGGAACGCGACTTCGACCGTCTCGTTAAACTTGGCTTTGGGAAACTTTTCGAGGATTTCCACGGCCGCCGAAAGGGGATACTTCTTCAGAGCATCCACGGCTTCCAGGCCTTTCCGGTAACGTTTGCTGGGCTTCTTTGCTGGCATTGTTTTCTGTGCGGTGCAAGCGAGCCGTCAGGCTCTCCCGCGGTTTCGGTTTATCCGCATCAACCGGCGATATCGATGCCCATGCTGCGGGCCGTGCCGGCGATGACGCGAAAAGCGGATTCCTCGGTGGAGGAGTTCAGGTCTTTCATCTTGGTCTTGACGATTTCCATGACCTGCTTCTTGGTGACCTTGCCCACCTTGTCCTTGTTCGGCGTTTTCGAGCCCGAGGCGATGCCGGCGGCCTTCTTGAGGAGGATGGACGCGGGCGGGGACTTGGTGATGAAGGTAAAAGACTTGTCTTGATAGACGGTGATGACCACCGGGATCACCAGACCGGCCTGCTCTTTGGTGACGGCGTTAAACTCTTTGCAGAACGCCATGATGTTGACGCCTTGCTGGCCGAGCGCCGGGCCGACCGGGGGAGCCGGGTTCGCCTGGCCGGCGGGAATCTGCAATTTGACCTGTCCGACTACTTTCTTCGCCATAAAATTTTAAGTGGAATGAGTGGAATTACGGGGCTTTTAGGTGGAACGGGGTGGAAAGCTAGGCCTTTTCCACCTGCCAGTATTCCAGTTCGACCGGGGTGTTGCGGCCGAAAATATTGACGGTGACCTTGAGTTTCCCCTTATCGGGGTCGATCTCTTCGATCGCACCGCTGAAATTCAGGAACGGCCCGTCATTGATCTTGATGGTCTCGCCGACATTGAAGGCGACTTTCGGGCGTTCGGTCTCTTCCGAGTCGGAGACTTGGGACTTGATCGACTCGATCTCATCGGCGCTCGTGGGGGTGGGGCGTTCGCCGCCGACGAACCCAATGATGCCGGGCGTGTCCCGGATAAAGTACCAAGGCTTCTCGATGACGCGGTTGTTGTCGTCCAGGAGGATCATGTCGACGAAGACGTAGCCGGGATAAAGTTTGCGGTTGGTGACGGTCTTTTTGCCGTTCCGCACCTCCGCGACTTTTTCCATGGGCACGAGCACTTCGTTAATGTACTCGCCCATTTCCTCGGGCTTGATACGCTTCTCGATGCTCTCCTTGACTTTCTGCTCCTGTCCCGAAAGGGTGTGCAGAACGAACCACTTGCTTTGCGGCATTCGTGCTTTCCTTGGTTAGGCCAGCATCAGGCCGATCACTTTGGAGAGGATCCAGTCCACTCCAACGGTGAAAACGCCAAGCAGGGCGATGGTGACCACGACCACGACCACGGAGCCTTTCAGCTCCTCGACCGTGGGCCAGGTGCATTTCTTAAGCTCCTGCTGGGTTTCCCCGATGTAGTCGCGCATGCGGATGAGGTACCCCTTGTGCCACATAAAGGCAAAGATGCCCCCGACCACCGCGACCCAGATGATTAAAGACCAGTAATTGTTCACGTCAAAATTTGGCGGAGGGGGAGGGATTCGAACCCCCGAAGGTGTTTAGCCTTAGCGGTTTTCAAGACCGCCGCGATAGACCGCTCTGCCACCCCTCCGGCTTATCCCTCGTTTGTTCATCACCATTATCGATGACTCCGCTGTAAAATCGTTCAGTGTTGGCAGGGCGGGAGGGACTCGAACCCCGAGGCAAAAATAGAGCGGGGAATATTCCCCGCTCCCGGAAGAATTGCAAGTCCTCGCTCTGTTAGGTGAGGACTTCGCTGATGCGCCCGGCCCCGATGGTGCGGCCGCCTTCGCGGATGGCGAAGCGCTGGCCTTTTTCCATGGCCACGGGTTTCTGCAATTCCACATCCACCGAGACGTTGTCGCCCGGCATCACCATTTCGACCCCGGTCGGCAGGTTCAATGTTCCCGTAACATCGGAAGTCCGGAAATAAAACTGGGGACGATAACCAGGAAAAAATGGAGTATGCCTTCCACCTTCTTCCTTACTTAATACATAAATCTCCGCCGTGAATTTAGTATGAGGCGATATACTGCCCGGCTTCGCTAACACTTGACCTCGCTCCACCTCCTCACGTTT
>CAYZKY010000253.1:0-5320 GCA_964478815.1 uncultured Verrucomicrobiota bacterium
GAGCGCTGCCCTGTCACGGCAGAGGTTACGGGTTCGAGCCCCGCCACTCCCGCCACTTTTCCCGCTCCCTTCATTTTATACTGCCCTGTTCTCGCACGGGATTGGCCCAACCGCGCCAACCCAAGCCGCCCAGGCGAGCTTGGGCTCCACCGGATCGGGTGATGAAGCCTGCCGAAGAACCTCAGTCCAAGCCGGTGCCGACGGCCTCGGCGACGGTCCGAAATCCACGCTCCGTCAACAATTCGCCAAGCCCGGCCACGATCTCCCTCGCGATCCCCGGCCCCTCGTAGACCAGCCCGGTGTAGACCTGCACCAGCGAGGCGCCAGCCTGTATCTTCTCGAAAGCGTCCGCCGCCGTGAAAATGCCCCCAACTCCGATGATCGGCAGATGTCCCCGCAATTGGCGGTAAATGTGCCGGATCATCGCCGTGCTGCGCGCTCGCAGCGGCCGGCCGCTCAACCCGCCTGCCTCGGTGCCACAAGCGGTGTGCAACCCGGTCCGATCGGTCGTGGTGTTGCACGCCACGATCCCCGCCATCCGGCGATTCGCGCTGACTTCCAGAATCTCGTCCAACGCCTCGTCCGAAAGTTCGGGAGCTACCTTCACCAGCACCGGTTTGTGCGGATGGTTCAGCTCGACCAGCCCGGCGAGAATGTCGTCCAACGCCTGCTTCGCCTGCAATTCGCGGAGTTGGGGCGTGTTCGGCGAGCTGACGTTCACCACGAAAAAATCCGCGAGAGGATGCAGCCGCCGAAAGCTCTCCGCGTAGTCTTGGGCCGCCTCTCCCAGCGGAGTGTCTTTCGATTTGCCCAGGTTGACCCCGACCGGATGCGCCGGCCAGCTCCCAGAGCGCTTCCAGCCTTCCAGCCGCGCCGCGAAAGCTTCGGCGCCCGGATTGTTGAAGCCCATCCGATTGATCAGCGCCTGCTCCTCGACCAGCCGAAACATCCGCGGACGCGGGTGGCCCGGCTGGGCCTGGCTTGTTACGCCGCCCAACTCCGAGAAGCCAAATCCCAGCGCCGCCCAGGCCGGCAGGGCCGCCGCCTGCTTGTCCATCCCGGCCGCCAGCCCCACCGGATTCGGAAACCGCAGCCCCCACAGATCGATCGGCAGCTCTGGCATGCCGTAGAAGGATTCGATCATCTCCCGCCCCAGCCCGGTGGCTCCGACCCGGCCCAAACCGGCCATCGTCAAATCATGCACCTCTTCAGAATCCATGCTGAAGAGCGCCGGGCGGACAATGTTGCGATACAACCAGCTCATGGCTTAGCGGCTGAGCGCATCTTACCGACCGGCCAAGAGAAGGCGAGCCGGGAGGTTGGCCGAACTGCCGAAGAGACCGCCTCCAACAGCAGGGCCTCTACAACTTCGAAACGTGCCCGTCGGCGTACAACACGTTCTTCGTCCGGCTCTGGCCTCGGCCCGAGTTCAGATGGAAGTTCTCGTAGTCGTACATGAGCCGGATATCCTGATGCCCGCGCTGGATGGCGATCCGGCCGCGCCCCGAATTCCCCAGCGCATCGAGCTTTCTCCCCGCATACTCGTAGGCGAATTGGTAGCTCGATCCCTCGCGCTGATACCGGGTGGCCCGTTCGTAAGGCGACGGATACCCCACGGCTTCCGTATCGCTCGGGCAGCGGAAGACCTGGCTGCTGTTGGTGCCATTCGGAGTAAAGCCAACGTGCTTCGCCAATGCGTCGCAAATTCTCGGCATCGGCTTCTGTTTGTTCAGCGGGTTGCTCGGCAGAGGCTCCGCCAGCGGCAGGGTCGAATTGTTTTCGTCCGCATACAGCATCAAGGCGATGCCCATCTGCCTCAGGTTATTCAGGCAGGCGGTATCCTTCCCCTTCGATTTCGCCCGCGCCAAAGCCGGCATCATTAAACTGGCTAGAATCCCGATGATCGCGATCACCACCAACAGCTCGATCAACGTGAATCCCGGCGGCCGGGACCGAAAAGGTGCTTGGACAATCTGCATAATTGAAATCATCACCGGCGCGCGGCCTCGCGGGCTTGCCGCATCTGGTACATCCGTTCGTACCGGTCACGTCGCTGCTCCGGCGTCGAGTTGCGCAAATTCGCGGCGGATCGTTGCTGCATCTGCTGCTGCATCGCCTGGCCTTCCGGGCTGTTTATCCGGTCGCTGGCCAGTTGCTGCCGCTGTTCGGGCGTCAGACTCTGGATCTCGCGGCGCAACTCCTGGTTCGCCTGGACCTGTTGCTGTTGCTCCGGCGGCAGCATCGAGACCATTTCCTGCATCTGTTCGCGGCCCCGCTCGCTGCGCTGGCCGTCAGGACGCGGCCCCCGCTCTCCACGCTCCCCGCGTGGGCCGCCCATGCCTCCACCGGGGCCTCCGCCCGCGAACGGCATGCCGCCGGGAAATCCGCCCCGGCCACCGCGCTCGAGCGCGTAAAACTTCGTCCATTTCAGCCGGGCACTCTTCGCCACCTTGGCCACCGCCTTGTCCATCGGCGTCTGTTCCAGCACCACATTAACCCTCGATTGCGCGCCGTTCTCCGGCACCACCTGGCTGCGCGCAAACCGGGAGATCGCCTTCGCGGCCAGCGCCACCTCCTTGTTCGTGATCTGGAGGGAGACCAAGTTGTTCTCCGCCTGGATATTCTCCGCAAAGCCACCCGGCCCTCCCATCCCGCCGAATCCGCCCGGCCCGCCGCCTCCGGGACCGCCTCCTGGCCCTCCCAGCGGGCGAGACGACCAGTTCGTGAACTTGCTCTCCGAAATCTTGATGTCGCCCTCCAGCGCCTGCACCAACGAAGCGAGGTGCTCCTTCCTGGAGTACAAGGGATAGGCGACCGTCCAGCGGCACTCCGCCTGTTCGGAGATGATCTCGAGCACCTCCCGCAACGGCATGCGGTCGACATCCAGCGTGAGCGTGTTGGTCAGATCTTTATGCCACTCGAAGGTCTCCCACGTCTGCCACCGCAGCTTCCCCATCACCTTTTCCAGGGGCATGTTCCGAACGTGCAAGGTGACGATGTCCTGACTCGCGAGGTACATCCGGTATCCGACCCAGCCCAAGGCCAGCGCCACCGCCACTCCTCCCGCGATGAGGTTCCTCCGGCTCATACGACTTGCCTCAAGTCTCTTCCCAGGCTCAGCCCGTCTTCTATGGGTTGTTTCGTCATCCTACTAGCAGACATGACTGTCCAGCCCGGTCGCAGGTTACTGCGGCTGGCCATCCTGACCTTGCGCGTCGAGCGGCGAGTTCCTAATCTTCGGCCATGAGAACTCTCCGCGCTGCCTTCGCCCTTGCCGTTCTGGCCTCTGCCCTGGCCGCTTTCGCCGCCGAATCCGATCCAGCCCAGTGGCGCGCGGAAAAGCGCCTGATCGACCTCCATCACCACATCGGCTACACCCCGGAGCGGCTTGGCCTCGCCGTCAAAATCATGGATGGCTCCGGCATCGGCATCGGCGTCAACCTCAGCGGGGGCACCACCACCCGGCAAGGCAGCGAGCCCTCCGCCTTCGAGCGCAACAAGAAGCTCGCTGACCAGCTCTTTCCCGGCCGGTTCATCCATTACATGAACCTCGACTATTCCCGCTGGGACGATCCCGACTTCGCCGAACAGGCCGCCCGCCAGATCGAGGAAGGCCATCGCCTCGGCGCGGCCGGCTTCAAGCAGGAAAAGTCCCTCGGCCTTTACCTGCGCGACGGCCGCAAGCAACTCATCAAGGTCGACGATCCGAAGCTCGACGGCGTCTGGCGCAAGTGCGGCGAACTGGGCATGCCTGTTTCCATCCACGTCGCCGATCCCAAGGCCTTTTGGGAACCGTACAACGACAAAAACGAGCGCTGGACGGAGCTGAAGGATCATAAGAACTGGTGGTTCGGCGACCCCGCCGTTTACCCGCCCCGCATGGAACTCCTCGAGGCCCTCAATCGCGTGATCGCCCGCCACCCCAAGACCACCTTCGTCTGCGTCCACTTCGCCAACAACGCCGAAGAACTCGAATGGGTCGAGAAATCCCTCGACACCTACCCCAACATGATGGCCGACCTCGCGGCCCGCGTTCCCGAAATCGGCCGGCACGATCCCGCCAAAGTCCGCCGCCTTTTCCTGAAGCATCAGGATCGCATTCTGTTCGCCACCGACTTTCAGGTCTATGCCCGCTATACCCTCGGTTCCGGCGGCAGCGGCCCCGCCCCCACCGATGCCGATGCCCTCGACTTCTACGCCAAGCACTGGCGCTGGCTCGAGACCAACGACCGTAATTTCCCGCACATGACTCCCATCCAGGGCGATTGGACCATCAGCGGCATCGGGCTGCCCAACGACGCGCTCCGCAAAATCTATTTCGACAACGCCCGCAAACTCCTCGCCCGATCGCTCCCCAAACCGGTCACCCGCGTGCGCCACATCCACCCGCCCGCCGAGCCGTCCGGCACCCCCGAAAACCTCATCGCCGCCCTCGAAGAAGAGTGGGCCAAGGCCGAACCCGTCCGCATGGAGTACGAATCCCTCACCGCCGCCGCCCAGCTCCCCTCCACCACCACCGTGCGCGCCCTCTACTCTCACGACGACCTGTATCTCCGCTTCGATGCCCCCTTCACCACCCTCACCACCTTCGAGCCTCCCCTCAAAACCGAACGGATCGGGCTCTGGGACAAGGACGTGGTCGAAGCCTTCATCGGAGCGCCGGAGCAAAAGGAATCGGATTACTACGAATTCGAAGTGGCTCCCACCGGCGAACGCCTCGACCTCATCATCAGCCCCACCGTCCCCGGCATCGTCGAGCGCCTCGCCTGGAACGGCTTTCGCGCGAGCACGGTTTCCATCGACCACACGCGCAAGGTCTGGACCACCGTCATGGTCATCCCCCTCAAAGCCATGAGCCCCGCCGATCCCGCTCCGGACAAACCCTGGCGCATCAATTTCTACCGGATCGACCGCGCGCAAAAAGCCTTCCTCGCCTGGAACCCCACCCTCACCCAGACCTACCACACCCCCGCCCGCTTCGGCTGGCTCCAGTTCGATCCATGACTTGATCCCTGATCGAAGACGCCACCGCATCCCGATCACCGCTCCGTTCCGCCGCCGGTTGCCCGGATCGATTTGTCTCGGGCGGTGGAGGCAACGGCGAGGCCGGCCGCCAGCGGGGGCGTCGAACCGATGTTGCGGGCGCCCCCCCTCTCTTTTTGGATGAGGCGGTCGGAGGGGGCGAGGATTCATGGTGGATAGGGGTGGAGGTTGGTCTGATTCGGGTGCGGGAAATGTAGACTTCCGGGGGTTGGAAACGGTGACGGGCGGGTCATTTTGGGCGCAGGAAGTCCTATTTACGCGGGTTTCGTGAGGGTGG
>CAYZKY010000254.1:0-5264 GCA_964478815.1 uncultured Verrucomicrobiota bacterium
GAGGCTCGCGACTAGCCGTGGGAACGTTCGGGCGAGGCGCCCGAACGGGACAGGCAGGGTGCCCGTCCGACCCAAAAGAGGGCGGACGGGGCGAAGGATCGATGAGCGCCCATTCGAACCGCGCCCGGTTTGAGTGCGGGCTTGCCAACGGGGGCGGGGTGGGCGAAGTTGGAGGTGTTAATCGGGCTGCGGCCCGGCCGAGCACGGAAGGGTGGCTGAGTGGTCTAAGGCACCTGACTCGAAATCAGGCGTACGGGCAACTGTACCGTGAGTTCAAATCTCACCCCTTCCGCCACTTTCCCGTCCGAAGTTCGAGATTCGGACTCCTGCCAGACTGTTGCAACACTCCCACCATCCATTTTGCAACGGGACCGGGGCACAGGGTTTGGCAGGGTGCGATCAGACGGGGCGGTCCTATCAACTGCGGATAATGGTAGGGCAAACCGAGAAAGTCCCCTCTGCCCATTGGATGGGGCGAGGGGGGAGGAAAAGCCAGATTATTGGTCCCACCCGTTCCACCGTATCATCGCGGAGTTGGCAGCAGAACGGGGCCTGGTGGGCAGACGTGCGGCAGGCGAGGCGCCTTGCCGCGGACAGGGCGGGGCTCCCGTCCTACCCGGGCTGTTAGGCGGCGCTGCCTGAGGCCAGGCGCTGGCGGAAGATGTGGGTCAACGCGGCGAGCGTGACCTCGTTGAACTGGATCGGCTTGGTGATGAATTGATTGCCGCCGCTCACTCTCGAAGATGCGCGGGATTTGAAATCGTCCAGGCTCGAAATGAACAGGATGGGCGTCGTCTTGTGCTGCGCCAGGGTCCGGATGCGCGCGCACAACCCGAATCCGTTCATGCCCGGCATTTCCACATCCAGTAGGATCAGGTCGAACGGCGTGTCCTCGGCCTCCTTCAATCCAGCCGTCGACTCCCCGACCGCCGTGACCGAGAAGCGGGACTTTTGCAGCGCGAGCGAGATCGCTTTGCGCGAGACCGGCTCGTCATCCACCACCAGCGCACTGAAATCCGGACTGTTGAGAATGCGCAGGTTGGGAGCACTCCCGTGGAAGGTGGCCAGCAGATCCACCGCTCCGGCCAGCAGTTGCATGGCCAGCGGGCTGGGCGCGTTGCCGGATTCTTCGGCCTGCTTGGCCATATTCTCCATCGGCTGGAGCAAGCGCGGCAGGCCGTCGCACTCGCACTGAAGCGCGTCCCGGCGCAAATTCGCGACGATCCGGCGAAACTCGGCCAGCGCCGGCTGGCGATCTTCCGCGGTCTTGCCGACGCTGAACCCCATAAAGGCCTTGCGCAGGGCATGCGCCATCGGCCCGTATTGCTCGGCGAACAACTGCCGCAAATCCTCGGTGTGCGCGATTTCGGAAGGTTCGGTTTCCTCCGGAGCAGGCGCGGGTTTGGCCACTGGTTTCGACTTGGGCTTGGGAGTCGGAGCGGCCGCCGCCAGCGTTTCACTCGTTGCCGCTGGGGCCGGGGAAGATGGCGCGGCCGGCAGGGGAATGGCCGGGCTGGCCATCGAAACCGGCGCGGCCGGTTCCGCCGTCGCATACGGATCCAGACACGCGGTCGTCGTCGTCAGGATTTGCTGCAGAATCGCCGGGTCCGACTTGTTAAGGCAGCCCGTCGCCCCGGCCGCCATCGCTTCCGCCACGTTCGCGGATCGCATCGAATCGGCCAGCACGTAGACCGGCAGCTTCTGGAATTGTTTCTGCGCCCGAATCTTGCCCAGGATGGTCAACCCATCCATCTGCGGCAGGCTCAAATCCAGCAACACGAGGTCGGGCTTGTTGTAAATCGCGTAGTACCCGGATGAACCATCCGTCGCGGTCTCCACGGCGTAGTTGCGCGCCTCGAGCGAGTTCCGGCAGGAACTGGCCAGCGACTCGTCATCCTCGATGAGTAAAATCTTCCTCATGACACCGCTCTCCCGCGCCGCAGACTAGCCCTCGTCGGCCAGCGCGCGTTTCCATTCCTCCACCCGGTCCGCGCAGCCGGCGCGTTCCAGAAACGCGGTATCCAGCACCGGAGCGCGGCGGTGGGAGGAGATCAAATTCTGCGCCGCATGCACCGCCACGATCGGCTGAAAGCCCTCGATCCGCGCCTTGTCCAGGCTGTGGTGAAGTTGCACGCAGGAAACGATCATTTCGGGCAACCCCCACAACCCCAGCAAGTACGCGCCGAGATCCGCGTGGGTCGCGCCCATCTCCCGCTTTTCGACCTCATCCACCGGCAAATTCTCTTTCCGGCTCGCTTCCAGGACCTTGCCGTAGAGCGCGTCGTCATTTCCCGCCAGAATCAGCTTGCCGATATCGTGCAGCAAGCCGGCGACGAAACATTCCTCGGTGGCCTTGAAATCCAGCCCCTCCGCCTTGGCAAGGCTGCGCGCGCCCGTTGCCGTCTGGAGCGAATGATCCCACATTTCGCGCAGCGAAACGCTTTTGATCTGGCGGGTTTCGGCGAATTTCGAAGCCTGCAGCGCCAGCATGAGCGCACGCAGCGTTTCCACGCCGAAAATCTGCACCGCCTCGAAGGTCGTCGTGATCTCGCGCCCCAGGCCAAACTGCGCGCTGTTCACGATCTGCAGCAGCTTGGTGGTCAACCCGGCGTCCACGCGGATGATCTCGGCGAATTCTTCGAGATCCGCGTTGGGATCGTTCAGCGCCTCGCTGAGCCGCAGGTAGGTCTCCGGGGGCGTCGGGAGCGAATTGGTTCCGCCCACGATCGCCCGCACGCGCGGATCGGCGATGACCCGCCGCAGCTCGCAGACTCGTTCCAGGGCCTCGCTCAGGGCAAAAACTTCGAGCGGTTTTTCGAAATAGCGATGCCCGTACATCAAGCACCGGGCGGCTCCCAGGCGGTCGCTATGGCCGGAAATGACCACGCGCATTGTTTGGGGGTAAAGGCGTTCGATATGCGTGAGCAGTTCGCAGCCCTCCATCCCGGGCAGTTCGAGATCGGCCACCACCACATCCGTGGGATCCTGGGCGAGCAGGGCGAGGGCTTCCGTCCCGTTGCTCGCGGTCAGAACCGAGCCGGGGGTGCCCGCGCTGGCTCCGATCTGTCGATACAGATCGAGCACCATCGGCTCGTCGTCCACGAACAGGATTCGATTACGCATCGCCACGAATATCGGCGCGCTCAGATATCCCTTGAGGCATTAAGTCCATTCTCTTAGGCCCTGATGGCGGATGGGCGCCGGGTTCGGCCCGCCGGCCTGTTTTTGGGGTCAAGCCGCGGGCCGATTCGGCCGATATCCACGGTCAGTTATGCAGCGCACGTTTACGGTCTTGATGGCGGGAACGGCGGTGCTCGCGGCCCTCGTTTTCGGACGTCTGCCGGGAGCGTCGAAGGGCCTGCACTCCGTGACTTACCAGGGCAAGAAAATCCGGCTGAGCAAAAGCTACCTGAGCTACGAGGACTACAAGCTCGATCCCGCCAATCTCGATACCAACGAACTCGCCAGGGTGGAGCGGCTCATGACCCAGCTTTCCATCGGGCCGGAGTTCCGGTCGATCGATGATTTCTACAACCAGATCGTCGCCACCGTGAAGTTCCCCGGTTACGGCTGCAGCTTTCTCGGCAAGGAGCAGCAACCCGATGGCTCGGTGCTGGAAGTCGTCGAAGTCGAAATTCCCCGCCGGGGCAAGAGCCGCGTTTTCGCCGTCCATCAAACCGACGAAGCCACCCAGCTCGTCGACGATGTCGTGACCGACTGGCCGCCCGAATCGACCTTCGGCCTGACCATCCGGCTCAGCGGCGGAAAATTGACCTACCTCAGCAAGGATGGGGACGTGCTGCGCAGCGTGGCGGTCGCGCCCGCCCAGCTCGGCATGCGGCGGGCCGAATAGGCCCCTTACGCGGGCTTCTTGCTTACGACCACCTGGAGCGGGATGCGGGCGATCATCTTCTCATCGATCAGCACGTCGATCGAGTAAAGCCCGGCCTGCTCGAACTTGATCTGCTGGAGGTTGAAAATGAGGTTCCGCGAGTAAAAGAACACGTTCTCGGGCAGCTTGACCTGCAACTCCGGCTCGATGTTCGGCAGCAGATTTTTCCCGTCTTCGTTGATGAGCCGCACCTTGACCTTGTGGTTCCCTTCGTCCGAATCCCGGAACACGACGCGCAAGGCGATCGAACAGTGCGGATGGGTGGAGGGGAGCGACGGGGTGATGATCGTGTCGAACGTGCCGAGAATGCAAAGTTTGCCCCGGTAATCCGTGGCGCAATCGCACAATAGAGCGGCTTGTATCTCCATGAGGGTCTGGGCGGTCGGCGGCGGAATCCCGCGCGCTGGGGCCTAGCGTAACACACCTTCCGCCTTGATAAAGGAAATCCGCGCCGCGAATTCCACATGAACCTGCCAGGCACGCGTTCGGCGTTATCGCACACTTGA
The DNA here is from genome assembly GCA_964478815.1 of uncultured Verrucomicrobiota bacterium. Taxonomy (GTDB): domain Bacteria; phylum Verrucomicrobiota; class Verrucomicrobiia; order Limisphaerales; family SXQI01; genus DASVNK01. The sequence continues at coordinate 4,399 of CAYZKY010000254.1, forward strand.
GAAGGCCCGGAATCCGTCGATTGAACTTCTGGAATGAACTATCGGGCTCACACCGCCGTTTCCCTCGCGGCCCTCTTTTGCCTGTTCCTGGCCGGTTGCGGCGAGGACGCCGACGCTTCGGGGAACCTGCGCGTGACCCGCGTGGCGTATGATTACAGCGGCCCCTACGGGCGGTATCAGATCGCCGACAGCGCCGAGGCTTACAGCGGCAAGACGCTGGTCGGCAAAGCCCAGCTTATGGAACTGCTCGGCTCACCATCTGAGACCAAGCGTACTCTGAAAATCAAGATCGCCCATTTCGACGCGTCCCAACACCAGACTTACCTCGGGTACATTTACGTCGAACCCGCCTTCACCACCGGCCGCCTCATCCGCGAAGAACCGATCAGCGGTGAAAAGACCGCCGCGATCTTCAAAGGGTGGCAGTTCGGGAATTGAATCAGGACGAGACGTATTGGACCGGGCTGAGAGGCTCCTTCACACCGTCCGGCCGCACTGATCGAAGCTTACGTCTGTTTTTTCTTTCGGCTGGCATCCGTTCGCCGCGCCGGCACAGGAGCCACTTCTTCGATCAGGATGGCGCTGATGTGCCGGGGGCGATCCTCGGTGTCGGTCACGATCACCCAGGACCCTTTGGGCGAGACGAAAATAAAGTCCGGGTGCGGCACCACCAGACGCTGGCTGCCATTCGTCCGGATCTCGTATGGCTTAAACGGAACGGCCCGGTTGAATTCTCGAATCGTTTCGATGAGCATCCTGGCGTCAGTTTAGTGCGTTCCCGGAGTGGCGGCAAGGTTGCGCACGGCGTGCTGCAGGGCAAACGCATCTAAAATCCGAGTAATTGGAGCAAATAGGCATGGTTCCAG
>CAYZKY010000255.1:0-5176 GCA_964478815.1 uncultured Verrucomicrobiota bacterium
TACTGGAAGAACCTCGCCTGCGCTCACAACTGACCGCCACTTCCGATCACACCCTTCGCGTACGCGAGTCTTGAAGGGCAGGGTGGGTTCGTTAGACTGGCGGCGGATGTCGTATCAAGTCATAGCGCGGAAGTACCGGCCGCAGCGGTTTTCGGAGGTCGTGGGGCAGGAACACGTCACCCAGACGCTGACGAATGCGATCGCGCAGAAGCGGATCGCGCATGCGTATTTGTTCGTGGGGCCGCGCGGGACGGGGAAAACGACCATCGCGCGGATTTTCGCGAAGTGCCTGAATTGCACCGGCGGACCGCGGGTGGATTTCCCGGACGACGATCCGCGCGCGAAGGAGATCGCGGACGGGCGGGCGCTGGACGTGCTGGAGATCGACGGGGCGAGCAATCGCGGGATCGATGAGATCCGGGAGCTTCGCGAGACGGTGAAGTTCGCGCCGGCGAGCGGGAAGTTCAAGATCTACATCATTGACGAAGTCCACATGCTGACGAAAGAGGCGTTCAATGCGTTGCTCAAGACGCTGGAGGAACCGCCCGAGCATGTGAAGTTCATGTTCGCGACGACGGAGCCGGAGAAAGTGTTGCCGACGATTTTGTCGCGGTGCCAGCGGTTCGATCTGCGGCGGATTCCGGCGGCGTTGATCGTGGGGCATTTGGGGGAGATCGCGCAGAAGGAGAAGGTGGCGATCGACGATGCGGCGCTTTACGCGATCGCCCGCGGGGCGGAGGGCGGGATGCGGGATGCCGAATCGACGCTGGATCAATTGATCAGCTTTTGCGGGGAGTCGATTCAGGAGAACGACGTGCTCTCGATGTTCGGGCTGGCGGCGCGGGGGCAGATCTTGGCGCTCTCGGGGGCGATTCTGGCGGGGCAGGCCGAGGAGGCGCTGAAGCTGCTGAACGAGCTCTCGAAGAACGGGAAGGATTTGGGGCGGCTGCTCTCGGATGTGCTGGCGCATTTTCGGAATTTGCTGATCTACCTGGTGGCGAGCGGCGATTTATCGCTGCTGGAGGCGAGCGAGGCGGAGATCGCGGCGCTCAAGACGCAAAGCCAGGGCGTGCGCGCGGAGGCGCTGACGCGCGTGCTGGATGTCTTGACGGAAGCCGAGGGGCGGATGCGGGACGCGGCGTCGAAGAAAATCTTTCTGGAGCTGACGTTGCTGCGAGCCATCGAGGCACGGAATGCCGTGAGCATTGATAGCGTGCTGGCCACGCTGGGCCAATTGCGTTCTGGAGAGGGCGTTGCGGCAGGCGCGGTCGCCGCGAAGCCGGAGCCGGTGGCGAAGCGTCCGGCGGAATCGCCGCGGACGATGGAGCCAAAGTCAGCCCTCGATCCGAAAGCGGTCGCCGAAGCGAAGGCCGCCCCGGCTGTTCCAGAACCGGAGCCGAAACCCGCGCCCGCTCCCACCGCAGCCGATCTGGTGCAAGAGGAAGCACCGGTGGCGGCGGCTTCGCCCGCGGCCAATCTGGAAGCAGTTTGGACGGAAATGGTGGAAGCGGTCGGTCGCGCCAGCCCGTTCCTGAAGACCTATCTGCTGGAATCGCATCCGGTCTCTTTCAACAAAAAGGTGTTCGTCCTCGGGTTCGATCCGGAGTTCCGGGATCACCTGGGGTTGGTCGATAACCCGAAGAACCGCGCGATTCTGGAGACGAAGTTGCGCGAGATGGGGCACCGCGATGCGCAGGTGAAGTTCGTGGAAGCGCCCGCGCCCCCGCGGAAATCACGTCCAGCCGCCCCTCCGGCAGAGGCTCCCGCACCCAAGGCATCGGCTCCGGCCCCGGCGGCCGGTTTGAAACCGGCCGCGCCGGCGGGCCCGGCCTTGAGCAAGGAAGATTTCAAGAACGATCCGCTGATCCAGAAAGCACTCGAGGTTTTCAAGGGGCAGATCGTGGAAGTGCGCGCTTGAGTTTTGGCGCGGGCGTGCGAAAGAAGGCGGTTCTGATATGTCGAGCATCGGAAAATTGATGAAGCAGGCCGCGCGCGTGCAGCGGCAGATGGAAGAGGTGCAGAGCAGCCTGGCCAGCCGCACGGTGGAAGCCACCAGCGGCGGCGGAGCCGTCAAGGTGTTCGCCAAGTGCGACGGCACGCTCGCTTCGATCAAGATCGATCCGCAAGCGCTCAATCCGGGGGACGCGCAGATTGTCGAGGATATGATCGTGACCGCCGTCAACAACGCGCTGAATCAGGCCAAGGAAATTTCCAACGCCGAGATGGGCAAAGTGACCCAGGGGATGAGCATCCCGGGCCTGATGTAGCGTGGCCACGCTTCCGGAGCCGATCATTTCGCTGGTGGCCGCCCTGGGCAAGCTCCCCGGGATTGGCCCCCGTTCGGCCGAGCGGATCGCCCTCTTCCTGGTCCAGGCGGACCGCGCGGTGGGGCAGAACGTGGCGGCCGCTATCGTGCGCGCGGGAGAAAAAATTTCGCTCTGCCAGGTCTGCGGCGGGCTGACGGAAGCCCAACCGTGCGGCATTTGTACCGCGCCGAATCGGGACGCGGCCTCGATCTGCGTGGTCGAGCGAGCGGTCGATCTTCTGTCGATCGAGAAGTCCGGTGTCTTCCGCGGGCTGTATCATGTGCTGGGCGGCAAGCTCTCCCCATTGAATGGCGTGGAGCCGGAGGATTTGCGCATCCGTGAACTCACCCGCCGCCTGGAAGGGGGCGTGGTCAAGGAAGTGATCCTCGCGCTGCCCTCCGATGTGGAAGGCGATGCCACGAGCTATTATTTGAAGCAACTGCTCGCGCCGCAAGGGGTGCGCCTCTCGCGCCTGGCCCAGGGCTTGCCGGCCGGCAGCGGGCTCGAACTCGCGGATGATTTGACGCTCGCGCGCGCGCTGGAGGGACGTCGTGAGTTCAACTAGTGTGGTGTCTCCTCATGGCCTCGACATTTCCTGCCGGGGATTTTCGGCCCTGGGTAGACGCGAGCGAGGAGCGTATTTCCACGAATACGTGACGAGCGAGCAACGACGCCAGAGCCGAAAAGAACCGCAGGAAATGTCGAGGCCATGAGGGGACACCACACGAACGCCACGAGCCGGGCCGAAGGAAAAGTGGCGGTCTTCGATCTCGGCAAGGTCCTGCTCCACTTCGATTACGACATCGCCGTTCGCCGGCTCACGCCCCACGCCCGGGTGCGCGAGCGGGAGTTGTTCGAACTGCTGCACCGGCCGGAACTGCTCTATCGCTACGAAACGGGCGGGCTGACCAGCGAGGAATTCTTCCGGGAAGTAAGGCAGGCCGCGGGGTTGAACCTCGAGTACGAGCCCTTCGTGACCTTATTCTCCGATATCTTCGCGCCGATCGGCGAGATGATCGCGCTGCACGCCCAACTGCGCTCGGCCGGCGTGCCCACCTTCATCTTTTCCAACACCAACGAAATCGCCATCCGGCACATCCGGGAGAAGTATCCCTTCTTCAGCGAGTTCGATGGCTATGTCCTTTCCTACGAAGAAGGCGCGATGAAACCGCAACCGGCCATCTACGAGGCGGTCGAACGCCGGACCCGGCGTGCGCCGGCCGAGCTGGTCTACATCGATGACCGGCCGGAGAACATCGCCCACGGACTGGAACGCGGGTGGCAGGCGATTCTGCACGACAGACCTGAGACGACGATTCCCACGGTGCGTTCGACCTTCGCGCTGGAGTAAAATCAAAAGCGGCGCCGGGCGCAGGGAGTTCGGGCAGGGAACTGCCTTGAGTTTCCTGGTGCGAGGAACGGCAAGTGAGATAAGTTTGTCGCGACCGAGCTCCTTATGAATCGAACCAAATTCGTGCTGCTCTGCTTCGCCGGGATCGTGGGGCTCTTGCTCGGGGTGTGGCGGCCTGTTCAGCGGCACATTTTCACGAAGGCGGTGCAGGAACAGGCTGCCCCATCGGTGGCGGCTTTGGAGGAGTTTATGGAACGGGCGAGCGATCCGGGCGCTGCCATCCGGGTCCTCTGGAATACTGGCCGGATTCCGCAAAGAGGGTTTGCCATGGAGTATTTGCAAAGGCATCGGGACTTGGCGGCGGCACTGCCTGATATCCTCCAGCAGGGCGCGGAGGACATCGATTTTACCGTTCGCGAAACGGCGCTGCTTCTCATGGCGGATCGAAACCAAGCGGAGCACGCGGCCGCCGCACGCGCGCAGTTGAGCGATGCCGACCCGGAACTAAGGCTGCTCGGCTTGCAACAGCTCAAGACGCAGTCCCCCGACGTGGCAACGCCGATCTACATGCGCATGATCGAGGACCCTGAACCGAAAGTGGCGGCCACCGCTTCCGTGTTTCTTCAAGGCGTCTCTGGACGAAACGTCGGCCTGAAAGTTTCCGATTCGATCGAAGGCGCGGGAATCGACTTCGGGCCAAAACTCGACCAGGCCCGGCGCGAATGGATGGGTTGGTGGGCGGGTCAGACGAATTACCGCGGGCTGCCGCACATCGAACCTCGGCCCAGCCGCCCAGCCCTGGCGCCGCCGCCCGAGTTTACCCTGCCCGATCTGGAGGGCCGGAATGTTGCTTTGACCGATCTGCGCGGCAAAGTCGTCCTCCTCAACTTTTGGGCAACCTGGTGCCCCGTTTCCCGGGCCGAGATTCCCGGGCTGGTGGAGTTGCAGGCCAAATTCCCCGAACAATTGGCGATTCTAGGAATCTCCCTGGACGGCGTGAAAGACCAGCACGGCCATGTCCCGGGCGAGGACGATCACGGACAGCCGGGGCACGGCCATCGCGAAACCCCGTCTTTTGAGAGCATCCGTCACAAGGTGCGATCCGCCGCGAAGGCGCACGACATCAATTACCGCATTCTGCTGGATCCGGAGAATCGAATCGGCGTGCAGTTTGCGGCGGGGGAACTCCCCACGAATATCATGATCGATGGCGATGGCCGGGTGCGGCGCCGCTTTCTGGGAAGCCGATCCCTTTTCGCATTAACCGGCTTTGTTGAAGAACTGATTGGCCTTGGAGCCCCGCCGGTCGGCAAGAAATGACCAGTATTTCTGGCGCGGAATTTGCTGAGGTAATCGAAAAGTGACAAAAGTGTTGCTTTTCTGCCCGTTTTCTGGGTAATGTAACCAGATATCCGGTGGGTCGAATGGAACCGATCTGCTGGGAAATGGACAGGGTTAAAGACATTGGACGTCGAACAAACAGAAGCGAAGGAATGCGCCGAGGAGATGGAATGAGGGG
>CAYZKY010000256.1:0-5167 GCA_964478815.1 uncultured Verrucomicrobiota bacterium
ACTGGAAGAACCTCGCCTGCGCTCACAACTGACCGCCACTTCCGATCACACCCGGTAGACGGGCTGGGTTTGACAGGCCGGGGGATGGCCGGTACGGTCGCGGTTCTTCGATGGAGTATAAAGACACATTGAATCTGCCGCGCACCGACTTCCCGATGAAGGCGGACTTGATCACGCGCGAGCCGGAGCGATTGCAGCGATGGGAAAAGGCGGGCCTGTACGAACGAATTCAAGCCCGCCGGGCGGGGGCACCGCGCTTTATTCTCCACGATGGGCCGCCCTTCGCCAACGGGGATGTCCATATCGGCACCGCGCTGAACAAGGTGCTGAAGGACATGATCGTGAAGTATCACACGCTGCGCGGGAAGAGCGCGCCGTACGTGCCGGGGTGGGATTGCCACGGGTTGCCGATCGAGTTCAAGGTCTCGCAGGAGATGCGCCAGGCGGGCGATACGGCTTCCGACCCGGCCACGATCCGCAAGGCGTGCGATGCCTATGCGCGCAAGTATATCGATCTGCAGCGGACGCAGTTCAAGCGGCTGGGGGTGTTGGGCGATTGGGAAAATCCGTACCTCACGCTGAACAAGGAATACGAGGCGGACGAGCTGCGGCTCTTCGCGGACATCGTCGACCAGGGGTTCGTGTATCGCGGCAAGAAGCCGGTTTATTGGAGCATTCCGTGCCGGACGGCGCTCGCCGAGGCGGAGGTGGAGTACAAGGATCACGTCAGCCAAAGCGTCTACGTGAAGTTCCCGGTGGTGGATCATCCGGGGACGTTCATCCTGATCTGGACGACGACGCCATGGACCCTGCCGGCGAACCTTGCGGTGGCCTACAATTCCACGTTTCACTACTCGGTGGTGCGGGCCGGTGAAGAGCGATACATCCTGGCCAACGCGTTGCTGGATGCCGTCGCGCAAAAAGCTCGCTGGGAAAACTTCGAGATCGAGCGGACGCTGGACAAGGATTTCCTGGCGCCGCTCGAATACGAGCATCCGTTCTGCCAACGGCGCGGCAAACTGCTGGCGGGAGATTCGTTCGTGGAAAGCGCGACGGGCACGGGCTTCGTGCATATCGCGCCGGGGCATGGCATGGAGGATTATCTGCTGGGGCGGCAGCATGGTTTGCCGATCTATTCGCCGGTGGACGACAGCGGCGCGCTCGCGCACACGAGCGATTTGCCCATTGAGGCGCAAATGCCGGCCGCGATGGTCGGAAAATCCATTCTCGAAAAGCACGGAAAGAGCGACGCCAACGAAGCAGTTCTCCACGAACTCCGCGCGCGGCATGCCCTGCTGCATCAGGAGAATTATCACCATAGCTACCCGCACTGCTGGCGGAGCAAGACTCCGGTCATTTTCCGGGCGATGGATCAATGGTTCATCCGGATCGACCACGACAATTTCCGCGCCAAAGCCGGGCAGGCCATCGACCAGGTGGAATGGGTGCCCAATTGGGGTAAGAACCGGATCGAAGCGGCGGTCAAGTCGCGGCCCGACTGGTGCATCTCGCGTCAACGCACTTGGGGCGTGCCGATCCCCGCATTTTACGACGCCCAAGGAAATGCCATTCTCGATGGCCGGATCGTTTGCGCTGCCGCGGACCTGATCGAGAAGCATGGTTCTAATATCTGGTTCGAAAAATCCGCCGCCGAACTTTGGGCGCTGATCAAGCCCGCCGGTTGGACTGGCTCCGAGGCGGTCAGCAAATCGGCCGATACGCTGGATGTCTGGATTGATTCCGGTTCCTCGTCTCGCGCCGTGCTGATGCGCCGCGGCGAATTGCTGCACGGCGGCGCTTCGGCCCCGGCGGCGAAAGGGGCGACGCAGGCGTGGCAGGCGGACATGTATCTTGAAGGGAGCGACCAGCATCGCGGCTGGTTTCAGTCCTCATTGCTCCTCTCGCTGGCCGGGAACGGCGCCCCACCCTACCGGACGGTTTTGACGCACGGCTTCATGGTCGACGCGGACCGGGAAAAGATTTCGAAATCGAAGCAAGGCCAGGGCGGGTACGAAAAGCCGCAGACGAGCGAGGCCTACATCAAGAAATACGGGGCGGATGTCGTCCGGCTCTGGGTGGCGTCGCAGGATTTCCGCAACGATATCGTGGTCAGCGAGGAGCGCATCGCGAAGGTCGCGGAGACCTACCGCCTCCTGCGGAACACCGTGCGCTACCAGCTCTCGAATCTCTACGATTTCGATCCGGCCAGCCACGCTGTTCCCGATGCGCAACTGACCGGGTTGGATCGGTGGATTCTCGGAGAATTCGCCGTGCTGGAGGCGGAAGTGGATGCGGCTTACACGCGCTACGAGTTTCACGCGGGTTACCAGCGGATCAGCCAGTTCGCCGCCGTCGAGTTATCGGCCATCTATCACGATATCGTAAAGGATCGGCTTTACACCGACCCGGCGAATTCGCCCCGGCGGCGCTCCACGCAGACGGCCCTCCACCGCATGGTCGTGCGGCTCGGCCAGATGCTGGCACCCATGCTGGCCTTCACGGCCGACGAAGCCTGGACTTTCATCCCGGGCCACGCGGACGGCGACTCGGTGCATGCCTCGGACTGGACTCCCCTGCCCTTCCCGCGACCGGCGGAGGAACAGGATTTGTGGCGCTCACTCTTCGCGGCGCGCGAAGCGGCTCTGCCTGAACTGGAAAAGGCGCGGCAGGCCAAGACCATCGGCAAGTCGCTCGAAGCCCGGCTAACCGTCCGTGGCCTGGATGGCACCGTGGCACCGCATCAGGAAACGCTGCGCGAGCTGCTCAATGTTTCCCAGCTCGAACTCGCTCCGGGCGCAGGCCCCGCCCAGGTCCATCGCGCTCACGGGGGAAAATGCGAGCGCTGCTGGCACTGGGAACTGGACATCGGCCAAGCCGCCGCCCACCCCACCCTCTGCGGGCGCTGCGTCAAGGCCGTTGCTTGAAACGAGTCGGGGCGGCGATCGGCCCGTCCCAGGCCCAGCGCCGCTCTCGCAGGCCCGGCGCGATTAATTCGGGATGATCTTCCAGACCTTGCCGGACTTGCCGGTGACCTGGTTTGAATTGTTGGAGAGCAGGTAAAGTTCTCCGTCCTCATCCTCGCCAAAGCCGACGATGTAGGTGGAGAACGGTTTGGGCTCGGTGGGCGCGATTGGCTGCAAGCTCCAAAGCTGGCCAGTCTCGCCGCGTGTGGCGGCGAAGAATACACCCATCGGCACCGCCCAATTCTTCGACCAGTCGGCAAAGATGTACTTGCCCTGCCACGCCGGGATCGCCTTTCCGCGGTAGACATAACCGCCTGTGATCGAGATACCGATCCCATCTCGGCGGTGCGCTTTCGAGTTTTTGTATTCGATGATCGGATCGAGCAGCGGTTCGCCATTCGCGCCGGTTTTCGGGCAATCGGCCGGCGCGACGGTCGGAGCCTTCAGGTCGAAGCAATGGCGGCCTTCGCGGATGCGCCAGCCGTAGTTGCCCCCTTTGACGACGATATCGACTTCTTCGTAGGCGTCCTGCCCGACATCGGCCGCAAAGAGTTCGCGATTGCCGCCGCGATCGAACGAGATGCGCCATGGATTGCGGAAGCCCCAGGCGTAGATTTCAGGCCGACCCTTTTTTCCGACCAGCGGATTGTCCGAAGGGATGGCGTAGGGGTTCCCCTGGTTGACATCGATCCGCAGGATCTTGCCCAGGAGAGTATCGAGATTTTGCGCGTTGCCCGTGGCGGGGCGCTTGCCGTCGTCGTTCGCGTTCCCGCCATCTCCCATCGCCAGGTAGAGGTAACCATCCGGGCCGAAGACGAGGGTGCCGCCATCGTGATTAAAATAGGGATGGTCATTCTCCAGCAGCACCCGCTCGGAATCGGGAATGGCCTTGGCCGGGTTCGACTCCTCGACGCGAAATTCCGAGAGCCGCTGCGTGTGCGAAAAATCGGCCGTGCCGCCCGCGCGCAGCGGCACGCTGTAGACGACGTAGAACTTGCGGTTCTCCGTGAATTTCGGATGGAACGCGAGGCCGAGCAGCCCGCGCTCGTCGAAGCCGGGGTTCAGCTTCACCAGCTTGGAACGCAGATCGAGAAAGAGCGTCTCCGAGAGCTTGCCATCCGCCCCAATGACATGGGCGGTGCCGGCCTGGTCGGCCACCACGAGCACGCCTTTCTGGCCCGGCAGCGGCGTCAGAACCGTGGGGGAGACAAAGCCATCCGCGACCGGTTTGAGGCGAAAGCCATCCGCGGCGCGAGTCGATTCCACCCCGGCGGCAACGCCCAAGGCAATAATCACGGCTCCGATGGAGAGGATATTTTTCACGACGGAAGTATACGAGAGCGGCCTGCCGGCACAAGCGCGGAGAAGCCGCAGGGGTGTGATTATTTGGGACGGACCGTGAAGGGGAAGGCGAAGCCGACGGCCGGAGGAGGGGTCTGCGCGCAGCGCAGAGGGGGCCGTCGAACCGATGTTGCGGGCATACCCCCCTATTTTCGGGTGATGGAAATGTAGACTTCTTCGGTGACGGGAGGGGGTTAGAAATGGTTAAGGCCGGGTCATTTTGCGCACAGGAAGTCCTATTTACGCGGGTTTCGTGAGGGTGGGCTTTTTGGGTGCGATCGGCAGGAGCGGTCGGGGGGAGGCCGAGTTTAACACAGAGATCACAGAGGACGCAGAGAACACCGAGAGGAGGCAGGCAGGGAAGCGAGGGGTTTGGACACTCCGGGGCTTCCTGCAGGAATGTAGACTTTTTGGGTGCCGGGAGGTGGGCAAGCGTGGTGAAGGCCGGGTCATTTTGCGCACAGGAAGTCCTATTTACGCGGGTTTCGTGAGGGTGGGCTTTTTGGGTGTGATCGGCAGGGGCGGTCGGGGGGAGGCCGAGTTTAACACAGAGATCACGGAGGACGCAGAGAACACCGAGAGGAGGCAGGAGGGGAAGCGAGGGGTTTGGACACTCCGGGGCTTCCCGCCGGAATGTAGACTTCTCCGATAAACGGAGGGGGTTAGAAATGGTTAAGGCCGGGTCAATTTGCGCGCAGGAAGTCCTATTTACGCGGGTTTCGTGAGGGTGGGCTTTTGGGGTGTGATCGCCAGGGGCGGTCGGGGGGAGGCCGAGTTTAACACAGAGATCACGGAGGACGCAGAGAACACCGAGAGGAGGCAGGAAGGGAAGCGACGGGTTAGGGCACTCCGGGGCTTCCCGC
>CAYZKY010000257.1:0-5105 GCA_964478815.1 uncultured Verrucomicrobiota bacterium
TCTTGATCTGGGCGACGTGCTTGGGGGCGAGGTCGGGGCGCATCTCGATGACGACCCGGCCGTCCTTGAGGTCGATGTAGAGGGTGTTCTCCTTGTCGGCGGCGCCCGCGGGACCCGCGACCCGCCCCCGGCCCGCTCCCCGCGCCCGGCCCGCCCGGCGCCCCCAGCCGCCCCGCCCGCGCCCGCGCCCACGCCCCCCTCCACTCCAGATAACGATTCGTCGGGAACGGATGCCCCATTCTCGCGTCGCCGCCCACCAGATCGCCGTCCTCTCGCATTCGCCCTTATCCCTCGCGCAACGCCCGCCACAACTTCTGCCGCCAATCCGCCGGCGACGGATTCTCGCCATCCCGCTTACGAGGTATCGTCCTAATTTGAATTATTCCTGCGGTGGTTTGTTCCGTCTCCGCCGCCTGGCCGCGGCAGCTACAACAACAATACACATAATAATAATTACCGCTGTCATATCTCATGCCTTCCTATTCTTCGTACCCGCCACAATTGATACTTGAACCGCTCGCAATGGCGAGTCCACCGGGGGCACGCCAGGCACCGCACCAAACCTTTCGTCTGAATCGTCAGGCTTGCCCAGATGCGGCCACGCCAAATTAAGACACGATTGAAATCTGTCCCCGCCCTCACCCGAGCCACGCCCGGTGATCGTCCTTCAAGTGCCCCAGCGTCAGCCGCCCATCCCCCAGCGCCTCCGCCTCCAGCTCCCCCGCCACCTCGAAAAACCGGTGCCCCCACTCGTCCGCCCCCGTCTGCCGCAGAAACGTAAACGACGCATCCTCCAGACAATTCAGATACGCCACCGGCAGCCCCAGCGCCCACCGCCCCGTCCCCGGATGCCGCCGGCACTCCCACGTATTCAAATCCCCCAGAAACTCCGTCCTCCGCCCCAGATCCCGCAGAAACTGCACGAACGAATTCTGCCCCGCCAGCTCCCCCCGCGCCTCCTCCCCCAGCGGCTGCGCGATCTCCTTCAGCAAATCCGCGATCCGCCGGAACCGGATGCTCCGCAGCACCGTGCTCCGCGCGATCGGCCCCGCCAGCCACTGCAGCGTCTCCGGCAACTGCTCCTGAATGAACGTCGTCCCCGTCGCCAGCAAAATCCCGTCCCGCTCCGCCGCCCCCAGCTCCTCCCACGCCGGCACCTTCGTCCCCACATACGCCTTCAACAAATGCCACACCTCCGCGAACAAAATCCGCCGCTCCCGCAACTGCGTCTCCACCAGCGGCAGCAGCGCCTTCAAATGCGGATACTCGTGCCACATATCCCGCATCTGCGAATCCCGGAACTTGTAAATCGCCGGCGTCCCCAGAATCGCCTCCGCCGTCTCCTCCGCGATCTCCAGCCGCGAATGCCCCGTCGCCATCTCGAACAACGCCACCCCCGCCGAAAAAATATCCGAAGCCTCCGTCGGCGGCAGCCCCGTCTGGATATTGCTCGCGTCGATCAGCAACTCCGCGTAATCCGGCGTCGCCGAATACAAATACTTGTCCGTCGCCGTCGCGTGCCGCGGCGTGAAGAACGAACCCAGATCCACGAACTTCACCCCCCGCTCCGGCCGCCGGATGATATTATCCGGCTTGAAATCGATCAGCAAAATCCCATGCCGGTGAAACCGCGTCATGATCGAGAACGCCTCGTAAATCGCCTCCTTGAACTGCTCCACCCACTCCGGCTCGCACCCCTGCGCCGTCCCCAGGTCGCACCACGATTGCAAATCCTGCCCCTCCAGAAACTCCATCGCGATATACGCGAACCGCCGCTCCGCGTCCACGCTCGCCCCGTACAACACCGGCACGCACTCCCGCAGCGCCTCGATCCCCATGATATCCTGGAAATTCTCCAGCTCCCCGTTGAAGCACAAATACGGCCCGTAGCTGAACTCCCCCTCCTTCCCGCAATCCAGGTCGAACGTCTTCACCACGATCCCCGGATGGCTCAGCAGATAAATCGTCGTCTCCGCCGTCTGCTTCAAAATGCGCGTCAACTGCACCTTCCCCAGCCCCTGCAGGTCGATGCTCCACCCCGAGTACTTCCCCACCGTCGCGTCGGCGGACTCCGCTTTCATAACGCCCGCATACCCGATGCCCCGCCCCCGCCCGGCCCGCCCCAAGACGGCACGGCACTCCCCACCGCGGCCGCGGTCGATCCGTATGCTGAACGTAAGCCACGCTAACGCCCCGCCCCATCCCCGCGCAATCCCAATCCGCTCCGCCCGTGCCGCGGCACTTCCCCGAGCCACTTTTGCCGAGGGTTTGGAGTTCCGCGTTGACGCGGTTGGGTGTGCGAAAACTCCCGAACCGCCTGGCGGTTGTCCAGGCCGGGCCGGGCTGCGCCCCTCAAAGCCGCCGCAACCGGAAAAATCTCGCCCCACCGCTCGGCTCCGCCACATGCACGCTCCCCGCCGGCGCCGGCGAGACCGGTTGCCAATCCGCCTCCGGCCCCAGCGCCCCCGCCGCTTCCAATGCGAACCCCGCCGCCTCCGCCGGCCACGTAATCTCCGCCGCCCCCGTCGTCAGCACCCTGATCTCCAGCCGGTACTCCCCCAGCGCCACCGCCACCTGCTCCAGCACCCCCGCCGCCAGCACATGATCCACCCCCGTCGAAACCCCCGCCGGAGCCCGCACCGCCCCATGCAGCCGGAACGCCCCCCCCGCCAGCGTCGCCGCTCCGCCCACCCCCTGCCCCCCCAGCACATACGGCCCGCCCGAAGACACCCCCGGCGCCTGCCCCAGCGCCATCCCGCCCCCCAGGGCCGCCGCCGCCACCCATGCGCCCGCTCCCCTCCAGCCCCTCGCGCCGAACCACCGCCCGCTCATCGCCGCACCTCCTTCCGCTGCCCCAGCGCCTCCCGCACCAGCCCCCGCAACTCCGCCACCTCCGCCTCCAGCCGCGCGATCCGCTCCTCCCGCTCCCGCAACGCTGCGGCCTGCCGCTCCACCTTCCCGTTCAGCCCCTGGATCGCCGCCAGCGCCACCCCGTCCGCGTCCACCGTCGCGATCGTCTTCTCGTCCGCCCCCAGCCCGAACGCCGCCCGAAAATCCTGCGCCATCGGCCCCACATGCCGCGCCCCCGGATCCGCCTTGTAATTCCACCGGCTCAATGGCAGCGCCGCCACCCGCTCCAGCACCTCCCCCGCGTCCACCGGCTCGAAATTCTCCTTCAAGCCCCGGTCCGACGCGCTCACGAACGTCCCGTTCACCCGCAATCCCCCCGAGTTCAGCCGCATCAGCTCCGCCCCCCCCGCGCCCGGCGTATTCGCGCTGTTCGAATGCGTCCCGCCCCGGAACCACGAGAAACTCCCGCTCGCGTCCGTCCGAAAATACAGCGTCGAGCTCTGCACCCCGATCCCATACGTCGTCGACCACAAATTCAACATCTGCCGCACCGCGGTCCCGAAAAACTGCGACGTATCCTCGCTCCAGTGCGCCCCTCCCTCCGCCCGCACATTGAACGTATTGTTCCCCGCCGTCGCGAAACTCGCGTTCTGCGCGTCCGACCACACGAAACACCCCGGATGATTCACCCGCGCCCGCCGCCCCGCCGCCAGCGAATGATCGCAATTATCCGCCACCAGATTGTTCGTCCCCCCCAGAATCACCGTCGCCGCCGCGTTCGTCCCGATCCGGTTGTTATCCCCGCCCAAAATCACCGCCCAACCGCTCGCCCGCCCGATCTCGTTGTCCGACCCTCCGATCAAAATCGGCGCGATCGCCCGCTGGTTCGGGTTCGAAGAACCCAGAATATCGTTCCGGAACCCTCCCACCATCACCCCGCCATCCACGTTATTCCCCAGCTTGTTCTCCCCGCCCCCCACCACCAGCGAGATCACCGTATTCGTCCCGATCCGGTTGTCCCGCCCCCCCGCGATCACCGCATGCTGGTTATCCACCAGAATCTCGTTCCGCGCCCCGCCCCCGATAAAGGCCGAACGCTGCTCCCCCTCGATCACATTATCCGCCCCGCCCGCGATCGTGCTCTCCGGAGCCCGCGCCGCGATCGCGTTCCCCCGCCCTCCCAGAATCACGCTGTTCGTCGTCTGCGCGTCCACCGTATTATTCGTCCCCGCCATCATCCGGTACCCGGCCGCCGTCGCCTCCAGCCGCAGCACCGTCCGGTTCCCCGCCCGCAGCACGAACGGCGCGGCATCCGTCGTCCCCGCGAAATTCACCGCCGCATCCGTCCCCGCATTCCCCAGCCGGCTCCACCCATCCGAACTCCCCGAAGGCCCTGGCGGCCCCGCCGGCCCCTCCGGCCCCTGCAGCCCTTGAACCCCCGGCAATCCCTGCGGCCCCTGCGGCCCGACCGGTCCCATCGGTCCCATCGCTCCCGCCAGCCCCGGCGCCCCCTGCTGCGCCAGCAGCTCCCACTCCGCCGCCCTCGCCTGCGGCTTCACCGCCGTATTCGCCTGCGCCGCCACCCACGCCGACCCATCGAAAAACACCCCGTCCCGCGGCCCATACCCCGTCGCCTCATCCCACGTTCCCCGCCAGTTCAGCCCCACCGGCCCCACCGGTCCCTCCACCCCCGCCAATCCCTGTGGTCCCTGGGCTCCTTGCGGCCCCGGCGCGCCGGGCGGCCCCGCCGGCGTCATCGCATACATCGCATACGGCACCGGCGCGATCGCCTGCCGCGGGCTCAACAGCGTGAACGCCGTCTCCGGCTGCCGCCGGATCGCCAGCTCCAGCCACCGCCCCTCCCCCGTAAACACATTCGGCCCGAAATCCAGCAGCGTGGCGAACAACCCCCCGCTCACCCCCACCCCCAGATTCGTCACGATCGGCCCCACCTGCGCTCCCCCCACCTCCGCCGAGAACAAAATCGCCCGCACATCGTACCCCCCATTCGCCGGACTCCCCGCGTTCGCTAACTGCCCCTGATACATAAACCCCGTCCCCTGCGCCTCGGCCCGGACCGCCCCCAGCCCCAGCACCGCCATGAACAATAAAACGTTGGCTTTCATCCCCCTCACCCTAGCAGCCTGTTGAAAAACTCCCACCGTTCAGTTTGCGAGCGCGGTCGGCGCCATGGCGAGGAACGCCGACTGAGCATATCCTTGGCGATCTGTGAAGGAGGCGTAACAAAGCCAGTG
>CAYZKY010000258.1:0-5098 GCA_964478815.1 uncultured Verrucomicrobiota bacterium
CCTTCGAGGCGCAAGGTATCGCACAAGGCTTTGAGGTGAGCCTTTTCATCGTCGACGATGGCAATGCGAGCTGTGGAGGCGTCTGGCATGGCTGCTACTTAGGAACCGTGGTGGCACCACTGCCCACCCGGCGGGCGTGAAGGTGGGAAAGCGCAATCGCGACGGTTCGCGAGGAAGGGCGAAGACGCTCCCCCCGAGCCAGTCCACTGGCTCCGCGGCAAACTCCCTGACCGTGGCGCTTCAATGGAATCTCAAGAGGAGCGCGCGGCGGCCGGGCTCCAGCGCGCCAGTTCATCCCGCAATTGCTGGGGCTTCGGCGGTTTGTTCATCACCCGGTCCACATGCGGCGGGACTTCGCCCTCGGCCACGAGGCGCTGGCCCCAGCCGGTCAGCAAAATCACCGGGGTAGCCTGAGAAATCTCCTTGACCGTGCTCGCCACCTTGCGGCCGTCGACGTAGGGCATTCCCAAGTCCGTGATCACGATGTCGAACGGTTCCCCGGCGTCGTGCGCCGCGTGGAAATTCTCGATCCCTTCCTGGCCCCCATGCGCGGTGACGATGGTATGCCCTTCCGATTCGAGCGTGTCGCGCAGCGATTTCAGGAGCAGCGGATCGTCGTCCACCACCAGAATGCGCAGTTGCGCTCCGCGTCCGAGCATCTGGGCGGGGCGGGGCGGCGCACTGACGGGCGCGCTCGGCACCAGGAACTTGAGCTTCAGGGTGGTGCCGCGGCCGATGGTGCTATCGATGCTGATATCGGCGCTATGCCGTTGGACGACGCCGTAAACCATCGCCAGCCCCAGGCCGGTTCCCCGTTCTCCTTTGGTCGTGAAGAACGGTTCGAAGCAGCGGCGGCGGGTCTCGTCGTCCATGCCCACTCCGGTATCGCCCACCTCGATCCAGGCGAACCGTTGCTCGGGCTCGGTGGCCGTGGCGGCCTGCTCGACCGCGGAGCGCGTGCGCGCGGTGATCGTGCCGCCGGCCGGCATGGCGTCCACGGCGTTGAAAATCAGGTTGGTGAGCGCCTCCCGGATTTCGCTCTCCACCGCCATGACCGAAGGGAGATCCGGCTCGAGGTCCATGCGCAGCTCGATCACGATGCCGCGTTGTTGCGGAATATCGCTCCAGCGGGCCCGGGTCAAATCCGCCACCTGCTGGGCCAGGGTGTTCAAATCCACCGGAGCGAGCGTCAATTGCGGGACGCGCTGGCGGTAAAATTCCCGCATGCGGCCCACCGTCTGCGCCACATCGTCGATCGCTCGCGCGATGGTGGCCAGGTAATCGCGCGCCTTGTCGCTGAGATTCGGCTCCTTTTCCAGGAGCGCCTCGGTATAGAGAGCCACCGGGGAGATGGCGTTGTTAATGTCGTGCGCGATGCCGCTGGCCATCTGCCCCAATGCGCGCAGGCGTTCCTGCTGCATCACTGCCTGCTGGGTGTGGCGCAGCTCCTCATAGGCTTGCAGCAGGGCGCCGTGCAACTGGCTCTGCCGCACCGCCAGCGCGAGGTGCTCGCTCAATTGCCGGATGAATTCGCAATCCGGGCTGCTGAAACTGTTCGCCTCCCGCCGCGCCACCAGGAGCAATCCGAACACGCGGCCATCGACCGGCAACGGGGCGACCACCAGCGACCGCAACCCGCCGCGGGCCAGCCGCTGCGGAAAGGGAAAGGCCACCTCGGCGACATCCGGCTCGTAGACCAATTCGCCTTTCACGCATCGCGAGAGTCCGTTTTCGTCCAGCTCGATCCGGGCCGGCGCCGCGAGGGCCAGCTCCAGGGCCAGCGCCTGGCTTTTCGCGCCCACATGATTCACGGTGAGGGCTGGCTGGCTCGCGTCGTAGGTACACATGCACGCGAAGTCGACCGGCAGGTGATCCTCGAGGCTGCGAATCACAACCTGGAGAATGCTCTTCAAATCCTGCCGTTCGCCGATCGCCTGCGTGGTGCGGTCCAGCAGGTTCAAGCGTTCGAGCTGGGTTTGCAGCCGCGTTTCGATCTTTTTCTGGTCGTCGAAATCCGTGTTGGTGCCGAACCATTTCACGATCGCGCCGTCCTCGTCGCGCAAGGGCAAGGCGCGCGATTTGAACCAGCGGAGTTCCCCGTCCGCGCGCCGCAGCCGAAACTCATGGTCGAAGGCCTGGCCGGACTGGACGGCCTTTTCCCACTCGCCGATCACGGGGTCGCGGTCGGCCGGATCGAGAAAATCGGCCCAGCCTTGGCCGAGAAACTCCCGGGACAGGCGGCCCGTGAAGGCCACCCACGATTCGCTGACGTAATCGAAGGCACCGTCCGGCCCGCTCGTCCACACCAGTTGCGGCAGGGATTCCGCCAGCACGCGGAATTTCGCCTCGCTCTCGCGCAGCGCCGCCTCCGCCTCGGTGCGGGCGGTGATATCGGCGGCGTAGACGCGCACCCGCCGGGTCTCCGGCACGTAGCTGATGGTCTGGGCAAAGCAGGAGCCTCCGCACTCGACCTCCCGCCGCACGGTTCCGCTGCCGCCTTCGAGCAACGGTTTCGTGGCCGAATGGAGATCCGCCAGAAACGGGTGCTCCAGGCCGCGTTCCTTCAAGTCGGGAAAGACGCCGCGGGCGGTGGGATTGATATAATTCAGCGCATTCGCAGCCAGATCGATCTCGAGCACCGGATTCGGATTATTCTCCGGGAAGGACGCCAGCCAGGCCGACCGCTCCAGGCTCTTGGTCAGTTCGCGGGTTCGATCCTCGACGCGCAACTCCAGTTCCGCGTTGGCTTGCTTCAGCTCGACCTCCGCCCGCCGGCGGGCCCGATCCGCGCGGATGAACATCACGAGTTGCACGGCGAAGAGCAGCAGGCCCAGGAGGGACACCAGCACCGCGAACCCGGCCGCGCCATCGATGCTTTTGTCCCGTTCGGCCTGCCGGGCTTGCAGGAGCGTATGCTCTTCCTCGAGCATGGTATTGACGAGCAGGCGGATCGGCTCCATGGCCTGCTGGCCTTGTTCGATGAAGCGGATTTGCTCCGCCAGATCCAATCCCCGGAGACGGCGGGCCTGGATGCTGTTCGTCGAGATGGCCAGGCGTTCCTGCATGAGGACGGCCAGGCGCTCCGTGGCGGCGGCTTGCCGGGGATTGTCGCGGGTCAGCTCGCGCAGTTCCGACAAGGCTTGCTGGGCGTTGCTCACGCGGCCGGTGTGGTGGCCCAGGTAACGATCCTGCCCGGAAAGGACGAAGCCGCGGCGGCCGGTCTCGGCCTCGCTCAGGTAGGTGACCACCTGGTTCAGTTTGACCATGACCTCCCGGGTGTGCGAGACCCAGGCGGTCGTGCGCCGCTGCTCGGCGGTGTTCCCCAGCAGGACCAAGGCCGAGAACAGGAGCGCGCCGAAGGCCAGCGCCAGCCCGGCGAGCATCCATCTTGACTTGAATCGCTTCCCCATGCCGCAGAGGCAGGGCATTCCGGGCAGGCCTATCCGGCCCGGGGTGCTCTGCATGATCGGATTCCCTCCTCCGCCGATCAGTCTAGGGGGACTGGCCGCTGATGACAAGGCTCGATTCCGGCCCGACGCATCCCGCACGGGGCTTGGGCGAGGGGATGGGGGGGGATTTGGGGTCGGGAAGGGGCATTACGGGGGTTTTCGAGGTTTTTTGGGGGCGGGCGGGGCAGGGGAGGGCGTGGGTTGCGGGTGGATGGGGGAGGTGGAAGGTGGAAGGCAGGGGGGAGGTGGAATTGGTGGAATTGGCGGAATGACGGGGGTTTCTGAGTGGAATGGGGTGGAAGGCGTGGAAGGGACGGTTGGGCCGGGGCGGGGGCTGAATGTCGACAGGCAGGCCGCACGCTGCTCACGGGGCCGCGCGGCGGGAGGTGGCGTTCGGGGGGGAGCTGCCGCTGGCCAGGCGTTCGCTGGTGGAGCATCGGCTACGTCCGGGGCCGCCCCGTCCAACCGCACGAACTGGCGATTCCGGAGCGGCAATCGTTTCCGGACCAGTTCAAGGCCACCGCTTTCTTTATCGCCCGGAAATTGGAACTCCTGCAGCGGATACACAAGAACGAGAGGCCGCGGAAACGCCGTTGATGCCGCTTCCTTGGGTGTCGGGCTTTGGCGGTCCGACCGGAGGTTTAACCGCGGATTTCGGGGATAACGCGGATGAGGAGGGGAGATTGACGGGCCTGCTTTCCGGGGTGGGATTTTGGGCGTGGACTTCACGTTGCCGGAAGCATTGGAGGAATACGTGGAATCGAAGGGGCGGAGCGGCCTTGACCCGTCGGCAAACGCGGTGCTGCACGAGAGCCTGCGCTTGATGCGGGAGCGCGATCAATCCCGGCTGGAGGATTTGCTGCTGGAATCCGAGGGGGCGGAAGAAACTCCGCTGATGAAGAGCGACTGGACCGGTTTACGGGAGCGGCTTGGCGAAGTAGTGAGTTTCGCAGCGGTCCTGCGCTCGACTTTCATTTGCGATTTCGAGCGAATCGCCGTGTCCAACGGCAGCGGCACAGTTTTTGGATGCGGTCGAAATGACGGGTGGAAAACTGACGCGCTACCCAGATCTCGGCCCGGAACATGTGCTTGGGCGGGTGATCGCATGGGCTATTGACGACTGTTGGTTCCCGCGCTTTTCTTGTCCGGTGCGAAACCGCGACACTTGCTTTGTCATAATGCCATTCGGCGACACGAAACATTCCCTGAACGGGGACGACGTGTACTTGAGAAAGCAGGATTGGGACTACATTTTCGAGCGCTGGATAAAGCGAGCAGTTGAGTCCTTTGGCAAGAAGAAGATCGCTTGCAAGCGCTCTCCGGCGCAACCTGGTAATTTTGTGCGAGGCATAATCTCTGATCTCGCCGAAGCCTCATTGGTGATCGCAGATCTTACAGGAGGACGCCCGAACGTCTATTATGAACTCGGCGTTCGACACGCGCTAAGAACTGGCACAATAATCATTACTCAGCATCTTTCAGCGCTCCCATCCGATTTACATGGGTACTATGCCTTCGAGTATCAGTTTGCGGAGAAAGGTTCCGAATACGAGACAGCTTTTGGCATATTTGAGCATAACCTCCATGAAAAAATAGGTTCTTCGACGTTTTCAGTGGAATGGATAAGGAATGGTAAGCTTCCCGGCGAC
>CAYZKY010000259.1:0-4925 GCA_964478815.1 uncultured Verrucomicrobiota bacterium
GTGGTCCCCGCCTTCATCGGCCAGGCTCTCGCCGGACGCCCGCTGACCATTTTCGGCGATGGCCGTCAGACCCGCAGTTTCTGCTACTGCTCCGACCTCATCGAAGGCATCTACCGCCTCATGATGAGCGATGAGCCGCTCCCCGTAAACGTCGGCAACCCCCGCGAGTTAACCATGCTGGAATTCGCCGACGCGGTGGAAAAGGCCACGCAATCCAAGGCCCGGCGCGTCTTTCAACCCCTCCCGCAGGACGATCCCAAGCAGCGCCGCCCTGATATTACCCGCGCCAAAAAACTCCTCGGCTGGGAACCCAAAGTCTCCCTCGAAGAGGGCCTCGCCGAAACCATCGCCTACTTCGCTCCCCGTGTTGCCCCCGCGAATTCTTCGGCTCGCGCCCCGCGAAAAGCCGCTGCGAAGTCCTCCGTTCGCCGCCGAAAAAACTGATCCTCAGGCCGATCATTCGCGCCTCGCGGGACGCACTCCGTGAATTCGGCCCGGTTTCGCTTGCGCCGCGCGCCGGGGCAGGGTAGTCTTATTGTCCTTTTTCGATCAAACCGAGGGAACAATTTGAACGCCGAATTAACGAAAAAAGCTCTGGAAAAAGTCGGAAACCCGAACGTCCTGGTGAATGTGATCTCCCGGCGCGTGCGGCAGTTGAGCGGGCTTTCGAGCGGAAGCCCCGCCCGTCCCCTGATTGCGGAAACCGCCGGCCTGGGCGCCGCCGATATCGCGCTCATTGAATTAGTCGAGGGCAAGATCGGGTGGGAGGCCCTGCCCGAAGAGGTTGAGAAGGAGCCCCGCGGCAAGAAGCAAAAGAGCTAGGACCAAATTATTGAGGGGACGTCCCCACGATTCGCCACCGGTCCGGTTCTGGCGTTTAACCCTGCCCACCGCCCTTCGCCGACAATGGAGGGGGGTGGCACGCGATCATGGCCTCAGAATCGACCGAAATCCTGCGAAACCCCAAAGCCCGGCGAGACTACGAAATTCTCGAAGTCTACGAGGCCGGCCTTGCCCTCAAGGGCACCGAGGTCAAATCGCTCCGCGCCGGCAAAGGCCAGATTCACGATGCGTTCGCTCGCATTGAGAATGACCAGGCCTGGTTGTACAATGCCCATATCGACGAATACAACTTCGGCAATCTCTTCAACCACGCGCCCAAAGCCCCGCGCCGTCTCCTCCTCCATAAATCCGAGATTCGCAAGCTCTTCGGCCAGGCCGCCATCAAGGGGAATGCCCTCGTTCCCCTCAGCTTCTACTGGAAGAACGGCAAGGTGAAGGTCGCCCTGGCCGTCGGCAAAGGCAAAGTCGAGTACGACAAGCGCGAAGATATCAAGAAGCGCGATATCGATCGCGAGATGAAGCGGGCCGTGATGCAGTCCCGCAAAGGCCGCTGACGCCTCATCGGGCCGGTCCGGTTCAGGCGACCGAATTCCGCCGGTACATATCCGCGACGAAGTGCGGCCTCTGCCGATCCGCCGGTGGCAGATGCTTGGGCGGCACCAGGCCCCGATGCAGCAACCCCTGTTCGTTCTCCCGATCCAGCACCAGCACCTTCATGATCAGGTCCTGGGTGGAACGCAACAGTTGCTGTATCCCCGGATACGCCGCCCGGACGGATGGCGCCGCGGCCTGCCAGGTGTGACGATGCCGGCGCAGGCGGTCTACCAGCTCCGAGAGCCGGCCCAGCGCGGCTTTGCGTTCCGGCGCCAGTTCCAGCCCACCGCTGCTGGCCGGGTTCGCCAATGATCGATGCTGTTGGCGCGCCAAGGCGAGCAATTCCTCGCAGACGGACTGATGGGACACTAAATCTTCGGCGATTTCTTCGATGGCGGCGCGGTTCATGCGTTCAGTTCAGTTATCGGCACGCGGCAAAATGACTTGAGCCGATTTATCGCCGGGCGACGCCGGGCAGATTAAGACCGCCTCAAACTCGGCGGCCAAAGAACCAAAGAGGGGCTCAAGCGGTTTGGCGTGCTTCCGATAAAAAAATGATGAATGTGGTTTCGGCCAGGCGCGACGTGGCTCCGATGAAACGGGGCGAGATCTCCGCCCGTGTGCGCAATTGCCCGCGCCTGCCCTCGCTGCGCAGCATCGAGTCCGCCCTGCGCGAATTACTGAACGCGGACAATCGGTACACCGGCCAGATTTCCGATGTCATCCGCCGCGATCCCAGCCTGACCGCGCGGCTGCTCCGCCTGGTCAATTCCGTTTATTACGGCCTGGGCTCGCAAGTCAACGGCATCGAGGAAGCGGTCTTTTACCTCGGCATGCGCCAGATCCGCCAATTGGTGGTGGTGACGCCTGTGATCGAAGATTTTACCAAACTGGCCGGTCCCACGCCCTTTGCCTGGCGCCAGTTTTGGCAGCACTGCATCGCCACCGCCATGCTCACCCGCGAGGTGGTCGGCGCCGTCATGCGGCTCGAGGACGACATGGATTACGTCGGCGGCCTGGTGCATGACGTGGGTAAAATCGTCATGGCCTCGGCTTTCCCGCGTCATTTCAATCTGATTTATGTCGAGCGGGCTGCCGAGCCGGATTTGCTGGAGATGGAACAGTCCATCCTCGGCATCGACCACGCCGAGTTAGGCGCGATTTATCTCGAACAGCATCAGTTGCCCGAGGAACTGATCGAGGTCGTGCGCCATCATCATCAGCCGGAACTCAATCCGAAGGCGCCCGAACTGACCGCTGCCGTCCATCTCGCCGACCAACTGGCGCGCTTCGCCGGCATCGGCAACAGCGGCAACAAAGCCGAGGTGGCCGACCATAGCTGGTTCAGCACGCCGGCCTGGCGGATTCTGCACCCGGACGATACCGAGGAGGAACGCCTCGCCACCCAGGAGCAGGTCCAACGCACGCTCGAGCGGCTTCCCGCCATCCTCGAAGAACTGGTTTGACCGGTGCGGACCGGGTGGACGCAGTGCGTTCGCCGGCCTCGCTTCCTCCTGCCGCTTCATTGCCGCGGCTTCCACTGCCTTGCCAAGCGCCTCCCTTTACTCATAGGCTCGCCGAAACATGGACGGAGGATGCTTGTGAAGATGATGATGGCTATTTGCGCGGTGGTGTGCGGGCTGGTATTGACGGCGTTCGCGGCGGATGCGGCGGGAGGCGGGGCGCGGTTGCGCCACGTCGTCGCTTTCAAGTTTAAGGACACGGCGACCAAGGAGGACATCGCCAAGGTGGAAAAAGCCTTCAAGGGCCTGAAGGAAAAGATTCCCGCCATCCAGGGCTACGAATGGGGCATGAACAACAGCCCTGAGAAACTCAACAAGGGTTGCACCCACGGTTTTATCCTCACCTTCAAGAGCGAGAAGGACCGGGACGACTATCTCGTTCATCCGGATCACAAAAAATTCGGCGATCTCGTCGGCCCGCTCCTGGGCGATGTCTTCGTAATCGATTTCTGGGCTCGCGAATAGGCGCCTGCGCCGCAATCCCATGATACTTTCCACCGCCGAGGCCGAGAGCCTGGTGCAGGCGCGGCACCGTTGCCCGCACCAATTGCTCGGGATGCATGCCTGGGGCTCGGAGGGGCTGGTGGTCCGCGCCCTCCTGCCCAGCGCTGTCAAGGTCGAGGCGGTCCCAGTCCTCGAGAAAGATCGGCCGCGCATCGAATTGAAGCAGGTGCATCCCGATGGACTTTTCGAGGGCTCGGCCAAAGGATCCACCGCGGTGTATGCCTACGACCTCCGGGTCACGGATCACCTCGGGAATGTCCGGCAGTTCCGCGATCCGTTCTCTTTCCTCCCCACGCTGGGGGAACTGGATGTCTATCTCTTCGGCCAGGGGCAGGAACTGCGCATTCACGACAAGCTCGGCGCGCAGCTTCGCACGCTCGATGGCGTGGCGGGGACCAGTTTCGCCGTTTGGGCGCCGAATGCCCAGCGCGTCAGCGTGGTGGGCGATTTCAACCAATGGGACGGCCGCGTCCACGCCATGCGGCCGCTCGGCCCTTCGGGCATCTGGGAGATCTTCCTGCCCGGCGTCGGCATCGGCGCGCATTACAAGTTCGAGGTGCGCGACCTCCACGGGCAGGTCAAGCTCCGCACCGATCCGAACGGGTTCTTTTTCGAAGTGCCTCCGAAGAACGCCTCGATCGTCTGGGACACCAAGAGCTTCGGTTGGACGGATGGAGCCTGGCTCGAGCAGCGGGCCCAGCGCGACCCCTTGCGCTCGCCGATGAGTATTTACGAAATGCACCTCGGTTCCTGGAAAAAGAAGGGGCCGTTCGAGGGGTATTCCTATCGCGAACTGGCCGATCCGCTCGTTGCTTATCTCAAGGAGATGGGCTTCACCCATGTGGAGCTGCTCCCGGTGGCGGAACACGCCTATTATCCCTCCTGGGGCTACCAGGTAACCGGTTTCTTCGCGCCAACCTCCCGTTACGGCACGCCAGAGGATTTCCAGTATCTCGTCAACCGGCTCCACGAAGCCGAGATCGGCGTGATCGTGGACTGGGTGCCCGCCCATTTTCCCCGGGACGACTGGGCGCTGGCCAAGTTCGATGGAACCGCGTTGTACGAGCATGAAGACCCGCGGCAGGGCTCTCATCAGGATTGGGGCACGCTCATCTTCAATTACGGCCGGCACGAAGTCCGCAATTTCCTGCTCGCGAACGCCTTGTTCTGGTGCGAGCGGTTTCATATCGATGGCCTGCGCGTCGATGCCGTCGCCTCGATGCTTTACCTCGACTACTCGCGCAAGGAAGGCGAGTGGGTGCCCAACCAGTACGGCGGGCGGGAGAATCTCGAAGCGGTCGAGTTTCTCAAGACCTTCAACCATCATGTCCACACCCAATGCCCCGGCGTGATGACGATCGCGGAAGAGTCGACCGCGTGGCCCTTGGTCACCCGGCCGCCTTACCTGGGCGGGTTGGGTTTCTCGCTCAAGTGGAACATGGGCTGGATGCACGACACGCT
>CAYZKY010000260.1:0-4801 GCA_964478815.1 uncultured Verrucomicrobiota bacterium
ACGCCCGCTTCTGGCACAAGGTCCTCCACGACCTCGGCCATGTCTCCACCGAGGAACCCTTCTTCCGCCTCGTCAATCAGGGCCTCATCCTCGGCGAAGACGGCCAGAAAATGTCGAAGTCTCGCGGCAATGTCGTCAATCCCGACGACGTCCTCCGCGAATACGGCGCGGATGCCTTCCGCCTCTACGAAATGTTCATGGGCCCCCTCGAAATGGTGAAGCCGTGGAACACCAAGGGCGTCGAGGGCGTCTACCGTTTCCTCGGCCGCGTCTGGCGGCTGTTCATCGATGAAACCTCCTTTACGGAATTCGAGCAGGCCGCCGCCACCGCGCCTGCTGCGGCCGATCTCCTGAATTCGATCCGCCTCTCGGCTAAAATTCAAGAAGCCGCACCGACCCCCGCGCAGAGCAAAACGCTCCACACCGCCATCAAGAAAGTCACGGAAGACTTCGATGGCATGCGCTTCAATACCGCCATTTCCGCCCTGATGGTCTTCGTCAACGAAGCGATGACCTGGGAAGTTTTGCCACGATCCGTCCTCGTCGATTTTCTCAAACTCCTGCAGCCCCTCGCGCCGCATCTGGCCGAAGAGCTTCACCAGAAACTGACCGGCCATTCATCGACCTGCGCCTACCTCCCCTGGCCGGAGTTCGATCCGGCCCTGCTGGTCGAGGACTCCATCGAACTGCCCATCCAGGTGAACGGCAAACTCCGCGACAAGATCGTGGTTCCCGCCGCGGCCACCGCGGCCGAGATCGAGCAGGCCGCCCTGCGGAGCGACCGGCTCCAACCCTTTATCGCCGGCAAAACGATCAAGAAGGTCATCGTCGTGCCGCGCAAGGTGGTGAATATTGCCGTGGCTTGAACCGTGGGTTATGGTGCCCCGACGATGACGCGGTGGGCCAATGTCGAATCGACCCAGGGGTCGATTCGCGGTGGCGCGCTTCCGGTGCCATCGGGCCGGCTGGACCGGTCCGTTCTCCGGAAGACTCCCGCCCCAGCCATCGGCAGCCGGGATGCAAGCCATAAACTTTGACGACGTTCTGGACCGGATCGTCGAACGCGATGGACGGTACCACCGCGAAGCCTACGTGTTCCTGCGCGAGGCCTTGGAGCACGCCCAGAAGGCCGCCAGCAAAGCCAGCCGCCAGCAGGCCCGGCATGTCAGCGCCCGGGAATTGCTCGATGGCATCCGGGTCTACGCCCTCGAGTCGTTCGGGCCGATGGCCCTCACGGTTTTCCAGGAGTGGGGCATCCGCACCTGCGAAGACTTCGGCAACATGGTCTTCCTGATGGTGGCCAACGACCTCCTCCGCATCACCGAGCAGGACCGGCCGGAGCATTTCAAGGGAGCCTACTCCTTCGAGGAGGCCTTCCGCGACCCCTTCCTTCCCAAAGACGCCACCCAACGCCCGGCCCCGGCCAGCCCGGCGATCGAGGAAGTGGGGATGAATTGAGCACGGCGAGCCACTGGCAGTTTCCGCGCGCCGGCGAACCGGCGGCTGCCGGCCTGGCGGGCCCGCCCGGCCAGGAGATCCCGGCCCTGCCGCCCGGGACCCGCATCATCACGCTCGAGAATGGCCTCATCCTGATCGTCCGGGAAGATGCCAGCGCCCCGGTCGTTTCCGCGCAGGCCTGGTGCAAGGCGGGCAGCATCGACGAAGGACGGTGGATCGGAGCCGGCCTCTCCCACATGCTCGAGCACATGCTCTTTAAAGGCACCGAAAAGCGCGGTCCGGGCCAGATCGACCGCGAAGTGCAGGACGCGGGAGGCTACATGAACGCCTACACCTCCTTCGATCGCACCGTCTACTACATCAACGTGCCCAGCACCGGCGCGCGCGTGGCCATCGATATTCTCTGCGACATCATGCAGCATGCGGCCCTGCCCCCCTCCGAAATCGAAAAGGAGAAGCAGGTCATTCTGCGCGAGATGGACATGAACCAGGACGATCCCTCGCGCCGGGCCAGCCGCCGGCTCTTCGAAACCGCCTACGTCCGCAGTCCCTATCGCTATACGGTCATCGGTTATCCCGACGTTTTCAATGAACTGGCCCCCGGCGATATCCGGACCTACTACCACGAGAAGTACGCCCCCAATAATCTCTTTTTCGTCGTCGCCGGAGCGGTCAAGGCCGCCGAGGTCGAGGCCCAGGTCCGCGCCGCCTTTGCGGGGGTGAAAGCCCGGCCGCTCCCTCCGGTCATGCTGCCGATCGAGCCCGCGCAGGCGGCGCCGCGGGAAGTGATCGAGGAAGCCTCGGTCGAACTCGGCCACTTTCATGTCGCCTGGCATATCCCGGAGCTCCGCCACCCGGATGTGCCGGTGCTGGACGTCATCGCCACCCTCCTCGGCAACGGGCATAGCTCCCGGCTTTTTCAGGAAATCCGCGAACGGCAGGGCTTGGTTCACATGGTCGACGCCTGGACGTACAATCCCGGCAACCCCGGCCTGCTCGGCATCAGCGGCGTGGTCGATCCCGGTCAGTTTGTTCCGGCCCGCGATGCGATCCTGCGCCAGGTGGCGCGGATGACGGAAGAGCTGGTTCCCGCCGCTGAGCTGGCCAAAGCCGTCAAACAATTCACGGCGGCCACCCTCTCGACTCGCAAGACGATGCAGGGCCAGGCGCAGGATTTGGGCGGCAATTGGCTCGCCGCCCACGATCTCAATTTTTCGGAACGGTACCTGGCCGCCGTCAAGCGGATCGCGCCGGAGGATCTCCGCCGCGTCGCCCGGCAATATCTCGTGCCCGAGAACCGGACGCTCTACGCCTTGCTGCCGAACGGCACCGCCGCGGTGCCGTGTTCAGCCGATCAGGCCGCCGTCGAGAATGCCATCCAGAAGGTCACCCTGCCGAATGGCTTGCGGTTGTTGCTGAAGGAGGACCACCGGCTGCCCTTCGTCGAATTTCGCCTGGTCTTTCAAGGCGGCGTCCTTTCGGAGGGAGTCTCGAATAGCGGCCTGACATTGCTCATGGCCAAGTCCTTGCTCAAAGGCACGCCCGGGCGCACCGCCGAACAAATCGTCACCGAGGTCGAATCCCTCGGCGGCAGCATCGACAGCTACGGCGGCAATAATAGTTTCGGAGTCAACCTCGAGGTCATGAGCGAGGATTTCGATCACGGCCTCGAATTGCTCGCGGACGTGGTGCTGCATCCGATTTTCCCCGGCGCGTCGCTGGATCGCGAAAAGGAGGTTCAGCTCGCCTCCATCCGCGCCCAGCGCGACCATTTGCTCCAATTGGCCAGCAAGAATCTCCGGCACACCCTGTTTGGCGATCGCGGTTACGGTCTGGATCTCGTCGGCAGCGAGGAGAGCGTTCGGGCCGTGGCTCGGGCCGATTTGCTCAGCCATTTCGCGCGCCTGGTCGTGCCCCCCAACGCCGTCCTGGCGATCTTTGGCGATATCGATTCCGCGCGCGTCCGGGCGGCCATCTCCGAAAAATTCGGGGCGTGGGCGAGCCCTGCGGCCCTCCCCGCACTCTCGGCTGCGGCGCCTCCGCCCGCCGGCCGGCTCCGCGCCAACGAATTCCGCGACAAGAAGCAGGGCGTCATCATGATCGGGTTCCCGGGCGTGAGCATCCTTCAGGAGGACCGGTATGCGCTTGAACTGGTCCAGGAAGCCCTCAGCGACCTGGGGTCCCGTTTGTTCGTCCGCATCCGGGAGAATCTCGGCCTGGCCTACTACGTCGGCGCGCAACATTTCGTGGGGCTTCACCCCGGCTTTTTCGGCCTCTACGCGGGCACCCTCCCGGAGAAGCTCGACCTCGTGGAGAAGGAACTGCTCGCCGAAGTCGCGACCTTGCGCGCGGAAGGATTGACCGCGGAGGAACTGACCCGGGCCAAGGCCAAGCTGCTCGGCCAGAAAAAGATCGCGCGGCAGGACCTTGGCGGGTTCGCCACGAGCGCCGCTCTCGATGAATTGTACGGACTCGGCTACGAGAACACGGACCGCGAGGACGACTATTATGCCGGCGTTTCGCTCGATGAGACCTTGGCCGTCATCCGGCGCTATCTGGAACCGGCCCGGTGCGTCATTTCCACCGTCCGGCCGCCCGAATCCTCCGGGCCCTCTCCCTCTTGACCTCAGCCATTCTCATCTTGGGTAGGACGGCCGCCCCGGATGTCCCATTCGGGCGCCTCGCCCGAATCCTTGCTCCGAAAGAGCAGGGTTTTTCAGAGATTTAAGATGCGTTTGCCCTGAGCTTGGCCTCTTGACCTCCTTTTGACCATGAGCGAATTGAAATTGCAGAACCGGGTCGCCGTCATCACCGGCGCAGGCAAGGGCCTCGGCAAATCGATGGCGCTCGCCCTCTCGGCCCACGGAGCCGAGCTGGCTCTCGTCGGCCGGGATCGCGCGTCCCTCGGCCAGGTGGCCGCTCTGTGTCAGGCGCCCGGCCGGCGCGCCCTCGCCTTCACCGCGGATGTCATGAGCGAAACCGACGTCCGCCAACTCGAAGCCGATGTCGTGCGGGAATTCGGCCGTTGCGATATCCTGATCAACAACGCGGGCATCAACATCCGCAAGAACATCACCGATTTCACCCTGGCCGAGTGGCGTTCGGTGCTCGACACCAACCTGACCGGTGCCTTCTTGATGTGCCGCTCGTTCGTCCCGCACATGAAGGGCCGCGGCTATGGGCGCATCATCAACATGACCTCCATCATGAGCCATATCTCCATGGCGCAGCGCTCGGCCTACTCCGCCAGCAAAGCCGGCCTCCTCGGCCTGACCAAGGCCCTCGCCTTGGAACTCGCGTCCGAAGGCATCACCGTCAACGGCATCAGCCCCGGCCCCTTCGC
>CAYZKY010000261.1:0-4681 GCA_964478815.1 uncultured Verrucomicrobiota bacterium
CGATCAGGATGGCGTTCTTGCAGGCCAGCCCCACCAGCACGATCAGCCCGATCTGCGTGAAAATATTATTGTCGCCGCGCGTGAGCCAGACCCCGGCGATGGCGAACAGGAGGCACATCGGCACGATCAGGATGATCGCGAGCGGCAGGCGCAGACTCTCGTACTGCGCGGCCAGCACCAAGAAGACCAGCAGGAGGCACAACGGGTAGATCAGGAAGGAGGTATTCCCCGCAAGTAGCCGCTGGTAGACGAGCTCGGTCCATTCCGAGTCCATGCCCTGAGGCAGCGTTTCGCGCAGAAGCTGCGCCATGATCGCCTCGGCCTCGCCGGAGCTGAAGCCGGGGGCCGCGCTCGCGTTGATATCCGCGCTCGGATAACCGTTGTAGCGAAGCACCCGGTTGGGGCCGTAGGTTTCCTTCATGTGCAGCAGGCTGCCCAACGACACCATCTGACCCTCCAGATTCCGCGTCTTCAGGCGCGGGATATCCTCGAGCCGGTCGCGAAACGGGGCGTCGGCTTGCGCGATGAC
The DNA here is from genome assembly GCA_964478815.1 of uncultured Verrucomicrobiota bacterium. GTDB lineage: Bacteria > Verrucomicrobiota > Verrucomicrobiia > Limisphaerales > SXQI01 > DASVNK01. The sequence continues at coordinate 530 of CAYZKY010000261.1, forward strand.
CTGGTACGTGCGGCCGAACCGGTTGAAATCGTTCACATAGAGCGAGCCCAGATAAATCTGCATCGTGTCGAACAGATTGGCGAGCGGCACGCCTTGCGACTTGGCCTTCTCGCGATCCACTTCCGCCTCGAGTTGCGGGACGTTCATCTGGTAGCTTGAGAAGATGCCGGCCAGGCCGGGCGTCTGGTAGGCCTTGCCGATGACCGCCCCGGCCGCGGCCGCGAGCGCTTCGTAACCGGCCGCCGAACGATCCTGCACTTGCAGCTTGAAGCCGCCGATCGTGCCGATGCCGTTGACCGGCGGCGGCAGGAAGATCCCGGTGAAGGCCTCCTGAATGCCGGAGAACTGGGCGTTCAAATCCGCGGCGATGGCTTCGCCGCTCAGCTTCGCATCCTTGCGCGCGCTGAATGGCTTCAAGCACAGGAAGATAATGCCGGAGCTCGGGCTGGCCGAGAACCCGCTGATGGAGAGACCGGGGAACGCCACGGAATTCTCCACGCCCGGATGTTTCATGGAAATCTCCGTCATGCGGCGGATCACTTCCTCGGTGCGATCCAGCGAACTGGCTTCCGGCAATTGCGCCACCGCGATCAGGTACTGTTTGTCCTGCGACGGGACGAAGCCCGTGGGCACTTTCTGAAAACTCCACGCGGTGAGCGCGATCAAACCGGCATAGAGCAGCAAGCTCAGGGCGCTCTTGCGAATGGCTGAAGCCACGCCGGCGGAATATTTCCGGGCCGACCAGTCGAAAAAACGGTTGAACGGCGCGAAGAACCAGCCGAAAAGCCGGTTGAGCAAGCGGGAGAACGCATCCGGCGGGGCGTGGTGCGGCTTCAGCAGCAGCGCCGAGAGCGCGGGGCTGAGGGTCAGCGAATTGAAGGCGGAGATCACCGTCGAGATGGCGATGGTGATGGCGAATTGCTTGTAGAACTGGCCGCTGAGCCCGCTGATGAACGCCGTCGGAATGAAGACCGCGCACAGCACCAGCGCCGTCGCGATGATCGGCCCGCTCACTTCGTTCATGGCGATGCGCGTCGCTTCGAGCGGCGAATGGCCCAGGGCGATGTTCCGCTCCACATTCTCCACCACCACGATCGCATCGTCGACGACGATGCCGATCGCGAGCACCAACCCGAAGAGCGACAGGGCATTGATCGAGAAGCCCAGGCCCAGCATGACCGCGAACGTGCCGATCAGGGAAACCGGCACGGCAGCCAGTGGGATTATCGAGGCCCTCCACGTTTGAAGAAAGACGATGACCACGATCACCACCAGGCCGATGGCCTCCAGCAAGGTGGTGATGACGGCCCGAATCGATCCGCGCACAAAGACGGTCGGGTCGTAGACCACCGCGTACTCGATGCCCGGAGGAAACTTTTGCTTTAGCTCTTCCATCTTCGCCCGCACCGCGTCGGACAGCTCGATCGCGTTCGAGCCGGGCGATTGAAAGATGGGAACGGCAATGGCCGGCTTGTTGTCGAGCAAGCTGCGCAGGGTGAATTCGGCGGCGCTCAGTTCCACGCGCGCGACGTCCTTGAGCCGGAGAGTATCTCCGTTGGGGCCGGTCTTGATGATGATCTGCTCGAACTCCTCTTCCGTGATTAATCGGCCCTTTGCGTCCACGCTCATCTCGAACGGCACCGTCTCGCGCAGCGGTTGCTGGCCGACCGAGCCCGCCGCCACCTGCACATTCTGCTCGCGGATGGCCGCGACCACCTCGCCGGCCGACATGCCGCGCGCCGCCACCTTGTTCGGATCGAGCCAGATGCGCATCGCATAATCCCCCGAGCCGAAGACCTGCACCTGGCCCACGCCCTGCAAGCGCGCCAGTTCGTCTTTGACTTGCAGGACCGCGTAGTTCCGCAAGTAGACTTCGTCATACCGGCTGTCCGGAGAAACGAGGTGGACGACCATCGTCAGGTCCGGCGAGGCCTTGAGCGTCACCACGCCGAGGCGCCGCACTTCCTCAGGCAATTTGGGCAGGGCTTGCGACACCCGGTTCTGCACCTGCACCTGGGCATCGTCGATGTCCGTCCCGAGCTTGAACGTCACCGTCAAGGTCATCACGCCGTCCGCCGTCGATTGCGACGACATGTACAAGCTGTTTTCGATGCCGTTGATCTGTTGTTCGAGCGGCGCCGCCACCGTTTCAGCCACGGTCTTGGGGTTTGCGCCGGGATACACCGCGCGCACGACGACCGTCGGCGGCACGATTTCCGGGTACTCGCTGATGGGCAGCATCGGAATCGAGATCGCTCCGATGATCAAAATCAGGAGCGACAACACGCCGGCAAAAATGGGCCGCCGAATGAAGAAATGGGAAAATTTCATACCACGAGGCTTCGGTTCAGCGAGCCGCCGTCGCTTGCTCCACCGTTACCGGCATGCCCGGCCGCACCCGCTGGAGCCCGTTGACCACGATCTGCTCCGACCCGGTCAGGCCGTCCTGCACCACCCGCCTCCCCGCCACGGGCGGTCCCAGCACGACTTTCCGATACTCCACCGTGTTGGTGGGCGAAAGCACCAGGACGAACTTCTGGCCCTGATCCGTGCCGATGGCCCGCTCCTCGATCAGCCAGACGGGCCGTTCTTCGGAGAGGGGCACGCGCAGCCGGGCAAACAGACCGGGCATGATCCGGCCGTTCGGATTCTCGAAGACCGCTCTTAACAGGATGCTGCCGGTGCCCGGGTCGACACGGTTGTCCAGCGATTCCACGCGCCCGCGATGGGGAAAACCGGTCTCGCCCGCGAGCTGCAATTCCACGCCGATCCCGGCCTGTCCCGAGCCTGCCGGCTGGCGCGCCTGGAAGGCGTTGAACTTGGAAAGCGAATTTTCGTCCATGTCCACCAGCACATAGACCGGGTCCACCGAAACGATCGTGGTCAGGATGGTCGCTCCGCCGGCCAGACCCGATACATAGTTCCCCGGCGTGACCCAGGCCCGGCTCACCCGCCCGTCGATGGGAGCGCGGACTTCGGTGAATTCCAGATCTAACTGCGAGGTATCCCGCGCCGCTTTGGCGGCCAGCACGGCGGCCTTGGCCTCCTGGAAACGCATCGTGCGCCCTTCCGATTCCTCGATCGAGATCGACCGGCTCGCGAGCAATTGATCGATTCGTTTGGCCTCCCGTTCCGAATTTTCGAGCCGGATGCTGGCTTGCCGGTATTCCGCCTCCCGCCGTTCGAACTCCGCCTGATGCCAGCGCGGATCGATCAGGAAAAGCACGTCTCCCTTCTTGACCAATTGTCCGGACTGAAATCGCACCTCTTGAATGTGGCCCGAGACGCGCGGACGGACTTCCACGCTTTCGACCGCTTCGGTGCGCCCCGTGAAAACCTCCGACTCCGCCACCGGTTCGCGCGCGGGAGGCGCGACCGTTACCGTCGGCGGCGGCGGCATGGCGCCGGGCGGCGGGGCCTTGGGGCCGCAAGCCGTGAAACTGGCTGTCGCTAGAATTATGAAGACTGATCTCCAGACCGTGCTACTCATCGATACATCCCATCCTTGGCTGTCTGCTGTGATTGGTCCGCCAGCAGGTGCGCCATGCTGCTCTGAACCGAGCGCCCGGTAGAATACCACGTTCGGTCCATCCTTCCAGTCGCCGCTCGGCGGCGGCGGGCCAGGAGGCGCAAAACAAGAGGGTTTTCATATTTCTGCTTTCCGTTCCGAGGTTTCTCGAGGTTCGCCTCTACAACGAATGGGCGGCAGCGGGGAGGACATGCCATCGATCTTTTTTGCGAATGATCCACCCCGCCCTCGAAAAAGTCGCTCCGGCATCGCTTGCGCGACCGGCTTGGGCTGGGCATCTTCTCGCCCTGATTCAAGAGAGCCAATGGTTCAATCATGAGTGCGGGGATTACTGCGATTAATGAGGAAGTGCAGCGGGCCAGTGCGTTTGTCCAGCCGCTGTTCACAGAGTTGAACCGCGTCATCGTCGGGCAGCGGTACCTGCTCGAGCGATTGTGCGTGGGGCTGCTCGCGAATGGCCATGTCCTGCTCGAAGGCGTGCCCGGTCTCGCGAAAACGCTGGCCGTCAAATCGCTGGCCGCCGCGCTGAACGTGAAGTTCTCCCGCTTGCAATTCACGCCCGACATGCTGCCCGCCGACGTCGTCGGCACGCAGATCTACAATCCCCAGTCGGGCCAGTTCAC
>CAYZKY010000262.1:0-4537 GCA_964478815.1 uncultured Verrucomicrobiota bacterium
CGTAACCTCTGCCGTGACAGGGCAGCGCTCTAACCAATTGAGCTACACCCCCGCTCGAAGGGCACGCATACTAGACGACGCCCCCGGAATTCGTCAAACGGATTCGTCGAAAAATTCGAAAAAAGGAAGTTCGGGCAGCAGACGCCAAGGAGGTGGGGGTGGGGAACCCCGCTGAAGAAACGTCCTGCTACCCGAACTAAATTTGTCATTTCAGACCCCACATCTAACCATAGAATTGGTCGTCATCCTGTCAATAAACTTGAGAACCGGCGACCACTCTGGAGGCGTCAGGCCCGCCACGGCGGGGCGCGTGGGGGTCAATTCACTTTGCGCGTGGTGCGCTCCATCATCCAAAACACATCCTGATTATTGGCGGAACCGACATTGAGGCTGAGCGACTGACCCTTTCTCAGCACCGGCGTGGTGCGGGGATCCTTCCAGCGTTTGACTTCCGAGTGGCCGTCAACAAACGAGAAGCCGGCAGCCTTGCCGTGGTACGAGGCGGGATAGTCGACCATTTTCCACTGGGCCGGCTTGTCCGGGTAACCATCCATCCCCACGATCATTTCCCCGTCATTGATGCTGTCTTCGCGCTCGTCGATGAACAGCCAGGTGCCGGAGGGGCCGGGATCGTTGACGTCGCTCATGGTTTTGTAAATGCGCATTCCCGCCGGGCCGAATCCGGCGACATCGGTGGAATGGAACCAGCCATTCATGGCAATGCTGCGGACGCGCGCACGAACGGTGCTGCCCACCTTGACGGAGCTGAAATCGGCCGGACACTTCCAGAGGCGGGGCGAGCGGCCGCAATAATTCCAGAGCAAACTCTTGGCGACATCCTGGTTGATATCCCAATTGCTGCGGTTGCCGGGGTTGAAATCGAGGGAGCCGGTCACCCATTCCTGAGGCCCGTACGATTGGGGCAGGCGGTCGTTGTGGTCGTCGACGTATAACTTCCAGGCCAGCATCATCTGCTTGCCGTTGTTCATGCACATGATCCCGTGCGACTTGGCTTTGGCGCGGGATAAGGCAGGCAGGAGCATCCCGGCCAGAATCGCGATGATCGCGATGACGACCAGGAGTTCGATCAGGGTAAAGCCGCGCGGCCGGCCTCTGGATAAGGCGGGGCGAAACCGGCCATCACGCTTTTTTGTTGGGCCGGGGTCAAAACCTTCCGATGGTTTCGGATTTCGGTTCCTGCCACGCATTCGTTATGGGAGTATACTTCGTCGGCCTCTAGTTAAAAGCGAGGAAAATGTACCATTCGGCCCTGTTTGGAACGGTCCGAAGGTTGGGGGCCCATGAGGAGATGAGGGCCTGAACGGATGCGAAGGCAGTCGAGGAAATGGCGCGCCCGCTCGAAAGCGGGCGCGCCACGAAGGCGAAATCTCCGAACACGCCGCGGATTCAGTGCGGCGTGTTCTGGATGCGCTTACTTCCGGAGCCGGTAGAACCGGATGCCGGTGGAGGTGTCTACGCTAACGGTGTTTTGGCTGCCGACGACCACGGGAGCGCCAGCGACCGCGCTCCAGGTGGCGGGAGCGAGCGCACCGGTGGATTCCAAGGTGAATCCAGCTTCGGCGACCGGCCAGGAAATCGTGGCGGTGTTGCCACTGCGTGCGATGGCCAGCGACGGTCCGGTGGGGAGAGGCGTGGCTCCGAGCAGGATCTGATCGAGCTGTTCCTGGGTGTAGTCATCGAAGAGGTTCGCCTTCGTGCTGAAGAGGAACAGGTCGATGGTGGTGCCGCCTTCGCGATAGGAGACGGTGAATTCGAGCGGTTTGCCGACCTGTTCCTGAGTGACCACGTAGCGGAAGGGAACATTCGGTTCGCCCTGCGTTTCCGCGTTGAGGAACTGGCTGGAGATGAGTTGGTTCCAGTGGAAGTTGCCTTCCCAGAAGGCGCGCCCGGCTTCGTCGCCCGCGCCGCGATTCACGCGGACGCCGTTCTCGGGGATGTAGAGGTAGCCGGCGGCATCGCAACACCCTTCGGCATAGCCGCCGCGGTCGCTGAGGGGCCAGTCCGTCTGCGGATCCTTGCCCCAATCCGGCGGCAGGAAGAACGAGTCCTCGTTGAGATAATGGGTTTCGTTGCCGCCATTCTCGAACATGGTGAAGCGCATGTAGGCGTAGTAGGTGCCGGGCCGGGCGAACTGGACCTTGTAGGTCGCTTTGTCCGCATGCTGGGCGAAAACGGTGTGCGTGAAGAGCGCGCCCTTGCGGGATGCCGTGGTGTTGCTGCCCAGGATCGGGTTGCCCAGGAAGCTGTTGATCGGGTTCTGGCTTGAGACTTTCCCGAATCCAACGCTCGGATCGTTGTCGAACTGCGAGGAGTACGCTTCGCCTTCCAGGATGAGGTAGGACCAAGCCTGATCGCCGGTGCCGACGACATCGTCCAGCTCCTGAACCGTGACTTCAGGCAGGTGGCCCAGGAGGATTTGATTCAGTTGGGTTTCCGTATATTCGTCGAACAAGTTGGCCTTGGTGCTGAAGAGGAAGAGGTCGATGGTCGTGCCGCCTTCACGGTAGGAGATCGTGAAGTCGAGCGGTTTACCGACCTGTTCCTGCGTGACCACGTAGCGGAAGGGCACGTTGGGTTCGCCCTGGGTTTCCGCGTTGAGGAACTGGCTGGAGATGAGTTGGTTCCAGTGGAAGTTGCCTTCCCAGAAGGCGCGCCCGGCTTCGTCACCGGCGCCGCGATTCACACGCACGCCGTTCTCCGGGATGTAGAGGTAGCCGGCGGCATCGCAGCAGCCTTCCGCGTAGCCTCCGCGGTCGCTGAGGGGCCAGTCGGTCTGCGGATTCTTGCCCCAATCCGGCGGCAGGAAGAACGAGTCTTCGTTCAAATAGTGGGTTTCGTTGCCGCCGTTCTCGAACATGGTGAAGCGCATGTAGGCGTAGTAGGTGCCCGGTTTGGCGAACTGGACCTTGTAGGTGACCTTGTCGGCATGCTGGGCAAAGAGGGTGTGCGTGAAGAGCGCGCCCTGATTGGAGGCATCGGTGCCTTTGGCGAGGATCGGCTGCTGGAGATAGCTTTGCACGCGGCCGCTGGTATCCACCCGGCCGAAGCCGGCATCGGGATTGCCATCCGCATCGGAGTCGTAATCTTCGCCTTCAACAATCAGGTACGACCAGGCTTGATCGCCCGTGCCGACGGTATTCGAGGCGTCTTGCACCGTCACGGCGGACGGGGCTTGGCCGAGCAGCATCAGGTCCAGTTCGGGTTCATCGTATTCCTCGAAGAGATTGGCTTTCGTGCTGAAGAGGAAGAGGTCGATGGTGGTGCCGCCTTCGCGGTAGGAAATCGTAAAATCGAGCGGCTGGCCGACCTGCGCCTCGGTCACGACAAATTTGAAGGGAACATTGGGGTCGCCTTGCGTCTCGGCGTTCAGGAATTGGCTCGAAATGAGCTGATTCCAATGGAAATTCCCTTCCCAGAAGGCCCGGCCCTCTTCTTCCCCAACTCCGCGGTTTACGCGGACACCGTTTTCGGGAATGTAGAGATATCCGGCGGCATCGCAGCAGCCTTCGGCGTAGCCGCCGCGGTCGCTGAGCGGCCAGTCGGTTTGCGGGTCTTTGCCCCAGTCCGGCGGGAGGAAGAAGGAATCTTCGTTCAAGTAGTGGGCTTCATTGCCGCCGTTCTCGAACATGGTAAAACGCATGTAGAGGTAGTAGGTGCCGGGCGTGGCGAACTGCACCTGGTAGGTGACTTTGTCCGCGTGCTGCGCGAACACCGTGTGGGTGAAGAGCGCCCCCTTCTTCGACGCTTTGGTGTCCGGCGCGAGGATCGGATTCTCGAGAAAGCTCAAGAGCGATCCGGTCGCATCGACGCGGCCGAAACCCGCCGTGGGGTTTTCATCGAGCTCGGTCTCGTACTCCTCCGCTTCGAGGATGAGGTAGGACCAGGCTTGATCCCCCGTGCCGACGACGTTGGATGCGGATTGAACGGTGACCTGGGCTTGAGCAACCGGGAGGTTGGCAAGACCGACGGCACACCCCAACAAAAGACTGAGTGCAGATGTCTTCATATCTATTAGTGACTGGCTGTGGTTCCAGTCAATCGTGAGGGCGGGGCACCGTCAAGGAATTTGCGGTCCGGCGGGGTTTGGAGCCGGCCCCGATGCGTTTTCGGCGTGCGGCAGACGTCGGAGGCGAGGTTTCGCGGCCGCGAAAGCAAAAGCGCCGGAGCCGCTGGGAGGCGGAACTCAGGCGCTCGAAATGGAAGAAGGCAGCGGCGGGCGGGACTAACCCACGCCCATCGCGAGGAGGAACTCGATATTGTGCTTGGTGCGCTTGAGCTTGCCGAGCAGCAGTTCCATCGCCTCGACGGGCGGCACGCCGGTGAGGGCGCGGCGCAGGAGGACGACGCGGCTGTATTCGTCCGGATGGTAGAGGAGTTCCTCTTTGCGCGTGCCGGAGAGCTCGATATTGATGGAGGGGAAGATGCGGCGGTCGACGAGATGGCGGTCGAGATGGACCTCCATGTTGCCGGTGCCCTTGAACTCTTCGAAGATCACTTCGTCCATGCGCGAACCGGT
>CAYZKY010000263.1:0-4469 GCA_964478815.1 uncultured Verrucomicrobiota bacterium
AGGAGGGGACATTCCAATGTCCGACGCTCTGGCGCGGTCGATCCGAAGGCGGATCGTGTGACGCACGGTTGGGTGCGTGACGCGGGGAATGTGGCACGGGGTGAATGGATTGTCAAGTGTTGTATTGTATTTGTTTTTATTTACCACAGAGGCACAGAGGCACGGAGTGGGAAGGGAGAAGACGCGGGGGGCGGTGAGGGTGCGGATAGGGGAAAGGGAATGGGACGGGATGAACGGGATTTTGGGGAGCCGGAATCGCAAACCGCAAATCGCAGATAAAAGAGGGCAGAGGGCGGGGAGAGGGGAAGGGAGGGGTTGGCGCGTTGGTTCGGGCAGGTTGATCATGGTGTGGGCGCGGGAGGGGGTTGGAAATGGGAGGACGGAGCGAGGGCTCCGTCCTCCGGGCGGCGGGGCGATGGTCAGCTTTGGGTGGGTTGCGGGCGGCGGGCGTGGCGGCGGAGGGCGTGCCAGGCGGCGGCGAGGAGGAGGAAGAGCGGGCCGACGGGGCCGGAGCCGCCGAGGCTGAAGGATTGGGAACGTCCGTTATTGGCCGGGGCAGCCGGAGCGGACGGCTGGGAATTCGCCGCCGGAGCCGCCTGGGCGAATTGGCGCGCGGGTTGTTCGGCGGGGACAGGGCGGACGGCTTCGGGCCCTAGCCCGGCCATGGACTTGTTCCGGAGCAATTCGAGTTCCTGCCGGACGCGGGCGTGCGCGGTGCGGTCGGCATCGAACCGGCGCATGTTGGTGCGGGCGATTTTCCAGCGTTGATATTCCGCATCGTTCTCCAGCACGAGGAACGAGGTGTACTCGGTGGCGATCGCGTAGGCTTCGCCCAGCCGCACGACCTCATCGATGACCGGAGCGCGCTGCCCGGCGCGATCCGCTTCTTTCAATAGCCCATCGATCCGCCGCCAGGCCCACATCCGGTCGATTTCCGGGTTGGTGTCGTCGGCGAACTTCAGCGCCACTTCCTGCTTTAAGGCGCGTCCGTTCACATTCGCGCGCAATTGCACATTCGCCGTGCCCGAGCCCTTGTACCGTCCGTAAACGCGGACCGGCGCGCCGTAGTAGAGATTCGGGAGGCGGGCCGGTTCGACATCGTAGGTCTTGACGCCGGCAATCTCGATGGCCAGTTCCGTGGCGGCGGGCCGGGTCAACTTCCGGCGAAAAGCCTTGGCCTGGCGCTCGAAATTATCGCCGCGCGAGATAAAGGCCGCGAGCCCGCCGCTGCCCGCCGCGACCTGCTCGAGCATCGGGCGGTTTACATCGTTGCCCACGCCGATGCAGAAGATACGGGCGTTCGACGGACGGGTGCCGCTGGCTTGCGCGATGGCCTGGCGTTCCTGCTGCTCCGTCAAACCATCGCTCAGAATCACCACATTCAGGGGCCGGTCGGGCGATCCATACTTGAAGGCCGCCGCCAAGGCCGGCGCCAGCACGGTGCCGCCGCGCGCGCTCTGCTGCGCCAGATAGCGCTCCGCGGCCGCCTTGTTCTCGGTGGTGGCGCCGCGCAATTCCTGAAAGGCGAGATTCGGCTGCACGTTAAACATGAGCAGCTCGAAACGATCCTCCGGTTCCAGCTCGTTGATGAACGCCGCGATCGACTCCTTCGAAATGGCCAGCTTGCCGTCGTTGGCCATGCTGCCCGAAATGTCGAGCAGGAAGAGATAATCCATGCCGGCCTCTTTCTGATTGAGGTCCTCGCCCGGGGTGAGCGTGAGGCAGAAGTAGCCGTCCTCGCCTTTCGGCTTGGAGGTGATCAGATCCAGGCCGCTTTGCGGACGGGCCAGATGGAAGGCCAGCACGACATCCTTCGCGAGGCTGCCGCCGTTCGATTCCAGGCTGGCCTGATAATAGTTATCCGTGTGCCTGGCCACGACGAACTCCGTGCGGTGGCTGGGGCTCTCGGCCGCCGCGATCGGCACGAGGGAACGGGCGTTGATATTGAAGGCGAACTTCCCGTGCGTTTGCGTGTCCGCTCCCGCCCGCGTGGACGTGGCGAGCGGATAGACATAGGTGGCCCAATCGTGATCCACTTCCAACTCCTGGTAGTAGACCATCTCGATGCGTTGCTCGGCGCGCGGGCCGATGGGGAAGATGCGCATTTCGAAGGTCTTGTAATCGACCTGTTCCAGCAAGCCCGGATCGCGCCGGGTCTGCTTGTAGCTCTCGTAGATTTCGCGCGCCTTTTTCTTCTCGAGCACTTCGCCGACCATCTCGACGCCGTTGATCCACATGCTGAAGTTCGCGACGGAAGCCCCGCGCGGCACGGGAAAGGTGTAAAGCGCCTCGACCTGCCGCTGCTCCATGTTCTCGAACACCTGCGTCACGCGCGTGACCGCGATGCCGTTGTTGATCGTGACATCCACGGTGTGATCCTTGATCTGGAGCGTGCCTCCGAATCCTCCATCCGCGATCAACAAGCCCGCGCCCTCGGCCGAGGGGGCGGTGGCGGCCATTAATGCCGCCGCGCCCAACCCGATGCTCCATCCCGCCAGTTTCATGTTCCATTTCATACTCATCCTTTCGTTTGCAAGTGGGGTTAAACAGAGTTCGTGCCAAGCGGGCTCAGCTTTGCCCAAGTCTTTGAAGATCAATGATATAAACATTTGAGCGCCTCTCGAATTCGAATTCGATGCTCATCGTTATGGACATAAAATGAGTGTGATGGCATACACAAAATGCATGTGGAAGCTATCCCGACCCGAACTGGAAGCCGCCGAAGCGATCAATGCGGCGGCGTTTGCCAACCCGTTTACGGAAGAGCGGAAGCGGCAGGATGAACGGGTGCGGCTGACGTCCGCCCGGGCCGCCGGGCGGCCGGCGCCGGAGGCGTACCCGGAGGCGTTATTCGCGTGGGTCGACCGCCTGCGCCCGACGCGCGCCGATTACCGGCGCTTCGAGCCGCGCGGACGCGACCTGATGCGAACCGTGTTCCTGTTCGACGTGTATCATCGGCACGTCGGCGATCTGGATCGACTGATCGAGCGGGAGATCGCGCACCCCACGGCGGGCGGGCGGGCGGCCTTTGCGGCGGCGGCACTGGCGCGCCTGCGAGAGCACGGGTTTCCCGGCGCCGAAGCCGGACGGTTCTTCGCGATTTTTTACCAACTGCGGCGGGCGCATTACTTCATCGTGCGCGGTTTGCGCGGCGCGGCCCCGTGCATGCATGAGTTTCGGCGGCGGCTGTGGAACAACGTGTTCACGAGCGATGTCCGGTGGTACGACCGGTACCTCTGGGATCGCATGGAGGATTTTTCGACGCTGTTGCTGGGCGAAACGGGAGCGGGCAAAGGCGCGGCGGCGGCGGCGATCGGGCGGTCGGGCTTCATTCCGTTCGAAGAGGAGCGGGGGCAGTTCGTGGAGAGCTTTCAGCGGATTTTTATCGCGGCGAACCTGGCGCAGTATCCCGAGACGCTGCTGGAGGCGGAACTTTTCGGCTATCGGAAGGGCGCGTTCACTGGGGCGGTCGAGAATTATCAGGGGCTCTTCGGCCGATGCAGTCCGCATGGCGCGGTGTTCCTGGACGAGCTGGGGGAGATCGGGTTTCCGGTGCAGGTGAAGCTGCTGCAGGTGCTGCAAGATCGCACCTTCACGCCGGTGGGCAGCCGGGAGCCCGTGCGGTTCCACGGACGGATCGTGGCGGCCACGAACCGGCGGCTGAGCGAACTGCGCGAGCGGCGGTTTCGGGACGATTTCTTTTACCGGCTGACGTCGGACATTATCGAAGTTCCGTCGCTGCGGCAGCGGCTGCGGGAAGATCCGTCCGAGTTGGGCCTGCTGTTGCAAACGCTGCTCGAACGCATGACGGGGCAGCCTTCGCCAGAACTCGTCGAGCATGTGGCGGCTTCCCTCGGCGTCAGCCCCGGCCCGGCTTACCCCTGGCCGGGCAACGTGCGGGAACTCGAGCAGGCGATTCGCCGCATTCTGCTCACGGGGCGGTACGATCCCCGCGCGCAGGACCGGGCGAACGATGGAGAGCGGCTGCCCTGGCTTGAAAAAATCCCGAATCTCGGCCTTACGGCCGATCAGCTTCTGGCCGAGTATTGCCGGCTGGCGCACGCCCAGCTCGGCACCCGCGCCGAGACGGCGCGCCGGCTCGGGCTCGATCCGCGGACGGTGGAGCGGTATTTGCGCCTTTCGGTGCCGAGTTCAAAATAGGAAATAGCGTTGCGTGAGCGGGAGGCGCTGGGCGGGTTCGCAGCGGAGGAGTTCGCCGTCGGCGTGGACTTCGTAGGTCTCGGGATCGACGACGATGGCCGGGGTGGCGTCGTTCCAGCGCATGTGTTGCTTGCCGATTGTGCGGCAGCGGCGGACGGCCTCGATTTGCTTGGTGAGGCCGTAGGATTGGGGGACGCCTTTGGAGAGGGCGAGCTGGCTGACGAAGGCGAAACCGGTCGTGCCCGCCGCGCGGCCGAACGCGCCGAACATCGGGCGCATGATGACCGGCTGCGGCGTGGGGATGCTGG
>CAYZKY010000264.1:0-4430 GCA_964478815.1 uncultured Verrucomicrobiota bacterium
TCCGATCCGGACCGCTCAGAAGACTCGGAAAAAATTAGATGCGTTGGCCCTGCGGTAAAAGTCGCCCATCGGACGCCAAAACCGGCACTCCTCCCCGCTCATTCGGCCCGATCCTGGGAAATCGCGGCAGGTTTCCCGCCACGTCCCACACGAAAACCCCCGTAATCCCGCAAATCCCACATCGACCACATCCGCGTCCCACCCCGTCTTCCCACCACCCGTCCGCTTCGAATCGGCTTTATGTCCTTCCCCGGCCGCGTTACAGTCTCCCCCGCATGGCGCCGCGCGTTGCCAATATAGATAGGACAACCAAGGAGACGAAAATCCGCCTCCAGCTCAAACTGGACGGCAAGGGGGTCTCCTCGATTGCCACGGGCATCCCGTTTTTCGACCACATGCTGACCCTGTTCGCCAAGCATGCGGTCATGGATCTCAAACTGAAGTGCCGGGGCGATCTGCCGGTCGATGCCCATCACACGGTCGAGGATTGCGGCATCGCCCTTGGCCAGGCTTTCGTCCAGGCCTTGGGGGACAAATCCGGCCTGCGCCGGTACGGCACGGGCTTCGACCCCCGCAATCCGTTCACCGGGGAGGCCCATGTGCCGATGGATGAATGTTTGGCCCGCTGCGTCGTCGATTTCAGCGGCCGCCCATACTTGGTGTGGCGGGGATTGGATTCGTTCGCCTACAAATCATTGCAGCGGGAGGAAAAGAGCCAGGATATGAGCTCCGCCTTCCGGTTCGGACTCGCCCGCGAGTTCTTCCAGGGCTTTGCCAACGAAGCGCGTTGTAATTTGCACCTCGAATTGTTGTACGGGGACGAACCCCATCATATTGTCGAAGCTCTGTTCAAAGCCTTCGCCAAAGCCACCGACTTCGCCTGCCAGCGCGATCCCCGCATCGCGGGCCTGATCCCGAGCACCAAGGGGAAATTGTGATCGCGCGCTGAATAGCGCTGGCGTAGAGTCCGTCAACTCCAATGTCCAAACGAGTCGAATACTCCGCGGAACCCGATGAGGCGCTGGTCAAAGCGTCGCAGAAGGGGGATATGGGAGCGTTCGAGGAGTTGGTGGCGCGTCATCGGGACAAACTTTACGCGCGTGCCTTGAGCATGCTGCGGAATGAAGATGATGCGGTCGATCTTTCTCAGGAAGCGTGGGTAAAAGCGTGGCAGCGCCTGCAGCAGTTTCATGGCGATTCGAGCTTCGCGACGTGGATGACGCGGATTGTGATCAATCTGTGCCTCGACCAGTTGCGCAAACAGAAACGCCTGAAAGCCGATTCCATCGAACAGATGGAGGAGGAAACCGGCGGGGTCGAACGCCAGATGCCGGTCTTCAATCCGAACCCGACCGAAGGGCTGGAACGAAGCGAACTGCGGCAGCGGATCGACAAGGCGCTGGCCCAGCTAAGCTACGAGCATCGAACCGTGCTCATTTTGCACGAGTTCGAAGAGTTGGAGTACAAGCTCATCGCCAAAAAAATGGGATGCTCGATCGGGACGGTGATGTCCCGGCTATTTTACGCGCGCCGACGGATGGCAGGTTTGCTCGCGGGGTTGAAGCGAGAAGAGTCGAGAGCAGAGACATGAACAACGAGTTGCGGAAAGAGTTGCAAGAGGATTTGCAATGGCGGATCCAGGCCTACTTGGATAACGAGCTGGAGCCGCGGGAGGCCCAGCAGGTCGCCCAGGAAATTTCCCGCGGCGCCGAGGCGCGCGAATTGTACGCCGAACTTCAGGCCATCCGCGGCGCCTTGCGCGGCGCTGGCGAAGAACCCCGGGCCGTGCCCGCCTCCCGGGAGTTTTACTGGTCCGCCATCCAGCGCGGCATCGAATCGGCCGAGCGGGCCGAAGCCGCCCGCCCGGCGATCCGCCCCTGGTGGGTGCGGATGATGGTGCCGCTCGCCGGAGCCTTCGCCCTGTTCGCCGTGCTCGCCAGCCTGTTGCCGCGCGGGAACCAATCGCTGACCCGCGGCATTCCGCTGGGGCCCGAACTGCCCCCGAGTTTTCATGATGAAGTCGAGAGCACCAACCCCGATGTCTCGGCGGTGACATTCCGCTCCGAGAGCGAAGGGGTCACCGTCGTCTGGGTCTCCGCCAAGTAACCAATGCGCCCATAAGCCGGACTTCCCCCCAATTGCCATGCAGATTCGTTCCCAACTCTCGATCGCCCTCCGGCTCCTGATGCTTTGCAGCCTCGCGCTGCCTGCGCTCGCCGAGGACAAAAAGGCGCCCAACGACCGCAAACTCGCGGCCGTCCTGATCTGGGGCACCGACGAAGCGAAGCCCAACGATCCGAACTTGAAGGCCGTCGAGGAAAAGCTCCAGGGCACCCTCAAGAAGATTTTCAAGTGGCAGCACTATTTCGAGATCAAGAACCAGCCCTTCTCCGTCAAGCCCGGCGAAAGCAAGACGCTGACCCTCAGCGACAAGTGCGAGGTCAAGATCAAGGAAAGCGAAGCCGACGGTCTGGAAGTCGAACTTTTCGGCGAAGGAAAGTCGGTCGTCAAACGGAAGCAATCGATGCCGCTGAACGATGTGCTCATCCTGGCTGGCGAGGACAAAAATGCCTGCGCCTGGTTCGTGGTGGTCAAGCCCGAAAGCCGCTAAACCCGATCCCGTCCGGACGGCTCGCAGTCGAACCGGCGTGGCCCGGTGGCCACTCTGTTACTTCCCGTTCTTCGGCCGGCGATTCGCCGAGACGATCAAGGCCAGCCGCGCTACCGCCAGCGGGACGCTTTCGGCAACCACCTCCGTGCTCGTGCTGGCTCCCGATTCGAACCGGGCAAAATAAGGAAAGCGCGCGGTCCGCGTCCGGCCGACCGTCACCGGTTTTCCGAATAATTCCTCCAACCGGCTGCGCAACCGGTCCGCCTCGCCGTCATCCGTCGAGAAAGGCGGAGGCGCGCCGTGACCATTAGTGCCGTTCGGCCCATCCAGCAGGTCCGCCACGCAGCGATCCAATTCGCGTCCGGGGGGCATCGTGTAAGGGTTCAACAAGACCAACCATCCCCCACCCCGCTCCCGGCGTCAAGGTTCCGCGACGGCACGAACTGAGTCCCGGGAAGGCGGAATCGCGGCTTGATGATCGCGGTTTCGCAGGCACAACCCACCCAGCGCCGGACCGGATGGATTGACCTGGAAACGCGGTGTGGCACGCTGGATTCGAGCGGCGGCGGCTGAGCGCACCGGCGATCCTTGAACTGGCCGGAGAGCCGCTCGTTGAGTCCGCGATTCGACCATGCCAAATCCTGCCGAGAGTTTGTTCGCGGCCATTCTGAACGACGACCGTGCGGGAGTGGCCAAGTTGCTCCACCGATACCCCACCCTCCCTCGGGACGCTGCAGCTCTTGAGCCCCGCTACGCAACAGAGGTTGCCCACTGGATCTACGCGGGAGACACCGCCTTGCACGCGGCGGCAGCCGGCTATCGGATCGAAATCACTCAAAAGCTTCTTCGGCATGGCGCGGATGCGAACGCCGCCAGAAACCACCGCCGCAGCCGTCCGTTGCACTACGCGGCCGATGGGCACTTTGGGAGCCCGGCCTGGAATCCCGAACGGCAGGTCGCGACGATCCGCCTGCTGCTGGAGGCCGGAGCCGATCTCCATGCCCAGGACAAGAATGGCGCGACGCCGCTGCATCGGGCCGTCCGCACACGTTGCGGCGCTGCGGTGTGCTGCCTGCTCGCCGCGGGGGCCTCGGCCGCCATGCTCAATAAACCCGGCTCCACCCCATTCCATCTGGCGGTGCAGAACACCGGCCGCGGCGGCACCGGCTCGGCGGAGGCGAGGACGGCGCAGGAGCAGATCATCCAAGCCTTTCTCGACTGCCGGATCAGCCCGAACCTCCGCGATCGAAATGGAAAATCCGTGCATCAATGGGCCAGGAGCCCTTCGGTTCGACGATTACTGGAAAACCACGGCGGTTGACGACGCGATGCGGCGGGTGCAGGCGCAACCCCAATAATTTTGTCGGTAATCATGAGTTTTTTTCAACATCTCCCCGCACATCGCAGTTGCGCGCGCGCCCTGGGGGGGTTAAGTGAGTGACCGGGATGGACAAACTGCTCTTGGTCGACGATGAAGCGGATGTGCAATACTCGTTCCGACGGATTTTCGATTCGCCCGAGATCGAGCTGAGCACCGCCGGAAGCGGCGAAGAGGCCCTCCGCGTCATTCCCAAGCTCCGCCCGGACTTGGTGATCATGGATATTCGCATGGGCGGCATGAACGGCCTGGACACCTTGCGCCAGCTCCGCAAAGCCGATTGCAAGCTCCCGGTGCTGATGATGACCGCCTACGGCACCACGCAAACCGCCATCGAGGCGATGAAGCTCGGCGCCTACGATTATCTGCTCAAGCCGTTCGACGTTCCCAAGCTGAAGGAGATCGTCTTCGGCGCCCTGAAAGCCGCGCGGGACATGCGCC
>CAYZKY010000265.1:0-4114 GCA_964478815.1 uncultured Verrucomicrobiota bacterium
ACGAACGTCAAAGTTCGCTCTCCTCGGGTAACACCTAATTTTGATGCACGACGCGGCCAATCGGCACCGCCCGGGTGCTCCGGAATTTTGGGCCATTTGACCCGGCGGAGATTTCCACGCACACTCGGCGAAAATGGGGAACACGTTCGGCCATTTGTTTCGCATCACGACTTGGGGGGAATCCCACGGGGGCGGGGTGGGCGTCGTCATCGATGGCTGCCCGCCGCGGCTGGCGTTGACCGAGGCGGATATCCAACCCGATCTGGATCGGCGGCGGCCGGGACAGTCGAAGATCGTCACGCCGCGCAAGGAGGCGGATCGGGTCCAGATACTTTCGGGCACGTTCGAGGGGCAGACCCTTGGCACGCCTATTTCCATGTGGGTGAAGAACGAAGATGCCCGTTCCGAAGCCTATTCGGAGATGGCGGAGAAGTTTCGGCCATCGCATGCGGATTACACCTATCAAGCCAAGTATGGCATCCGGAATTGGCAGGGAGGGGGGCGGACCAGCGCTCGGGAAACCATCGGGCGGGTGGCGGCGGGCGCGGTGGCGAAGAAGTTGCTGCGCGAGCGTTTCGGCGTGGAGGTGCTGGCGTACGTAAGCCAGGTGAAGGATTTGCGGGCGATGATCGATCCGAACACGGTCACCGCCGAACAGATCGAAGCGAACATCGTTCGCTGCCCGGATGACGCACTAGCCGAGCGGATGATCGAGTTGATCGAAAAGGTGCGATCGGAGGGGGACTCGGTGGGCGGGATCGTGGAAGGGGTGGCGCGCGGGGTGCCGCCGGGTTGGGGGGAGCCGGTGTTCGATCGGCTCGAGGCGGATTTGGCGAAGGCCATGCTTAGCTTGCCTGCGACCAAGGGTTTCGAGATTGGCTCTGGGTTCGAGGGCGTGATGCTTACTGGCACGCAGCACAACGATTCTTTCCGCATGGTGGACGGCAAAGTCCGCACGACCTCCAACCGCTCCGGCGGCGTACAGGGGGGTATTTCTAATGGCGAGACCATTTTTTTCCGTACGGCCTTCAAGCCGACGGCGACGGTGATGGTGGAGCAGGAAACCGTTAGCACCCAGTTCGAAAACACGACTCTCAAAGGCCGCGGTCGCCACGATCCTTGTGTGTTGCCGCGAGCGGTGCCGATGGTCGAGGCGATGACGGCATTGGTGCTTATCGATCATGCGCTGCGCCAGCAGGCGCAGTGCGGCGGATCGAGCGCCTGAGTTACGGACGGGCTTTCCCTTTGCGCCGGGAGGGCGATTCCTCAATCGCCACGATGTGCAACGGATCGATCCTCGTCACGGATTCGTCGCCACTAATCACGAGCACCAATCCGGGCGAGACGGCCACGAAATCCGGGTGCAGGACCTTCACCCGGGATCCGTCGCTCAATCGAAAAGCGAACGGGTCCGTTTGTTCGTGGAGATACTGGCGAATGAGGTTCGAATTCATGGTCCGAGCCTAACTAAAGTTTCGTGTATCGGCAAATGCCCGCATTTTTCAGCATAAACCGGCGGCTTTCGCAGATCGGGCTTTTCAATTATGGTCGCCCGGTTCAAATACCGCATGCGGATTTTGCGCAGCATTAGCATTGTACTGGCCTTGGTGGTGACCGGCTGGGCCGGAGGGCTCGCGGCGGCGGCGGCGCATGATTTCGGGAAATGGGAGAAGGAGATCGCGGCGTTCGAAGCGGAGGATCGGACGAACGCGCCGCCGGCGGGTGCGGTGCTTTTTACGGGCAGTTCGAGCATCCGGCTTTGGACGAATCTGACGGCAGAGCTGCCGGAATTCTCGATCGTGCGGCGCGGCTTCGGCGGGTCGCAGATGATCGATTTGCTGCATTTCGCGGATCGGATCGTGCTGCCGTACCGCCCGGCGAAGATCGTGGTGTATGAAGGGGACAACGACCTCGCGGCCGGGGTGGCGCCGGGCGAATTGGCGCGGCGCTTCAAGAAATTCGTGCGCCGCGTCCACGCCCGGCTGCCGGGCACGCACATTTACTACATCGCGGTGAAGCCGAGCCCGAGCCGGTGGTTCCTCTCGCCGCAGGGGCGGGAGGCGAACGACGCGATCGCGGCTTATGCCCGACGGCATCGCCGGGTGCATTTCATCGATATCTGGCCGCCGATGCTCGGGGCGGATGGGCGGCCCGATCCGAGCCTCTTTCGGAGCGACCGGCTGCATCTGAACGCCGAGGGCTACGCGATCTGGGCCCGCGAAATCCGCCGCGCTCTTTCCAAACCCTGAACCGCAACACCCCAGCCATCATGCCGCCGCTCCTGCAACTTCACGCCGTGGCCAAAGAGTATCCCACCGCCAGCGGGGACGCGGGGGAACCGCTCCGCATTCTGCGCGCGGTCGATCTGCAAGTGGCGACGGGCGAATCGCTCGCCATCGTCGGCCCTTCGGGCTGCGGGAAGAGCACGCTGTTGAACATCATCGGCACGCTGGACCGGCCCACGGGCGGCCAGGTGCTGCTGGGCGGGCGGGACCTGGCGACGCTGGACGACCTGGCGCTGGCGGGGGTGCGGAACCGCGAGATCGGGTTCATCTTCCAACTGCATCATTTGCTCCCGCAATGCTCGGTGCTGGAGAATGTGCTGGTGCCGACGCTGGCGTCGAGCGAGGCCGCGATGCGCCGGGAAGCGCCGGCGCGGGCCCGGGCGCTGTTGCAACGGGTCGGCCTCGGGGCGCGGGCGGATCACCGGCCGGCGCAGCTTTCCGGGGGCGAACGCCAGCGGGCGGCGGTGGTGCGCGCGCTGATCAACCGGCCGCGGCTGCTGCTGGCGGATGAGCCGACCGGGGCGCTCGACCGGGCCTCGGCGGAGAACCT
This sequence comes from uncultured Verrucomicrobiota bacterium, assembly GCA_964478815.1. GTDB lineage: Bacteria > Verrucomicrobiota > Verrucomicrobiia > Limisphaerales > SXQI01 > DASVNK01. Next base: position 2,836 of record CAYZKY010000265.1, read on the forward strand.
GGCGGCGCTGCTGCTGGAGCTGAACCGCGAGGAGCAAACGAGCCTGATCGTCGTGACGCACGATCCCGCGCTGGCCCGACGGATGGGCCGGCTGGCCGAACTCCGCGACGGCGTGCTCCGCGAACCGCCGCAGGCTCCATGATTCTCCCCGCGCTGATTGGCTGAAGCCGGGTGGTATTCATCGCCCAAACTCCAAGACGCCGACGGCGTTGGCATAAGGAAAGGGTGATTTGTACCGGCACTGGAGGGCCTCAGCTTTTGGGCGTTCCTGCCAATCGCGCCGGTCGATCCGCTTCAGGTAGGTCTCACGGATGGTCGGGAGCGCGTTCATTTTGAGCAGGTCATCCAATTCGGGATTGTAGCCGACCGGAATGGTCGCCACGAGTTTGCCATCGTTCGCAAGCATCGATCGACAGGCAGCGACTGCTTCCTGGATTTTGGACGCAGAAGTGCCTTCCGCATCGTCATCGAAACCGATGTGCTCGAAAGTGGAGATGGAGATGATCAGGCCATAGGATTTTTTCGGCCGGAAGGAAACGATATCCTCATTAATGACCCCCGGCCCCCGTTCGAATTTGTCGAGGATATCATGGCGGACCGGGCCGTAATGAGACAGGACATTGCCTACTTCCAAGACCGATTCCGGCGGGCATTTCTCGACGAAGGAACGGGCGACCGGGACCTCCAGGCCACGCTCCGAGACCCAGGTCATGTTGTACTTGTGGTAGAACAGATCGAGGTTCTGCCCTTGGAACACAAACCCTGCCCGAGGGACTAAAGGAATGATCGCCGGCCCAAGAACCACCCGCAGCGGCTTCAGGAACAATTCGCTTGCGCCGAACCGATCCACGAACCATCGGACTTTTCCGAGCCGTGAGTTGTATAAATGCTTTTTCATCCGGCTGTCGAAAGGCAATCCAGCCCAAATCAATACTTGCCCCCGTTCATTCGCGATTTTCGAGCAGAGGCACGTCAGTATTGAGTCCCGGGTTACGCCAGCGCAATGGGATTCTGACTGCTGAATTGTTGGCGGCGCGACGAGGGCAGGTGAGCACGATGGTTCGGAGATGCTCAGACCCTCCCAAAGTGGCGCGCCAGGGTGTCCACAGGGTGTGACTTTTTGTGGCGGGCTGTGGAGGTGAAGGCGAAGCCGACAGCCAGCGGGGGCAGCCGAATCGATTTTTCGGGCGCCCCCCCTGTTTTTTGAATGAGGAAGACGGGGGAGGCGGGCGAGGACCTGGGGATAGCTCTGGGTATGGAGCCATAAAGTGAGGGTCTG
>CAYZKY010000266.1:0-4096 GCA_964478815.1 uncultured Verrucomicrobiota bacterium
TCAGTTTGGGTCTTCCCATCGCTTCGAGAGTGCCAGGCGCTCACGGGTGGGGCAATCTATTTATACCGGATATCATTAGTGAATGGTATAATGCCCCTTCCCGCCCCCATATTTTCCGCCCTTCCCGATTTTGCTCTGGCCACCGCCCGATTCTGCCGTAAAGTGATGCCGCTTGAATGACGCCGGTTCGACCCATCGCCCCCACGGCGGCCGGGTCTCCATCGCATGGCATTGAGGGTTCTGATCATCGACGACGTCCAGGAAGACGCGGATCACCTGATCCGGGTCCTCGCCGCCGCCGGTTATGAGCCCGCCAGCGGCATCGTCCAGACCGCCCCCGGCCTCGAAACCGCCCTCGCCGAACAAACCTGGGACCTCGTCCTCGCCCGGCAATCCGCCCCCGGCCTCCCCGCCGCCGAGGCCCTCCGCCTCGTCCGGCAGCGCTCCCCCGGCCTCCCCTTCATCCTCATCACCGATTCCGCCCCGGAGAGCCCCCTCGTCGAGATGTTCCGGGCCGGCGTGGACGATTGCCTCCCCCGGACCGACCTCAGCCACCTCGCCCGCGCTGTCGACCGCGCCCTCAAGGAAGCCGCCCAGAAGCGCCGCCGCCTGCAGACCGAACTGGCCCTGCGGGAGAGCGAAGAGCGCTTCCGCCGCCTCGTCGAATCCTGCCCCGAAGGCATGGCCATCGTGGCGGATGGGCGGCTGGCGTTCGTCAACCCCAGCGGCGTCCGGCTCTTCGGCGCCAAATCCCCCGTCGATCTCCTTGGCCGCCCCTTCCTCAGCATGGTCGATCCGAACTACCACGACCTCGTCGAGGAACAGCTTAACCAGGCCGCCGAGGGCCAGTTGCCCCCGCCCATCGAGCACCGCCTGGTCCGCGTCAACGGCTCCTCCGTGCTCGTCGAGACCAGCCTGTGCGCGGTGCCCTTCCACGGCGAGCGCGCCATACAGCTCCTGATGCGCGACATCTCCGCCCGCAAACGGCTGGAGACCCAGCTCGCCAGCGCCCAGAAAATGGAGGCCGTCGCCCGGCTCGCCGGCGGCGTGGCCAATGATTTCAACAATCTGCTCACCGTCATCACCGGGTACAGCGGCCTCATCCGCTCTGGCCTCCCGGCCGAACATCCGCTCCAAACCGATGTCCGGCAGATCATGCTCAGCACCGAGCGGGCCATCGGCCTCACCGCCCAGCTCCTCGCCCTCAGCCGCAAGGAAGCCGGCACGCTCGAACCGCTCGATCTGAACGCCCTCCTCGAGGACGTAGCTCCCCTCGCCCGCCGCCTGGCCGGCGAAAAAATCCGCTGCCAGATCGAGCCCGGCCCGGAGGAAGCCGTCATCAAGGCCGATCGCGGCCAGATCGAGACCGCCATCGTCAATCTCTGCTCCCACGCCCGGGAACGGCAGCCGGGCGGCGGCACGCTCCGCATCCGCGTCTCCCCCGTCGCCGTCACGGGCCAGCCGGGCGCCGATCACGGCCTGCCGGCGGGTGCCTATGTCCTCCTGACCCTTTCCGATGCCGGCCCCAGCCTGACCGATGAGGAACGCACCCATTTGTTCGAACCCTTCTTCGAGCACCCCGAAGCTGGACCAAAATCCGGCCTGCTCCTCGCCACCGTCTACGCCATCGTCCGGCAGCATGGCGGCACCATTGTTTGCGAAAGCCCGCCCAATCAGGGCTGCACCTTCCGGATTTATCTCCCCCGCCTCGAACGCGTCGCCGGACCTCGTCCCGCCGCCCGCGCCGCTGCTCCCCTCCCCGAACGCGGCGTGGTGCTGGTCGTCGAAGACGAGGAGGTCCTGCGCGATTTCGCGCTGCTGATTCTCGGCCGCGGCGGTTTCACCGCCATCGGCGCGGCAGACGGCCTCGAAGCCATCGAGCTGCTGCGCCGTCGGAACGAACCGGTAGATCTGATTTTCACGGATGTCGTGATGCCGCGGATGGGCGGCGGCGAGATGGCGCGCCAATTGGAATCGATCTGCCCCAATACGCCCATCCTCTTCACCTCCGGCTATCCGAAGAGCATCCTGGCCGGCACGCTGCCCGCCGATCGGGCCGTCGAGTTCCTGCAAAAGCCTTACACTACCCAGGGCCTGTTGGACCGCGTCCGGGCGCTCCTCAGCGCCGGCGTCACGGGATAGTTCCCGCTCGAAGGACCGCCTCGATCCAGGGGAGGTCGGCGGGCGAGGTCGCTTTGGGATTGGGAGAGGCCGATTCGACCAGCCGCACCTTCTGTCCGATCGCTTCGCAGGCCGCCGTATCGTCCGTGATCTGCCACCCCCGGCGCCGGACTTCCTCCAGCGCCCGCCGGATGATCGCCGTGGCGAAAACCTGCGGCGTCTGCACGGCCCAAAGCTTCGAGCGGTCGACATTCCGGGCAATCCAGCCTCCGTCCGCTGCCTCCTTCAACGTATCGGCCACTTTCTGCGCGGCCACCGCCGCGCCGCACTCCCGGGCGGCGCGCAGCGTATCGGCGATGATGGCCTCGGCGGTGCATGGCCTCGCCCCGTCCTGGATGGCCACCCATTCCGCTCCGGCTGGAAGCGCCTGCAAGCCGTTCCAGACCGAATCCTGCCGCTCCGCCCCTCCCGCCACGATGCGATAAGCCTTGGCGAAACTATATTCCGCGGCCAGTTGATGAAAATCGTCTTCGAGCCCGGCGCGCACCACGAGAATCACTTCATCAATGGGGGGCGAATCGTTGAACCGTTGCCATGTGTGGGCCACGAGCGGGCGGCCCGACACGGGGAGAAACAGTTTGTCGATCCCGGCACCCATCCGGGTGCCGCGTCCGGCAGCGACGATGACGGCGGAAACCATATCAAGGTGCGGTTGAAACAGCCGGTCGGAAGTGGCGGCAGTTTTCGGCAGGGCCAACGCATCCAAGAGCCTCGGAACATTCTCTGGTTTCCGGGCGAGTATTCGGGCGAGGCGCCCGAATGGGACAGGCGAGGGCGCCTGTCCTACCCAGAATGCTTTTGTCGGCGTCCGAGGATGGCGAGCGGGACGCGTGCGCTACCCGGCGGCGGAGGGCAAGGCGGATGGGGAAACGCGGGCAGGAGGACGCGTGTATGCCGTGGAGGGCGTTTTTGGTGTGGCGATGCGACCTAAGTGATTGATGGTGAATGGTTTCGGTTTTAAAAGAGGCTAATTTCGGGCGTGTATTTCGTGTGTATTTACGTGTATTTACGTGTATCTCGTGTGTATTTTTGTGCAGGTCGATGTGTATTTTTGTGTATGAACGTGTATGAGCGGCCCCCTCCTGGACTGGCCGGAGCATGGCGGCGGGGGTCGACAAGAGAAATAATTCCGGAAAACAATGGCTGGCGAAACCGGGAAGAGGAAGGTTGAGAGCCTGCCTGATCGTGGGCGTCGCCGTACCACTGGCCGACACCTGGAGTTGGCAGGGATGGGCGGTTCGACATGGCACGACCGAAGCATTCCTGGCCTGCCGGCTCCCGAAAAACGTCGAGGAATTCTCGCGCGTTTCAGAATTTTCGGGATTATGCAGGCGATTTTTCATAACTCGTTGGTAATCAGTGATGGCGTTTCAAGTTTGGTTGAAACGTTTCAAGCGTTTCAAGCTCGTTTCAAGCTCGTTTCAAGGCGTTTCAAGGCGTTTCAAGGGCGTTTCAAGGTCGTTTCAAGGGTTGCGGGACACCCGAACGAGGCGCGCAGGGAGGGATGGCTCGGCCAGTTGGTGGCGGTAGATAGGACAGAGATGATCGGTCTGGAGGGAGATCGAAAAGCGGGAGCGGCGGCGTGTTCATGGCGGTTAGTCTACATTTTGTTTTCACCAAGAACATGGCGCAGATCGAGTCAAGTGTCAATGTGTTTCGTTTTCAAATGTAGACTTTCCTAGCTAAGTGGCGGAAAATCAAGCGCATACGGGGGCGAGATATTTTTTTGAGGAAGGAGGGAACTGGTTCTTTGAGAGGGGGCGGAGGATCGCGGAAACCCTTTCGGCAAGGGTGGGGAGGATTGGGATGGCCATCCACAGTTGGCCTGTGGGTTTGGCGGCCGGGCGAGGGCAAGGCCGGTGTCATCGGCGAGGGCACCGATGACGGCACGCGAGGGCGCGTGCGCTCCTCCAGG
>CAYZKY010000267.1:0-4069 GCA_964478815.1 uncultured Verrucomicrobiota bacterium
CGAACCTAAAATTCTTCTCTGCCCTCATCCACTGAAAACGTCGAAGAACCCAAAAACCCCACTGCCCAAATGTCGATAGCTGAGCTGAACGCCTCTGCGGCATGGAGCCCAGCGGGTAGTCAGTGAGGCTGTCTAAGTTTTGAGCAGTCCACACTGCCAGTTCATCAGCTCGTGCTGGTGGGCGTCCCAATCCTGGGCGAGGAGGACGAGGGTGGCACGGCTGGCGATCAGGGTCGGGTCGATCTGGAGTTCGGCGGCGGCGCGATCCCGCTTGTCTTTCAGGACAGCGCAGCGGCGTTGTTCCTCCATCGTCGGGCGGTAATGAGTGCGGACGCGGCGTTGGGGCAGCTCGGACGCGGGGATGGACCGGCCTTGAGCGATCGCTCGCAGGATGCCCGCTTTGCGGCGGCTCCCCATCCGCAGCGGCAGTTTCGCTTCCACTTCGGCGGTGGTTTCTCCGTCCTGGGAGAGTTCGATCATCGTGTCGTGGCTGAGCACGAAGAAAGGGGGAGTATTGGCGGCGGTGGCTTCCGCTTCGCGCCACCGCCACAATTCGCGGAGCACGGCCAGGCTGCGCGGGCTGAGCCGGTCGCTGCCCCGCATCCGCCACTCGTTGTCCGGATCTTCGGGCGGCGGCTCCGCACAATCGCGGATGAGCCGGGCACAGGATTCGGTCTGCCAATCCAGCCGGCCTTTCGCTTGCAGGTCGGCGCGCAGGGCGTCCGACACGGCTTTCAAGTAGCGCGTGTCGTTCCTTGCGTATTCCTCCATGCGCGGCGTGAGGGGCCGCTGCGCCCAATTCATCTTTTGCGGGCCTTTTTCCAGTTCGATTCCCAGATGCCGCTGCACCAGATGAACCAGCCCGAACTGCTCGTACCCCAGCAGGCGCGCGGCCAGCATGGTGTCGAACACGGCATGCGGCACGAAGGCGTAGCTTTTCCGCAACATCCGCAGATCGTAATCGGCTCCGTGCAGGATCAATTCGCGATGGGAGAGCGCCCCCAGCAGCGGCGCGAGATCGAGCCGCGCCAGCGTATCGACCAGGAAATCGCCGAGGTTGGTGGTGATCTGCATCAGGCAGAGCTTCTCGGGATAGGCATGCAGGCTGTCGGCCTCGGTATCCACGCAGACCCAATCGGAGTCCCGGAGCGTCCGGGCCAGCTCGGCCAACCTGTCCTGATCTGCGATCACCGCCGTGTGAATAGATTTATCTGGCGGCGCTGGAAAGCCGAAAAGTCCGTTTTGGCGGGTGGATTCCGTTCGAACCTGAGTCGTCCGCCGGGAAAATCATGCCACCAACAGCCTGACCGGGGCTTTGATCAGGCGTTGAGAAATCACGAGCCGAAGCGGGAGGGCCACGCTCGAAGGAAGGCGTGGATGCGGGTTGCGGGCCGGAGTTTCTCCTGATTGGGCCCATTGCGATGTCCCGAAAGTGGTTGGCCGCGAGTGATTTGCAACGGATTGTGCGGAACAGTGGCTCACTTGCCGACACGCACGGGCATGGGATATGCTAGGCATTAAGTTGACCTTTTAATGGCGCGGCAGCGAACAGAGAACGGTGGCCGGGCGGGCTTCTCCTTGCTGGAGTTGCTGGTCGCGATTGCCATCATTGCCATCCTGGTCGCGATGCTCCTTCCGGCGGTGGCGAGGGCTTCGTCCAAGGCCCGGCAGATCAAGTGTTTAAGCGGCCTCCGGCAAACCGGCGTGGCCCTGCAGTCGTTCGCCCAGGATCACGGAGACAAGTATCCGATGCAGGTGCCGATCGCGCAGGGTGGCTCCTTGGGAGGAAACCGGGAGCTGCTGCCGGGGAGCGACATTCTCTCGTTTTCCGCCCGGCATTACCAGGCGCTGGCCAAGGACTTAGTGGCGCCTTCGTTGGCCGTCTGTCCCGCAGATCAGCGTTTCGCGGCAAAGTCGTTCGCCAGCATGACGCGCTCGAACATCAGCTATTGGTTCAACCCTCGGGCGCAACCGGGCAGCGCCGTCATGTTCCTGGCGGGCGATTGGAACATCACGCGCCTGACCGAAACGACCGCGAGCAACCGGGTCACGACGGTCAAACTTGGCTTCACCAAAGCGATGCATGAAGACAAGGGGAACATTCTCTTCGGCGACGGCCACGTCGAACTGGTGCGCCAGTTCGAGCTGGGGGCGCGGCCCAAGCCGCAGGGAACGTCGCCGAATCAGTCCAGCGGCCCGGGTTCCACCGGCGCGGGCTCCGCACCGGGAGGGGGCTCGGCCAGCGGAGGAACGCCGGCGTCCGCAAGTCCTTCACAATCCCCGAGCCAGCCCGGCCCCGGTTCCGTTGCCGCCCCACCGCTTCCCAAGGCCCCGTCGACCAATCCGCCCGGGGACCCGGCGATTCAGGCAAGTGGGGTGACGGGCTTGCAGCCGACCGATCTGCGCGGCCGCTCTCCGGCCGCATCGCCGCCGGGAACGTCCGCCTCTTCGATCCAGCCGTCCGGGCCGCCCCCCTCCGGCGGCGGTGGCGACGGGGATGGCACGGTTTTCGAGTTGGTCGAGGATGAACCGGTTCTCGGCAAGCTCGGCTGGCTGTTGCTGCTGATCTGGGTGCTGGGCCTGATCGCCCTGATCCTGACCCTGACGATGCGCGTCATCACCCGCCGGCACACGCAGCCTTGATCCGGCCGGCCGGCCGCCACGGTGAGGCGGCGCGGTCGAACCTGGATTCTTCCCAATCCATCAGGCTTTCCGCCGGCGCAGGGCGTGGAGGCTGAGCAAGCCGAGCAGGGCCAGCGAGGGCGTCAAGCCGATGGCGTCGGGCGTGTCGATCAGGCAGCAGTGGGAGAACTCGCCCTTGATGTGGACCGGGGTGACGAGGTCGACATTCACGACGTCCAAGCTCACCTGTTGGGGGCAAAAGGGCAGCCGGAAGTGAAGTTCTATCGGCACCGGCGCCCCGGCCGGAACGACGATCGAAGTGTACGGGCTGTATTCGGGGAGCCCGGAGAGACCCAGCCAGTCGAAACGAATATCGAGAACCGAAAACGTGCCACCGCCGGGAGCCACTTCGGCCCAGCCGATGAACGAAAGCTCTTTATCCGCGACCGGATCGAAGATGTTGGGAAAGACGAGCACGGTCTCCGAACCGGGCAAGGCGACAAAGTCGATCAACTCGGTGGCGGCGACGGGAGAGGCCCGCAAGGGCAGATGGGCCAGAACGAGGGTGGCCCCGAGGGCGATGAGTCGGTTGAACAGTTTCATGATGATTTCCTGGGCTTGAAGCGGAGACAGGCTCCGCGGTGGTTATGTCTGGGCATCCTGGCGCGGCAACCCGCTGCGGGCGCAGCGTCGGATGCGTATGTGTGAACGTAACGATAAGCATAACTTGTACTCGCGGGGCCTGTGTATGCCGCGAGCTATCCCCCCCAGCGCCCTAAGCCAAAGGGCTTCAATCAGTTGCCGCTGCGCAGGAAAGTTTTTGATCTAATGCCTGGATCATGGTTTCTTAATGAAAATGTAAAAACTGTTTACAGTTTTTTTAAAAAAACGCCTGAGGAGGCCGTTTCGAAGCCAACCGGTTTTCGAAGCGCGACAGGTGCTGGTCAGCGGCGTTTAAGGGCGCCGAGGTAGAAGGGGCGTTTTTGGGGTTGGTTGTAGGCGGGTTTCGGGGCGGGCTTTTGGGACGGGTGGTTGATGGGTTGGAGGTTGTTGGGCGGGGCTCCGTTGGGGGTGGAAGACGGGGTGGTGGAATGGGTGGAATGTGCGGAATTACGCGGGGTTTCGAGGGCTTGAGGAGTGGGGTCGGACGGATCGGACGGATCAGTCGGATCCGTCGGATTGGTCCGATTGGCTGAGGTGGCTGGGGTGGCTGGGGCGGCGGGCGGGGTGGAATGGAGGGTGGTGGAATGGGTGGAATCTGCGGAATGGCGGGGGTTTTCGGGGGGTGGCGGGGTGGAATGGGGGTGAGCGGGGCCTGCGGGCGAGGCGCCCGCAGGGACAGGCGGGGCGCCCGTACCCTGGGCGGTGGCGAGGAGGGCTTCGGCGGCGAGCGTCATGAGGGGGTGCGGGTCCGGTCGGACGACCACGGGTTCTTCGGCGGGGGTGA
>CAYZKY010000268.1:0-4017 GCA_964478815.1 uncultured Verrucomicrobiota bacterium
GCCGGTGCGGTAGGTGCCGGCACTGTGCCAGGCCATGCGGATAAACAACGGTCCGTAATGGCCGAAATCGGCCGGCCACCAATCCTGCGAATCGGTCATCAGCGCGGCGAGATCTTTCTTCAACGCGGCGAGGTCGAGGCTTTTGAACTCCTTCGCGTAGTCGAAATCTCCGCCCATCGGATCGGATTTCGAGGAATGCTGGTTCAGCAATTCCACCTTCAGGTGGTTCGGCCACCAGTCGCGGTTGGTGGTGCCGCCGCCGGCGGTGTGGTGAAAGGGGCATTTGGCTTCGGTCGACATAGTTTTTCGATTCGATGATTGGACTAAACTCCGTGTTGCTTCGTTTGACCAGAATAGCCTGCTTGCGACCGATTGTTGCAATACTAATTTCCTTTAATCATCATAGGGAAAAACTATGGAGATGCATCAGCTCCGATACGCGGTGGCCGTGGCCCGCCACGGGACATTTTCGCGCGCGGCGGAGCATTGCCACGTTTCGCAGCCGTCGCTCAGCCAGCAGATTCAGAAGCTGGAGGAAGAGCTGGGGGAGCGGTTGTTCGACCGGACCAAGCGCGCCGCGCGGCCGACGCCGGCGGGGGCGAATTTTCTCCAGCGGGCGGTGCGCATCCTGGACGAAGTGGAAGCAGCCCGGCGGGAGGCGGCGGATGCCGGAGATCTGCTGCGCGGGACGCTGGCGGTCGGGGTCTTGCCGACCATCGCGCCGCATGTGCTGCCGCGGGCGCTCTCGAAATTCGCGGCGCGCTATCCGGGCCTGGAGATGATCGTCCACGAAGACATGACGGCGCGATTGCTGGCGCAGCTTTTGGCGTACGAAATCGATTTCGCCATCGCCAGCGGCCCGATCGACGATCCGCGTTTTGAAGTGCGGGCGTTGTTCGAGGAAGAACTCCTGCTGGCGCTGCCTCCCAAGCACCGGCTGGCCCGCAAACGGCTGGTGGCGGCGGCCGATCTCCAGGCCGAGAACCTGATCGTGATGAAGGAGGGGCATTGCCTCGGCGATCAGGTGATGAGTTTTTGCGAAGGGCGCGGGCTCAAGCCGAGGATCGGATTCCGCAGCGCGCAGCTTGAGACGGTGCAGGCGCTGGTGCGGGCCGGGCTGGGCGTTTCGCTCGTGCCCGCGCTGGCGGCCAGGGCGGCAGGTTCGAACCGGCCGGCCTACCGGCCGTTTCAAGCGCCACCACCCCACCGGACGATCGTGTCGGTGTGGCTGAAGCACCGCCCTCCGGGGCGGGCGGCGACGGAGCTGCTGGAGATGATCCTGGCGCTGAACGGGAAGCCGCAGGCTGCGTGAAGGAGGAAAGGAAAGCGTGCCCTCAATGCAAGAGAAACAGGCGCAGTCTGCGCGTTGCGCGTCGTCGCTCATTCGCAAGAGAGAAATACTTTGCGTAGCAAAGTTCTTTTTGATACAGTGGAAACGTTCGAGACCTGTTCCCACGGAATTCGATGCGAAGATGAAAATCGTCCATGAATTAACGACCAGCCGGGCCACTCCGCGCGGCCTGGTTTTCCCTGCCTCAAGTCAAACCCTAATGCTCACGGCCACCTATCGAAACGCCGGATGACACTACCAAAATGCGATTGAGAAAGGAGTCCCCACAGACCAGGGACTGTTGAATCCCGGCATCCAATCCCCCGGTTCGGACACGCACCTCAGCCGATCTCCGTAACGCTGTCATGCAATTTCTCTCCATCGCCGGGCGGGAGCTGCGCGTGGCGGCCCGAAAGCGAAGCAGCTTCCGCCTGCGAATGCTTACCTCGTCCATCGCGCTGCTGATGACTGGGTTTGCGCTCTATTTCGTGATCTTCCTCGGGTCGAAGCCGGTGTCGGGAGAAGCACTCTTTCTCACCCTGAGCTGGGTGGCGTTCATTTGTGCCTGCATCGTCGGGCCGGCGCTAACGACCGATTGCGTCAACGAGGAGCGGAATAACGGCACGCTCGGCCTGTTGTTTTTGACGAATCTGCGCGCCGCTTCCATTACGCTCGGCAAGCTGGCCGGGCATGGGTTGCTGGCGTTTTACTCGATTGTCTCGATTGTCCCGGTCATGGCGTTGCCGGCGCTGCTGGGTGGAACGGATGCCCAAACTCTGGCCAGGACAGCACTGGTGCTTCTAGCTACCTTGATCCTCTCATTGCTCATTGGAATGTTCGCTTCGACCGTGTGCCGAAAGCCATGGCAGGCCGCCGCGCTGGCCTTGATCCTCCTTGCGATTCTGGTGGCAGGAGTTCCGTTGGCCGCGGCCATCATGCGTTGGAATGGAGTCCCAGGATGGCCGCCCTGGATCGAGCTGCTCAGTCCGAGTTTCTCGCTGGTGATCGCAAGCTCTTCCGCCCCGATGCTGGCCGGCAACCCGCTCTGGCTGGCGTTGACCGTTCAGGCAGTCATCGCCTGCCTGCTGTTCGGGATGATCAACTACTTCCTGCCGCGCATCTGGAGGGAAGGGAAATCGGGGCGCAAAGGAGCGTATCTCTTCTCGATTTGGAGAAAATTGAAATTCGGTTCTGGAGAAGCCACGCGCGCCTTGAGAGCCCGTTTGCTGCGGATCAATCCCATCCTCTGGCTTTCGTGCCGCGAGCGTTTCGGCCCGATGAGCCATGCGATCGTCCTGCTGGCCCTGGCTTTTACGATTTCGCGGGCCGGGAAACATGTCCAGGCGGGGCCGACACCCGATGGGTTCATCGATCCCATGATGGCCTGGATTTGGGGGATTCCGGTCCTCTATCTCTTTTTCTGTTTTCGGCTGGCGGCCGCTGCAAGTGAACGATTCGCCGCCGATCGCAAGGCCGGTGCGATGGAACTGATCCTCTGCACGCCAATGAAAACACGGGAGATCATTCGCGGCCACTGGCTGGGCCTGGTGCGCCGGTTCTGGGGAGCGGCTGCCTTGCTGCTCGGATTGCACCTGTTCGTCCTCCATTACATCATCGAGGCGAATCGCATTCTGGGGCCGCTCCCACCATACGGTTGGCGCGCCGCTATCGTTGGGCCTCTGCGGCATGTGCTCGGCGTGGGATCGATCCCCAACGCCGTCGCTCCCTTTTACATTGCCTCCTTGGCCGTCTTCACCGCGGCGATCCTCATCGTCGTCCTTTGGATCGCGCTGGGCTGGCTCGGCATGGCCCTCTCGCTCAAGCTGCGCCGGGAGATCCTCGTTCCGTGGGTCGCTCTGCTCGCGCTGGCTGTGCCTCCCATTCCATTGTTTATCGGCGTCCTCCCGCTCTTCGACAAGAAACTCTTCGCCACCGATCTTTTCACCCAATTGCTCAAAGTCGGGGCCAGCGGCTTTTTCATCGTCCTCGCCAACGCCGTGCTCTGGGGGTTCCTGGCCCGCCGGTGGACCTATGAAAAGCTGCGCGTCGGCGCATCCGCCTCCGCTCACGGGAGCCGTTGAATCAAGCTCGGACGGGCACAACCCGGCCTGCGGCTGGGAATCGCGGCGGTCGAAGCAATCGGCTCACTCCCAGAAATGGGGTGCGACTTTCTATGTCGTTCACGCCGCCGCCGGAAAAACCGTGCAGAAGCCATCTTCAACCTTGACTCATCCCATGTCTGATCGCAAAGTAACGCTATGACGACTCGATTTGAGGCGTCATTGCGAACCGGGGCCGTTCCGACTCGAACCCCTCCGTTTCCCAATGACCCGCCGGCAGCGTTAATTTTTTGCGCGCTTGGCACTTCCATTCCAAAACCGGCCCTTCGCTTGCTCCCAGGCCTTTCGGCTGTCTGGCGCTTGAAACCCGCCTCTTGCCCGCCGGTTTTGCACACCGGGGTGGGTGCATTGACACACATTTACACACTTACACACTCTTACACACTCATTTACACAGATTTACACACCATTTACACGCAATTTACACGCAATTTACACACCTATTACCCGCTCTTTTTTTTGCGCAACCATCTCTGGCCCAATCATTTCCGTTAAAAAACCTGCCTCTGGCCGCGCGCGGGGGGGGGGGGGGGGGGGGGGGGGGGGGGGGGGGGGGGGGGGGGGGGG
>CAYZKY010000269.1:0-3877 GCA_964478815.1 uncultured Verrucomicrobiota bacterium
GTTCGACGAAATCGAGAAGGCGCACCCGGATGTGATGAACATGCTCCTCCAGATTCTGGAGGAAGGAAAGCTGACGGACAACGTCGGCCGCGCGGTCGATTTCCGCAACACCATCATCCTCCTCACTTCGAACGTCGGGGCGGAAACCATCCGCAAGCAATCGACCATCGGGTTCGGCGTGACGAACGACGAGACCGATTACGACAAAATGCGGGAAAAGATTCTCGACGAAGCCAAGCGCGCTTTCCGTCCGGAATTCCTGAACCGCCTGGACGACGTGATCGTCTTCCGCTCCCTGAACAAGACCGATCTCATCCAGATTCTTGGCCTGGAAGTGCAGAAGGTCACGGATCGGGTCAAGCACAAGAACATCATTCTCGCGCTGGACGAGAAGGCGAAGGACTTCCTGGTCGAGAAAGGGTTCGACCCGATTTACGGCGCCCGTCCCATGCGCCGGGCAGTGGAGCGTTACCTGGAAGACCCGCTGGCGGAGGAGATTCTCCGCGGCAGCCTGCACGACGGCACGGTGCAGGTCACGGTCGAGGGCGACAAACTGGTCTTCAGTCAGCCGGCTTCGGCGGCGGAGGCCGAGCAAGCGGCTTCGGCGAGTTAAGCGGAAGCCTGTGTTGCGGCCGGCCGGGAGAGCCGTCCGGCCATCCAGCACTCCACGAAGAGCAGGGCTAGCGCCGCCCACACGAATTTGCGCCACATCTTCTGGCGCGACTCCAGTTCCGTCGCCAGCAGGTGCTCGCGATGGCCTTGCGCGAGGGCGGCGGCCTTCTCTGAAATCTGTCGCGCTTGGAGCGGCACTCCCATGCTGGAAAGTTCCTCGACCGGCAGCGGCGCGGTTCGCCCCTCGGCTGGGTCGAGATTCACCGCGAATCGCTCGGTCTCAGGCGGCCCGGCGCGATAAATCCCCGGCAGCTCGGTCGCTCCAAACACTCCGTTCTCGGCCTTCGCTTCCGTGCCGTCGGGACGGATGACCGCGAGCATGTTCGTCCGCGCCAGCCGCACGGCGTCGCCGATGCGGTGGAGCCGGCCCGCGCTTTCGCCAAGCCCGCCTTGATCGACCAGGCTCAGCAGCAGCGGCACGAATTTAGAGGAGAGGCCGAGCCGGCTGTCGTCCTTGCTCCAGGTCGAGGTGAGGGCCACCACGCGCCCCCGTTCCCGGGGGATTTCGACGAGGAACGGATCCCCATTGTCGAAGCGCGCGGCGACGACGGCGTTCGTGACCGGGGAGAAATCGATCAACCGGTACTTCCAGAAGTGAATCTTCGTGAAGTCGCTGTACCGGGCATCGGCAAACAAGCGGAGCAGGGGATGCGTGAAGTCGATCTGGCCGAGCAGGGCGTAGCCCGGGACGGTCCGATCCGTGGCGGTCAAGGCCGGCACGCCCAGCAGCGGCGCGAGCGTGCGAGCCGCGTTGGCCGAGCGCGGCGCGAACAGGACGGTTTTGCCCGCGGCGAGGAGCTGGCCGGCGGCCTCTAGTCCGGGGCCGCTCAAGACATCCGTGACGATCATCAACTCGGGCCGGGACGGTTCGGCATTGGTGGCCGGCGCGCGGCCGAGTTGCTGCACCTTGAAGGGCAGGCCATCCTGCTCGAAAGCGCGCCGCACATAGTACAGGGGCTGAGTGGAGTCGTTCGCGATTTCGGGACCGGCGTAGAGAATCCAGCGCACACCCGTATCCGGAGGGATCCACCAGGTGGTGTTGTCGAAGGCTTCCGGGTCGTTCAACAGTTTGAGCGCTTGTGCTCCGGGAGGCATGGCCGGAGGCGTGAAAATACGGCTTTCGCCGTTGGGGACGTAAATCTCGGCGATGGGGCCGGCCGGGAGCCCGTCCTTCATCCACGAGACCTGGAATTGGTCCTTGGCTCCGCCGGCATTTTGCAGGCGCGCGCGGGGCAGGATATTGGTCGCGGCGAGCAATCCCGATTCCGTGGGGAGGAGCGCGAGCGAAGCATTCGCCGGATCCTCCGGCAGGATCGTTTCGATCCGCACCTGCAGGCCCTTCGGCCATTCGTAGCCTTGCAGGCCATCCAGTTTCGCTCCGCTCTGCAGATCGGTGAACACGACCAGCGTGCCATCCAGCTCGCCGTCGGGGGAGCGATTCGCATCCTCGACCAGCAACTCGGCGGCGGTGGTAAGCGCGTTGCCCAGATGCGTGGCCTCCCAGCCGGGTGCAACGGCGGCTAGCCGTGCCTCAATCATGGCGGGCGCTCCGGCGGCATCGCGGGAGGCTTCGTCAAACGAGACGAGGGGACGCACTTGTTCCCCAAAGGCGAACAGGGCCACGCGGTCGGAGTTGCGCGCTTCACGGGCGGCGGCCATGGCGCGCTGGCGCGTGCGGTCCCAAAGGCCCGTGCGCTGCATGCTGGCGCTGGTATCGACGAGAATCGCGATGCGGCGCACATCCGCGGCCGGGCGGGCGGGAGCCAGCACACCGGCGAAAAAGGGGCGCGCGAAGGCCAGCGCCAGGCCCACCAGCACCGCGCAACGCAGCAGGAGCAGCAGCCAATGCTCGATCCGGCTGCGCCGGGTGACGCGCGGCAGGGAGGGCGTCAAAAACCGCAAGGAACTGAACCAGACCTGATCCTTCGTGGTGCGGCGGATCAGATGAAAAAGGATCGGCAGTGCGACCGCCGCCGCCCCCGCGAGGAATAATGGAGCCAGGAAATTCAAGCCGGCCACCGCGCTTCGTTTCGATTGATCATCCGGCTCATCCTCACCGATGCCAAATCAGGTTGCAAAACTCTGTCCGCAGCGTACGACCGCCCACTCGCGAGTCAACCGGAATTGAGGGAAAGAATCGGCGCTCGCGCCGGCGGTCTGGGTTCTCGGCAGACTCCACAATCGCGATCAGGGCAAACGCATCTAAATTTTTCCGAGTCTTCTGAACGGTCCGGGTCGGATATTTTTCTCTGGTCCTTTTTTGTAAAGTGTTTCTAGGCAACCGGGTGCAAAACTTGCATCCGCCACTGAGCCTGGTCGAACATTTCCAACACCTGCCCGATCCGCGCGTCCGGCGCACGCGGCACCACGAACTGATCGATATTTTGATCGTCGCCCGCTGCACGCTCTTGTGCGGCGGCCGCTCCTTCAACGACAGGGCGGCCTTCGGCAAAGCCAAGCTCGCCTGGTTCAAGACCTTCCTCACCCTCGCCCACGGCATCCCCTCGCACGACACTTTCAACCGGGTCTTCGCCGCCCTCGATCCGGCGAAATTTCTCGAGTGCTTTCTGGCCTGGACGCAGTCCTTGCGGCAGGCCATTCCCCAGGAAATCGTGGCCCTGGACGGCAAGGCGCTCCGCCGGGCCCGGAACGCGCCGGACGCGCTCCAGATCGTGGTCAACGCCTGGGCCGAAGACAATGGCCTGGTGCTCGGCCAGCTTAAAGTAACGGACAAAAGCAACGAAATCACGGCGGTGCCCGCCCTGCTGCGGGCGCTGGAACTGAGCGGGTGCCTCGTCACGCTCGACGCCATGGGCTGCCAGCGCGCCATCGCCCAAGAGATTAAGGAGGCTGACGCCGATTATGTCCTCGCCCTCAAAGGCAACCACGAAACGGTGCATGAAGAAGTCAAAACCTTCCTCGACGCGGCCGTGCAGGAGCGAACCCTGCCCCGGCTCCCGGGGGCCAAACTCTCCCCGGCGGCCGCGGGGCTGGCCGGTCACGAGACGGTCGAGAAAGATCATGGCCGGATCGAAATCCGCCGGTTCTACCTGAGCACCGAACTGGACTGGTTCGCCGACCGCCACCGTTGGGAGGGCCTGCAAGCCGTCGGCATGGTCGAATCTTTCCGCCGGATCGGCTCTCAGACCGCCTACGCATGAATATCGGTATATTGATCCCCGACGAAGCGTTTACTTGATCCTGC
>CAYZKY010000270.1:0-3852 GCA_964478815.1 uncultured Verrucomicrobiota bacterium
CATCCATCACCCCCTTTTACAGAAACGCCTTGGTTCCGGCTACGCCGGGTTAGGACAGGAGTGCATCGCCTTCGCCCAACACGTTCGAGACTCCCTTCACCTATGCACCCAAAGACCTGACACACAGGCTGACACACAGTGACACGAGTTTTGACACGTTCTGACACGCGCTTTGACACAAGAATGACACGTTTTGACACGA
This sequence comes from uncultured Verrucomicrobiota bacterium, assembly GCA_964478815.1. Classification (GTDB taxonomy): domain Bacteria; phylum Verrucomicrobiota; class Verrucomicrobiia; order Limisphaerales; family SXQI01; genus DASVNK01. The sequence continues at coordinate 203 of CAYZKY010000270.1, forward strand.
AAATGACACGTCTTTGACACACCTGAAATCACGCGACTAATCGATGTAAATAGTTCCAGTGGAATCGCTTATGACTCAACACCCCTGTTTGGAATCTTCCCCGGCTAACACACGCCTCGTCCCTTTCATTCCCTTAACTGGCAGCCGGACAGAAGCAGGGCCACACGGGGACATTAGGCTTGCCCGGTTAGCGCGGTTTGCGGCAACGTCGCAGGGTTCCATGGAAGTCCTGCAGGTCGATCGATTGTCGAAAAGCTACGGCGCGATCCGGGCGGCCCAAGAGGTGTCGCTCACGGTGCGCGCCGGGGAGATTTACGGGTTACTGGGGCCGAACGGCGCGGGGAAGACCACGACCATCTCGATGATTTGCGGCTTGCTTCGGCCGGACAGCGGCGCGGTGAAAGTGGCAGGGACGGACGTCTGGGCGGAACCCGAGAAGGCGAAGCGGGCGATGGGCGTGGTGCCGCAGGAGATCGCGCTCTACGAGGATTTATCCGCCCTCGAGAACTTGGAGTTTTGGGGGCAGCTCGCGGGGCTGAGCCGCGCCGAAGCGAAGACGCGCGCCCTGGCGCTGGTCAAGGCCCTCGCGCTGGAAGGCCGGGCGCGGGACCCGGTGAAGGTCTACTCCGGCGGCATGAAACGGCGGATCAATATCGGCTGCGCGCTGCTGCACCGGCCTCAACTGCTCCTCCTCGACGAGCCGACGGTGGGGATCGACCCGCAGGCACGTTCGAACATTCTGGAGTTTGTGCGCGGCCTCTCCGCCGACGGGACGGCGATCCTGTATACGACCCATTATCTGGAGGAAGCCGAGACGCTCTGTCAGCGGGTGGGAATCATCGATGGCGGGCGTCTGCTCGCGGAAGGAACGCTGGCCGAATTGCAGCAACGGCTGGGCGGCGACCGGTTGTTCCTCCTCGAAGGAGACTTCGCCCAGGCCCAGCCGGAGTCGTGGCCGGAGTTCGACCGTCATTTCAAGACGATCCAGAAGACCGACCGGCAGTTGGTGGTGGCGGCCATCGGCGCGGAGGACGCGGCAGAATGTTTGCGCGCCTTGCTGGCTCTGCCCGTGAAGGCGCGGAACGTGATGTTGAAGCGGCCGTCGCTGAACGACGTGTTTCTCCAACTCACCGGCCGCGAGTTGCGCGAATGACCTAACGATGCTGGCGACGCTCCTCAGGAAAGATTTGCGGCGCCTCTGGCGCAACCCGTGGCCGTGGCTGCTCAACCTGGCCCTGCCGCTGGCCATCACAGCGGTGTTCGGATTGGCCTTCGGCGGAGGCGGATCGAAATCCGGCCCATCCATCGCCCGAATCAAGCTCGCCGTGGTGGATGAGGACAAGTCGCTGATCGGCGGCTTCTTTCGTTCGGCGCTGAATCAAGGAGAAGCCGCGCAGCATTTCGAGCCGGTCACCGTCAGCCGCGAGGAAGGAATGCGGCTCATCCGGGAAGACAAAATCAGCGCGGTGCTGGTGGTGCCCGGGCGATTCACGGAACAGTACCTCTCGGGGCAGACGAACCTGTCGCTGGAAGTCATCAAGAACCCCGCGCAGCGCCTCTATCCGGCGATCATCGAGGAACTCGCATCGGTGGCCGTGACGGGCCTGAACGCCGTGTCGCGCAATTTGCAATCCGAATGGCCGCACTTGCAGGCCGCAACGACCAACGAAGTGGACCTGGCGGCGGTGCTGGAGATCGTGCAGCGGTTGGGCCGGCGGCTGGAGGCGATGCGAGGGTACGCCTTCCCGCCCTTGGTGACCTACGGGAAGGAAGTCCTGGCAGCGGAGAAGAAACCAGAGCCGCCCGGCCTGGGCATTTTCGCCTTCATCCTGCCCGGGATGGCCAGTGCCTTTCTGCTGTTCATGGCCGATCACAGCATGCGGGACATCCATACCGAGACCCGTTTGCGGACGCTCGACCGGGTGCGAACCTTCACGAACGGGTTGGGCGGGTTCGTGCTCGGCAAGGTGATCCTCTGCTCGCTGACCGTGCTGCTGGGCGGCGCGATCTTGTTCGCGGCGGGCGCCGTGGTGTTCGGCGTCCGGTGGGCCCGGCCCGATCTGCTGGCACTGGTGCTGGCGGGCTACGCGGTCTTCGCGGCGGGGTTCCTGGCGATGCTGGTGGCGGTGGCGAAGAATGAACGGCGGTCGGAAACGCTGAATACCATGCTGCTCTTCGGGCTGGCTTTTCTCGGCGGCAGTTATTTCCCGGCGAACAATCTGCCGCCTTTTATGCGGGAGAATATCTGCCCGCTCATGCCGAACTATTGGTTTATCGAGGCGATCCGGGCGATGCAGGAAGGCGCGAAATTCGAGGAACCGCTGGCGGTGCTTCTCAAGCTCGCGGTCGCGGGCTTCGCGCTGGCCGCGCTGGCTACTTACCTCCTCAGCCGGCGTCTCACCGCCGGCAGCCGCGCATGAGACTGATCGCCGTCATCGCGCTCAACGACGTCCGGCGATTCCTCCGGGACAAGGCCAGTTGGTTCTGGCTCTTTGGGGCGCCGGTACTCTTCGCGACGTTTCTCGGAATGGCCAATCGCGGGCCGGGCGCACCGGGCAATCCCAAGCCCGCCCTGGCCATCGAGAACCGGGACGACGGATTCGGCGGCAAGATGCTCCTGGAAGAACTCGGCTTGCACGGATTGACCGTCGTGACCAACCAGGCCGAACGAGGGCTGCGCATTCCCGAGAATTTCACCGGCAGCATCCTCGACCGAAAACCGGTGAAGCTCGAGCTGTACCGCGCGGGCAATTCCAGCGAAGATGCCGCGACGATGATCGAGTTCCGGCTCCTGCGCGCGCTCGTCTCCTTGAACAGCCAGTTGATCGAGCAAGCGGCGGAAGGCCGCCCGCCGTCGGAGGACTCGTTGCGCGCCCTGCGAAACAGGCCGGATCCGGTGCGGCTGGAAGCTTCGTTCGCCAGCCGGCGGCCCATCCCGGCCGGTTACAACCAGTCGGTCCCCGGCATTCTCGTGATGTTCACGCTGATGAACCTCCTCATCTTCGGCGGAGCCACCCTCGCCTTCGAACGCCGCGAAGGGGTCGTCCGCCGGTTGATGGCGAGCCCATTGCCGCGGCGGTGCCTGATCCTGGGAAAGATTGGCGGATTGCTCGCGCTCGGGGCGGTGCAGATGCTGGCGCTGCTCCTCTTCGGCCGACTGGCCCTCGGCTTTCAAACCGCCGCCAATCCCATCCTCGTGGCCTTGACTCTTGGCGTCTACGCGTGGACGGCGGGCGGCATCGGCGTGCTGATCGGCTCGGTGCTGGATCGCGAAGATAAAATCGTGGCCGTCTGCGTCCTGGCGAGCCTGGTCATGGCCGCTTTGGGGGGATGCTGGTGGCCGCTGGAAATCGTGCCCGATAACGTTCGCCTGATCGGCCATCTCTTTCCAACCGCGTGGGCCATGGATGCGCTGCACCAGCTCCTGAGCTTCGGCGGCGGCTTCGCCGAAATCCGTTCCGAACTGGCGGTGCTGTCTCTTTTCGCCGCCGCCAGCACCTGGGGGGCCATCCGCTATTTTCGCGCCTGACGGCCAGTCTCGGCCCCCTTGCCGATGCCAAGCGCATTTGGTTTTCGGTTCAAGGTCCGCGCGATGCCGTCGTGCATCAAAATTAGGTGTTACCCGAGGAGAGCGAACTTTGACGTTCGTT
>CAYZKY010000271.1:0-3827 GCA_964478815.1 uncultured Verrucomicrobiota bacterium
CACGGAGGTCCAGCAGCCGAAGACGGCGGACACCTTGTCCTGCGCGAGCAACTGCTTCGCTTTTTCGGCGAAGAGCGGCCAGTTGGAAGCCGGGTCCACGATGACCGGCTCGATCATGTACGACTTGCCCCCGAACTTGATGCCGCCGGCCTTGTTCACCTCGTCGAAGGTGAAGAGCAGGACGTCTTTCAGGGAGGTCTCGCTGATGGCCATCGTGCCGCTCAAGGAGTGCAGCACGCCGACCTTCACTTTTTCCGCCGCCGAGACGGACAGCGCGGTCACGAGCACCGCCGCCACGGCTATGAGTTTCTTAAAGTTCATGTTTTTGGGATATCAGTGTTTGCTTTGAGGTTAGAAGAGGTACGAAATGCCCACGCCGACGAGGAACCGGCTGTCCTGTCCGTCGAAAGCGCCGGCGTAGGACGTGTGATCGTAGCGGATTTCCGGCTGGATCTTCACGTTCGGCACCGGCTTGTAGTTGAGCGTCAAGGTGAAGCTCTGCAGGTCGCCCTCCGGGTCCGGCGACATCAGGGCGCTGCCCGCCCGGCCGCCCAGGGCGATGCCCTTCAGGCCGAAGCCGTCCTTGTCGTCGAGATGTTCCGCGCGGAAGGCCAGACCGACCTTCGGATTGAAGTCGTAGGTCGCCCAGCCGCCCACCGACCAGAAGTCCGCCTCGGGGGCCGGATCCGGATCGAAGGTGAAGTAATCGAACTCGAAGCCGAGCGCGAACGGCTCGGTGACTTGATACCCGGCGAGCAAGGACCCGCCGGCCACGGAGAAGGCTTTGTTCTCGTCGCCGCCGAAGCCGATCAAGCTGAACCAGAGGTCCTTGCTGGGCTTGATGCCGATGGCGCCCATGAACGTCTTGCCGCCGTTATTGTCGATCGCGCCGGCATACAAACCGTTCTGCACGCGCACCTTCACATCGAGCCAGTCGGTGAAGGTATAGCCGAGCTGCACGCCCGCCGAGGGGCCGTTGCCGGTGTAGAACCATTGATAGCCTTGCGAGAAGTTCGCGTTGGCCGCGCCGCCGTCGCCCGACTCGTAGTTGAGCAGGGAGATGAGCTGGCCGGCCTTGATGTTCAAGCCGGTGCCGACCGGGGCGTTCAGTTCGATATAGGCCTCGCGCAGGTCTTCCAGACCTTGATTCTCACCGCCGGTATTTACGATCGGGGCATCCTCGCCAAAGATAAACGAGGCTCGATAAGCGGCGTCCCAAGTGTCGCCGCTGCGTTCCGCGGCCGGGCTGGCCAGGGTCAGCTTCACCTTGTTGATCGAGAAGGAGCTTTCCGACGTATTCCAGAGATAGCCGTTGGAGCGGCGGTCGGCGGGATCGCTGGTATCGTAAAAATACGACGCCGTGGCGAAGCCGCTGATCTGCATTTCAGAGAGCGCTTTCAGGGGCTGCGTCGTCCCGGAAGCCATCACCCCTTCCTTCTTCATCATGTTCTCGATGGACTCGAGCCGTGATTTCAGATCGGTGTTTTCCTTTTCCAGCCGCTCCATGCGCTCCGGTTGCGCGAAGGCGGGCGCCACGCCCGCTAGCATGACGCTGCCGACACATGCGCTCAAGGGGATCGCAGAGAAGTTTCTCAAACTTGTTTTTCGATTTTTCGTCCTCATTGGTTTCAGTGGTTAATCCTGTGGTTCCTCCACATCCAAACCCGGCCAAGCACCGGGGGTGCCACCGCCTTTCCGGCCGACGCGAAAAGTATTCATCGAAACCGTGAATGGATTTCATTTAATAGAAATCTCTGAGTGACGACCGTGTGACGATCACCTCCCGAGTTCGCGCGGCTAGCGCGGGTTTGCCGGAGGAAAAATCTTGGAGGCAGTTCGAAAGCGGAAAGGGTCTGTGATGACTCCTACCCAGCGTGAGCAAAAGAAGACAGCCGGACCAAGACAACCCTTGGGGGCGGTGAAGAGATATGTACAAAAGGAGAGCCGGTTCGACACCGGCTCACTTTTGGTGATGGGACCCTCACGCCTTCACCAGGAGGCGCTCAGAAGCGCAGCGCAGCTAACTTTTCTTCGAGCCATCCGAACTGCACCGCAAGCACTGGTCCCTGTGCCAAACCCATCGCAGATGGCGATTGACTGCTGATCCTTTGAGGGGGATCGGGGCGAAAACGTTCAAATATTTATTCTCGGAGCGAAATATCCTCGTAGACAACCAGTTGCGAACGGGATGCGGCCACCCGCACGATGGGCGTGAGCGATTTTTTCATGAGGAACCCCTGAAAGGCGAGCTCCTTGCCGGAGCCGGAAACGAGGACCCACACGGCCCGGGCGGCGGCGAGGGCGGGATAACCGAGCGTGATGCGCTGGGGCGGCGGCTTGGGGGCGAGAACCGGCCGGTAGACGGCGGCGCTGGCCATTGCGGCCGGCGGCTCGCCGGGGAAGAGGGAGGCGACGTGGCCATCTTCGCCCATGCCGAGAAAGACCTGGTCGAGGATCGGTTGGGCATCGGCGCTCGCGCCCAGAACGCGGCGCATCTCCCCTTCGGCCAGGCGGGCGGCCTCGGCGGGATCGAGTTCGCCGGGAATCCGATGGATGCAAGCGGCGGGGATGGCCAGCGGCTGGAAGAGATGCGCTTGGGCGAGGGCGAAGTTGCTCTCGGGATCGCCGGGCGGGACGCACCGTTCATCGCCCCAGAAGAAATGGACATTCTCGAAAAGCGCGGGCGACGACATTTCTGCCACCGCCTGGTAGAAGGGCTTCACGATCCGCCCCCCCGCGAGCGCCACGGCATACGTGCGCGACCGGTCGCGGGCCTCCAGGCGCCCGACCCAGTCGCGCCCGGCGGCGGCGGCCAGGGCTTCGGGGCCGGAAAAGGAGTGGAACCGAACGGCGCTCACTTCGCTCAATGCGTGGGGATGGGATTGCGCCAGGTGTGACCGCTTTGGTCGAGAAGGTCGTCGGCCGCAACGGGGCCCCAAGTGCCGGCGGAATAGAATTCCCGGTTGGTGAGCGGCTTATCCCCCCACCCTTGCCGGATGGTGTCGACGATGTTCCAGGCGGACTCGACTTCATCGCGGCGGATGAACAGGGTGGCATCGCCGGCGATGGCTTCGAGGAGCAGCCGCTCGTAAGCCTCAGGCGTGTAGGCGCCAAACTCGGTGTCGTAGGTGAAGTTCATCCGCACCGGCCGCAACCGGAGGCTGGTGCCGGGCACCTTGCCGTTGAAGCGGAGGTAAATGCCTTCGTCCGGCTGCAGGCGGAGGGTCAGCGCATTGGCGTCCAGCTTGGTGCCGCACTGGGCGGCGAAGAGGACGTGCGGCGCGGGGCGGAACTGGATGCGCACTTCGCTGGCGCTGAGCGGCAGGGCCTTGCCGGTGCGAAGGTAAAACGGGACGCCGGACCAGCGCCAGTTATCGATGAAAAACTTGAGGGCGATGTAGGTCTCGACATTGGAATCGCTCTTGACCTTGGTTTCCTGGCGGTAGCCGGGCCGCAACTGGCCATCGATCATCCCGGCGAAGTACTGGCCGCGCACGACGTGGCGATCAACCTCGGCGGGCAGGATGGGGCGGATCGACTTGAGGAGCTTCACCTTCTCGTCGCGAATCGGCTCGGCCTCCAACTGGACGGGCGGCTCCATCGCGACGAGGGCGAGCACCTGGAGCAGATGGTTCTGCACCATGTCGCGCATGGCTCCGGCTTCCTCGTAATAACCGCCGCGCCCACCCACCCCCAGCTTCTCGCTGACGGTGATCTGAACGTGGTCGATGGTGTGCCGCGTCCAGAGTTCCTCGAAAATGGCATTCGAAAAACGGAACATCAGGATGTTCTGGACGGTCTCCTTGCCGAGGTAGTGGTCGATGCGG
>CAYZKY010000272.1:0-3724 GCA_964478815.1 uncultured Verrucomicrobiota bacterium
GGCCGTGCGGTCGCGGTCATGGCCGAGCCTTCGCGAAGTGGCGCGCCAGAAGGGCAGGCGCAAGGCGTTCGCCGGCCTCGGTCAGCACCACGAAGCTGGCTTTGCCCACCGGGTCTTCGATCCATCCCCGCTGGTAGAGGAGGTCCAGCACGTCCCAGTCCAAGCTCTTCCACGCGCGCGACTCGTGTCTACTGCTGAATGCGGAGAGCACGAGAACCGCCAGGGCTGCCTCCGCGAGCTTGTCGTGATCGAGGTCGTCTGGAAGTGGCATGTCGTCTCTGAAGACCAATCTTGCGCCCAGCGGCGCCCGTTAGAGCACCGGACGACGGTCAGTGTTGCAGTTCAGGCTTGAGCTCAGGCTGGCCCACCACTGAGTAGTTTCGCGTCGAGGACCTGTAGCACTTTGGGGCCGAACTCAACCGCTGAGTACGCAACATTGGGATTCACCGCCACACCGTGTGCGGCCTGGTTGCCAAGCGTGATCAGATCCCTGAGGCCCGCCGCTGATTCATGGCTGAGGACGTTTCGCTCTTCTAGGTCTCTGACGAGCTGTCCCAACGGTCGGCTGCGCGGAACCCCGGTTCGTTCGGCGATTGCTCGAACGCGCTTCTCGATCTCGATTCGAAGGCCCGCGAGAGCAAGGTTCGGATCTTGTTCTGCCACGGCGATGTAGGACGGTTCGGGGGCTGGAGCGATACTCGCCACCTCAGGTGCTCCGGCCGCGACCCTGTCAGCAGCGGCCTTCACGTCTTGAAACTCAATCTTGAACCCGCCCGGTAATTCGGCCGCCTTGATAAGCGGCGCCAGCCAAGGCAGCACGGCGACCACCAGCAGTGCGAGCGTGATCGCATCGATCGCGAGCTCTGGAAACGCGAGATGCAGCACGATGCCGATCGCCGCCGACAGGGTGATTGCCAGCTTGAGCCCACGAGTGTGGTCCTTCGGTTGTGTGCTCATCTACCGAGATTGTCTGGCAGCCAAACTTAGCTAGCGCCGCTCTATGGTTTCTTCGCTGCAAGCTTTCGGCGGATCACGGCCGGAAACTCAAAGATTGTCTTGAGGAGCATCTCGCAAAAGGCAAGCAAGTCTTGAGCGTCGTCTCGGCTCACGATGACGATCTCGTGCGTAGCCTCGTTGCCCTTCGAGCGAATGTGGTCAACCCAGTCTTTGGCGTCTGGTGAGATGTGGTGGTTTGCGCTGAGGTAATCGACGTATGACGCGAAGGTCTGCCCGACGGGCGCGCCCTTCGCGACGGCGATGTGCATCAACAGCTTGCGACAGCAGAGAACGGCCGCGGTGAAGGCACCGGCGCCAGTCGCCCGCCGAGCTTCTTCATAGAGCAGTGCAACCGTCTGTTCTGGAATGTCACTGACAATGTTTCCAAAGACCACGCCGGGCCATTGTTGCCCTTCGTGGTCGATGAACGTCGGGTTGGTGCAGGCGTGACACAGGTAGACGAACGCCCGAAGGGCTCCGTTGTGCTCGGCCGCTCCGTGCCAGCCCTTCGCAGAGGCGAGTGGTTGGTTGCAGTAGCCACACTTGTAGTTGCGAGACGGTAGGTCTTCTGGTCGGTTCCAGTTATATCGGTTCATCGATCTTCCGTCTGGCTAATACTACTTTGTCACCTTCGCAGCGGGGCGTTGCGGCGGAAGCTGTCGAGCATGCCGAGTAGTCGCCGGTTGTGGATGACGTAGAGCAGGCCGAAGATCTCGCGGACCCAGCCGCGCACGACGGGCAGCGTGGGGCGCGGCCCCTCAGGTGCCCGTCGACCACGTTCGATCTGGAGGAACGTGAAGGCCACCGCCGTGAGCACGACGTGGTGCGCCCAGCCGCGATAGGTGCGGCCTTCGAAGTGGTCGAGGCCGAGGTCATCCTTGAGTTCGCGATACTGCTGCTCGATCGGCCAGCGACTACGCGCGAGCGTCACGAGGTCGTGAAGCGTCGCCGTCGACGGCAGATGCAGCAGGTAGTACTTGTGGACAGCAGCCGGCGAGCGTTCGCAGAGCAACCAGCGATCGCCGCGGCCCTCCACGGGCCGGACGCGCAGCGCACAGAAGTGCGCGGCGATCGGCGGCGCCGGATCCGCACCCCACGTCACGGTCTCCCACGCGTCCGGTGGCGTCGACGCCGCCAGATCCGCGGCACTGAGCGGCCCGCCCTCCACGTCAGCCACCGTGAAGACGAGGTCGCCACGAATCGCCACGCCATACGCGAGCCCGAGGCGCTCGAGGCCCTCGCGAAACGCCGCGTTGCGCCCGTAGTCCGCGTCGACCACGACGCCCGAGATCGTGAAGCCGGCCTTCAGGACCGCGCGCACCTGGGCCAACGCGATCTTCCACTTCTCGCGAAAGACGACGGTGTCCGGCAGGCCCACCAGCGCGCGGCGATCCGCATCGTCCGTCCACGACGTGGGCAGATACAGGTCGAAGGCGAGGGGCCACGTGCGGTCGTCGGCGATCAGCGCACTCGAGACGGCCACCTGACAATTGCCGATCTTGCCGAGCGCGCCACAATACTGGCGCTGCACGCCCACCGAGTCCGTCCCCTGCTTGGGAAAGCCGGTGTCGTCGATGGCGAGGATGCCGGCGCGTACGGGCACCGACGCCCGCAGCTGCGTCCACACCCGCTCGGCGTCCCAGGGCGAGTCTGTGATGAAGTGCTGCAGCGCTTGGTACTGACCGGGATCACTCAACCGGCCATGCATCGCCTGCATCGACTTCCGCTCGCTGTCGTTGAGCAGGCCGTCGAGATAGCGACTCGCCGCCTCGCGTTGCGGGCGGCGACTGAAGCACGCGCTGAAGCCGTCGAGGAACTGCCCCAGGCGGCGCAAGAGCGCCCGTGCGGGCCCCGTCGTCACGCGCGTAGCGTACGGGATCGCGCGTCGCAGTACAAGGGCTATCGTTCAGCGGACCTGCGAAGGTGACAAAGTAGTACTAGCCTAGATACCCTACGCGCTATTCTCGTCCACGGTTGAGTCAGGCAGCTTCCTCGAAATGTTCATCAGGAGGTCCGGTACGAGACGCTCGGAGAAGCCGGCCACGAAAGTCCAGATGAGTAGCTTTGCCCATCCATCGACAGAACTGAACTGGGTGTGGAGTGACAGGAATCCGGCACCCCGAAAGTCGGGGAAGAGCTCCCCTTGCACGAATCCTCCAAGGAACAGCAGGAGGATGACTATGCCAAAGATCGTGCCCAGAACATGTAGAGACAAGAGAAAAGACTCGTTCTCTACGTCAACGTCCGCGGAGTTGAGTCGCGACAGGTGGCTAACCAAAGAACCCACGCAGCTAAACATCGATGCCGCTGAGAAGAGGGCGATCCACAGGTGCATGATGGCAATGCGCTCGCCTGGGCTCCGGTCCTCTAGCGCAACGTGCGACTGCGGCTCGGGGTAATACCCGAGCGTGAGAAGTGCGAAATACAATACGAATGGAGCGCCGATCATCGATTGAAGGACGAGCGACTGAACAATAAGTCGCCTTGGAAGACGTTTGGTCAATGCCCGAAACGACTTTGCACTGCCTGGTGCTTTTCGCCTGGCTTCGGCAATCCGGCGGGTTTCACTGCTCTCGTTTGGCAGATCGGTCACGCAAACCTCCTTGGCACCACAGGCGCGCGATGCGGACAGCTGGTGCCGGATGCCAGTGTTGGATTGACCGGCCTACGCCACTAGAGCGTTTTGTACTTGTACGTAGTACTACGGCCGTGGTACTCCTTCCGGCGG
>CAYZKY010000273.1:0-3710 GCA_964478815.1 uncultured Verrucomicrobiota bacterium
CCGCAACGACTCCATCTCCCTGGCCGCCTAATGTGAAGTATTTTGTCCTGCGCCCTCACACAGCGAGTAAGATGGAATTTGTTTGTCAGCGACGTCGTTCCCTGAGTTGATGGCGAATCCAGCCGGGCCTTCGACGCAGATCAAGAATCGCGACGACTTGAACCTCGGCCGATCTTTCGACGTAGTAGATGCCAAAGGGGAAGCGATCGGCCAGCAACCTGTGGCAGCCGTAATGAACGGAATGGATTCCATGATCCACCGCCAGCTTTGCGAGATCAGCCAGCAGAGAAGCCGCAAAGTAGTCGCCGAGACCGCTGGATATGGCATCGTAGAATTCCCGAGCAGCCTCTAAATCCCCAGCCGCTTCGGCCAGTACGACAACCGGCTTCACTTCTGGCCCAATCGTTCCTTCAGTTGAGCAAGCGTCAGGAATTGCCCCTGACCTGAATCTACCTTGGCCAGCCGTTCGGAAAGGACCTCGGCGTGCCAGTCGGGAGATGGCAGCGCGTCGGAATCCCGGCTTAGCAAATCCCACAGCAATTCCATCGTCTGGAGTCGTTCAGCCGTGGTCAGGCATTCGAGTTCGGCAGGCGCGATCACGAACGTATGTTACCTCGAAAACTCATGGAAGCCAATCGAGTCTGCCCACCTAAATTTGCGTGCTTCAACGGCTACAGTATTTATTGAACCTCGCTAGCGCCGGCCGGCCGCACAATCAGTTTGAGTTGTTCTGCCGATCGACCTGAACAAAAAACTCCGCGAGACGCGGCCGTTGCACGAGGAAGGTGATTTTCTGGCCCTTCGCGCCGGGGCGTAGGTCAAGCGGCAGCAGATGGTAAGGAGATGGCTCAAGCCTCCGTGGATCGAACAGTGCCTTCAGAGGGCCGTGAAATTCACGGCGAGGAGCATTCATCGGCAGAACGATTTTGACATTGCGTTCGAGCAGTTCAATGGATCTGTCGTAGCCGTCGTCCGAAATGCGGCATGAGACATGGGGCGCCTTGGTGATCAAGTCCAATGAAACCGAATACCAAGGCTTCGAACCTCCGCCAAAGGTTTGCATGGGCTCGAGCAGTTGCTTGAGGTAAAATCTCTTGTCGTGCGGAAGAGGCGTTTCGGGTATCCTAAAATGGCCGTCTTGATATACGATAGGTGCCGTTTCCTCTTCTTCCGCGCCCCGTAACAGGCCCTGTCGGTAGGTGAATTCGCCAGTCCCGCCCAAATTGTATAGAACGATGGTCGCGCCCTCGATTGAGTTCGTTAGGCTCAAGGGCAAGCTCTGCCCGGCTTTGGGAACCGCTGCGACGGGGATTTCCCATTTCTCGTTCGCTGCGAATTGTCCCCGTCGTGGATCGCGCACGGCTCGCACCGAATACTTGAGAGTTTTCTCCAATTTGCAGAAATCATTCGCACTCCGGCTTCGGTTACCCCACCGGTCGGCAAACCAGCCCGCCTGCTTCCTCCATTCCGGCGCGGCGCGTCCATTCTTTTTGAAAACCACTTCTCCCGGCGATTCCCATTCTTGCTTCGCCGTTCGTGCATTGAGAAAGTGTTCCGGCATCTCAGGCCAGCTTTCGATTGTCTCTGCACTCAGCGTCTTCAACTCCACGGTTACCAAATCGAGCCGGCGTTCCACGGGCAGGTTTTCCGCCTGCCATACCTCCGGCTGAGTTTGAAAGAAATTGGTGAGCACGAATGAGGCAGTCATCTTCGCGCGCTGGGCGTCTTCCTCCCGGAGCGTGTCGTGCGAGTCCCAAGTTTGGGCGACCAACTCAAGAGTGAAGGTCTTTGCTCCATAAGGAAGAATGCTGAATTCGGCATCGCGCCACGGGCCATCGTCGGGCAGAGACATGCCTTGCAATTGACAGCCGTGCTCATCGACCAACTGGACGTCGAACATGTACATCTCGCGCGGCCTCGGCGGGGGTATCTCGAAACGCACCTCCAACTGGCGAGGTGGATCACCCGGGATCTTCTTCGCTGGCTCGACCACGCGGATGTGTGTCAACCGCAGGCCGCCGGGATTTTGGTTGGTCTTGATGACCCACTCCGACACTGGTCGTGAGTTTTCCGTCGTGTCGCGTATCGGCTCTTCCGGCTTGGATGTGTTATCCCACGCGGCCAGGAGTTTTTCCCCGAGGGCTCGTTCGGCTGAAGCCTTTTCCCAATTAGTCCGAATCCTGGGGCTTCCAGTGCCGGAGTTCCTCCCATCCCGAGTGAGCTCGTCTTGGAGCAAAGCTTCGATCTCTTTCCTGTCTTCGGGATGTCTCTGAGTCGCGAGGAACCGGTAGGCAGCCTCCGCGCGATTCTCAATCCCGTTTCGCGCCTGAAACGGGGATTCTGACACGACCGAACCTGATTGATGCTGGCGCACGATCTCCCGAGTCTTCACCAGACCCAAGGCATTGAGCCGTTCCGTTCGAGCCGAATCCGCGGCCACTACCTTCAGGGTTGTTAAATCAAGCACGCCCCAGCTTCGGCTCCCGGCATCCCAATAGCCGTAGTAGGGGCGCTGCTCATCCTCCACCAGCAGATCGAGATCGCCGGTGCCGGAAGAGAAGTTCTCTGCATCTTCCGGCGCGTCGGGTGTTGCCTCGAGAACGCGCAGCAAATCAGTCACGTCGAATTTGGTGCGACTACCGTCTTGGCTTACCACATAGATCAGCGGCTCGTCGGCCGTTTGGTCGCCCACCGGCCTGAGGATCACTTTCGAGCCGTCGTTCAAGACCCATTTCCGGAAGTCGCCAAGTAAAGCAATGTAAGGAAACGAATTCCCCTTCGTTTCCACGAGCAGATGGCTCCACGCGACTTGCCGCGTTTCCCCATCGTGCTTGAATACGGTGACGGGTCGTTTGGCCGGTGCCGTTTCGGAGATGACCACCGAATAAGTCCGATTCTCGGAATACGTTTCCTCCGATGGCTCGGAAACGGACTCGTCGCCCGACTCGGCAACCACGCGCGGCTCGGGCGCCGCCCGAGTGCATCCGATGAGAAACCCGATCAACAGCAACAGGCCATTCACCGCGAGCGGACTTGGAATCCTCGTCCGGCGCGGTCGTGCAGTTCTGTGCCTAAACACTTCCATCACGTCCTGCGTTTCTTGCTTTGAGTCCCTCACCGGCCAGTGTGTTCAATCCCGTATTATCAGCTTGTTGAACAAATCCAATCCTTTAAATGGATGCGATTAACCTGCCGGTCAGGACCTGATTGTCGGCGCACGTCCCGCCTGCCTGCCTCGCCTTCCGGTCGTTTCATCACCCCAGCGTTCCGAATCACATTTTCCCGTCCAACCCACGCGCCCAGCGCTCCTGCTGCGCGCCGCCCGCGCCAACGGTTGGTGGGACACCGGGCCAACGCCCAAAACTGACCGGCAGTTTCAATCACACCCAGCGTATGGGTGCGATCGGAAGCGACGGCCCCACGCCACTCCCGGGAGCGCGCTGGCCCTCGCGTGCTGTCATCGGCGCCCTCGCCGAGGGAGGTTCGACTTATGGCGGCAGGACGAACGCCCAGCGGTGTGAAGTGCCTTCGTCCAGGGTGGCCCAACGCATGCCGTGCTTCTGGGCGAGATTCGCCAAATAGAAATCGGTGGTTTTTCTGCTCGCTGGCGCAGGCTGGCCTTCCAACGCAGGCAGGTCGCACGCGATGGCGGCGGGGCGCGCTTTGGCATGCCAGGCCGCCAACATTTCGCGGGCTTCTTTCATGGTGGC
>CAYZKY010000274.1:0-3669 GCA_964478815.1 uncultured Verrucomicrobiota bacterium
AGGCCTCCCTCCGCCTCCAGATCGTCCGCCAGGTCCTCCAGCACTCCGCCGAGATTGGCTCCATCCGCGGCAACCCCGGCCTCAACGAAGAACGCAAGCTCGACCTCATCGCCAAACGCCTCTTCCCCGCACCCCCGCCCCAGGAGGAATGACCCGGTTCGAGCCAACTCGCCGGTCGGCGGTCCCGAGTCCCGGGCCCGCCCCTTTGCGCCACAGGTTCCGCGAATTCCCTATCGCCAAGCCTCCGCCCGCCGGGCACTATCACCCTGACACCGTCGGAGTTTGCCCTATGAATACGCCTGCCCTCTTTCGACGCCGCCCGGGCCGCCCCGGCTTCACCCTCATCGAGCTGCTCGTCGTCATCGCCATCATTGCCATCCTCGCCGGCATGCTCCTGCCTGCCCTGGCCAAGGCCAAGGAAAAGAGCAAGCGCACCGGCTGCATCTCCAACCTCAAGCAGCAGGCCCTCGCCTTCATCATGTATGCCGACGATTACCGCGACCTCTTCCCCACCGCCGACCAGACCACCGCCTGGCGGCTCGACGCCCTCTACGTCATGAGCAAGGACCAGGCCCTCACCCTCATGACCTACGGCATGGCCGGCGGCAATATCCGGAAAAGCGCCGCCGAATTCGAAGCCGATATCAAGCAGCAGAAGCAGCTCCCCACCACCTGGCGCTGCCCCTCCCGCCGCGATGCGCCCCGCCTCTTCGATGAAAAGGGCCTCCTCCACATCGATAATTTCATGATCCTCACCGGCTTGCGCGGCCCGGCCTCCCGGCCCGATCCCAGGTTCCGCGGCACCAATTCCCCCGCCCGCTCCAGCGACCCCGTCGGCCCCCTCACCGCCGATCACACCATGGTCTACCCCGCGCGCCGCCTCTGGAGTTCCAACCACGGCGTGAAAGGTCCGCCCTCCGCCGATCCCGGCAACACCCCCGCCGGCATCAACCAGTCCTTCAGCGACGGACACGCCGAATGGATCAACCAAAGCCGCTTCGAGCGCGCCGGGGTCAACCTCAACTACCCCAAACCCCTCTGGGCCTCCGGCTGGCCCTGGGATTGGGCCTGGGTCGATAAATAGAACCGCCGCCGCCGCTCCCAACGCGGCGCGCCGCCTTTGTTCAGGGTGGGATAGCCGTCTCGGCTGTCAGCGGCGGGCGGCTCGCCCGCCGTCTTCGGTCACCTTGTCAACGCCCAGCCCCTGCCGTAGCCTGCGCCGATGTTCGATGCTCTCAGCGGTAAATTGCAGCGGGTGTTCAAGGACTTGCGCGGGTTGGGCAAGATCACCGAGGACAACGTGGCCGTGGCCCTGCGCGATGTGCGCATGGCGCTGCTCGACGCCGATGTGAATTTCAAGGTGGCGCGCGATTTCATTGAACGCGTCAAAACCAAGGCCCTGGGCCAGGAAGTGCTTCTCAGCGTCCAGCCCGGCCAGCAGGTCGTGAAGATCATTCACGACGAGATGGTCGAGCTGCTCGGTTCGGAAAATGCCGGTCTGGCCGTGGACGGCGACCTGACCACGATCATGATGGTCGGCTTGCACGGCTCCGGCAAAACGACGTCGAGCGGGAAACTGGCCCGTCTGCTCGCGAAGCATGGGCGGCAGCCCCTGCTCGTCGGCTGCGACGTTTACCGCCCGGCCGCCATGGACCAGCTTGCAACGCTGGCCCAGCAATTGGGCCTCCCGGTCTTTATCAAAAAGGGCGAGACGGACGTCCTCCAGATCGAGCGCGAAGCCCGGGCGATGGCGCAAGCGCAGAAGCTGAACACCATCATCCTCGATACCGCGGGCCGTTTGCAGATCGACGAACCGCTGGTGCAGGAATTGGTGCGGCTGCGCGACCAGGCCCGGCCGCAGGAAATCTTGCTTGTCCTCGACGCCGCCACCGGGCAAGAGGCGGTGAACGTCGCCACGCACTTCAACGACGCGTTGAACGTCACCGGCGCGATCCTGACCAAGCTCGACGGCGACGCGCGCGGCGGCGCGGCTTGAAGGCGGTTACGGGCAAGCCGATCAAGTTCATGGGCCTCGGCGAAAAGCTCGAGGATTTCGAGCCCTTCCACCCGGAGCGCATGGCCACCCGGATTCTGGGCATGGGCGACGTCGTCACCCTCGTCGAACGGGCGGCCGAGGCGGTCGATCTCGAGGATGCCAAGAAGATCGAGGAGAAGATGCGCAAGGGCCAGTTCACCCTTGAGGATTTTCTCGATCAGTTGCGGCAGATGAAGAAGCTCGGGTCGCTCGAGAGCGTCATCAACCTCCTGCCCGGCGGTGCGGACATGGTGAAAAACGCCGACCTCTCCAAGTCGGAAAAGGAGTTCAAGCGCATGGAAGGGATCATCTGTTCGATGACCTTGAAGGAGCGGCGCAACCCGCAGATCCTGAATGCGCGGCGGCGGCTCCGCATTGCCAAAGGCAGCGGCGTGACCGTCACCCAGGTGAATAATCTATTGAATCGCTTCGGGCAGATGCAGCAGATGATGAAGAAAATGGGCAAGATGCAGAAAATGATGGCGAAGATGCGGTGAACGAGCAACGACGATGAAAGTCCTGGTCACGGGCGGGGCGGGTTATATCGGATCGGTGTGCGTGGAATCGCTCCTGGCCGCGGGCCACGGCGTCACCGTCCTGGACGATTTGAGCGAGGGTCACCGCGCCGCAGTCGATCCGCGCGCCACCTTTATCAAGGGATCGCTGGGCGAACGCGGCTCGATCCAGAGCGCATTGAACGCCGCCAAACCGGAAGTGATCCTGCACCTCGCGGCCAGTGCGCTGGTCGGCGAGTCGATGCGCGAGCCGGGCAAGTACTTTCGCAACAACGTGGCCTACGGCGTCGAACTGCTCGAAGCCGCGGCGCGCAATGGCGTCGCGAAATTCGTCTTCAGTTCGAGTTGCGCCACCTACGGTCCGGCCGGCGACGCCCTGATCACCGAAGACACGCCCCAGCGGCCGATCAATCCCTACGGCGAATCGAAGCTGATGTTCGAGCGGATGCTCGAATGGTACCGGCGCGTCCATGAAATCGAGTTTGTCGTCTTTCGCTATTTCAATGCCGGCGGGGCCACCGCGAAGTACGGCGAGCACCATCGCGTCGAGACCCATCTGATCCCGAACGTGCTCAAGGTGGCGCTCGGGCAGGCGCGCCGCTGCGAAATCTTCGGCACGGATTATCCCACGCCCGATGGCACCTGCGTCCGCGATTACGTCCACGTTCTCGATATCGCCGAGGCCCACCTGCTCGCGATGGAGCCCGGCATCCAGGGCTTTTACAACCTGGGCACTGGCGAAGGTTGCTCCGTCCGGGAGGTCATCCGGGCGTGCGAGAAAGCTTCCGGCGCCCGCATTCCGGCCATCGAAAAACCGCGCCGGCCCGGCGATCCCGCGCGCTTGGTTGCCTCCGCCGAAAAAGCCGTGCGCGAACTCGGTTGGACGCCGAAACATTCCACCATCGACGAAATTGTCGGCACCGCCTGGGAATGGCACAAAAGCCGCCCGCTCGGCTACGGCGATTGACCCGCCGACAACCCCCACCGTCTCCGCGGTTCAGCAGGTTTAGAGCGTTTCAACCAAAACTATAGCCACAGGAGACGAACCAGCCGAGGGCCTCTTGGGGGGGTGACTTTGGCCAAGGCCTGGCCGATGGCTTGGACCAACTCGGTGGGAGA
>CAYZKY010000275.1:0-3618 GCA_964478815.1 uncultured Verrucomicrobiota bacterium
CCGGAAGGGGCTCGCCTCACCGCGATGCGCGGCGCCGAAATCCTGTTTTATCCCACCGCCATCGGTTGGCATCCCAAGGAAAAGAAGGAATACGGGACCAACCAGCACCAGGCTTGGGAAATCATTCAACGCTCTCATGCTGTCGCAAACGGCTGCTTCGTTGCCTCCGTCAACCGGATCGGCCTCGAAACTCCCATCGGCGGCGACGGATTGGAATTCTGGGGCCAAAGCTTCGTGGCCGGCACTTCGGGCCAAATCCTCGCGAAAGCTAGCGTCGACCGTGAAGAAGTCCTCGTCGTCCCGGTCGAGCTCGAGAAGGTTGATATCACTCGCACCCACTGGCCGTTTCTGCGCGACCGCCGGATCGATGCCTACGGCGATCTCACGCGCCGGCTCATCGACTAATCTCTTCGCATGAACCGCCGTGCTTTCCTCGGTTCGTTGGCTGCCTCGGCCTGGGCGCTCGGCTGCCGGCACACCGCCTCGCAATCCTCCGCCCGCCCCGGTCGCCTTTTCTTCACCTCCGCCGGCCAGACCTGCCTCATTCACGCGGATGGCACCGGTTTGCGTCCGCTGAAATTCGATGTTCCGAATCAAGCCACCTGGCAGCCGTCCGCTTTCTTTCCCGATGGCCGCCGGATTCTTCTCCTCAGCATGGAGCCCCGCCGCGATGGCCCCGGCCGGCCGTTCGACGAGTATTACACCCAGACTCCGACCCACCTCTGGGTCCACGATCTCGAGAGCGGCGCGTTGACCGAAGTCGCGAATCGCGAGCGCCTCGCCGTGTTCTACACCCCCGCCTTGCTGATCGGGGAAGATCGCCTGCTCGTCCAGGTCGTCCGCAATCGTGTCGGCCAGATCTTCAACATGAATCTCGACGGCACCGATGCCCGCGAGTTCACGCGCGCCGGGGAAGGTCTGCCCTACGGGTTCGATCTCAGTCCGGACCGCCAGCGCGTCGCCTTTCATCTCGCCAGCCCTCAAGGCTACCAAATCTGGACCAGCGACCTCGAAGGCCGCGATCGCGTCCTCGTGGCCGGTCACGCCGATCATTTGTACTTCGGCCCGGTGTGGTCTCCGGACGGCCAGTGGCTCATGTTCCTCGATTGCCACTTCAAGTCTGATCCCGCGCACGATTGGGCCGATCTTCAACTCTCCCGGCCCGACGGCTCGGAAGCGCGCCTCCTCACCTCGGGCCAATCGCACTGGTTCGGCGCCACCTACGGCAACCCCGAGCATCGCGGCGGCGGCTCCAACCTCCCGGCCTGGACCCCCGGCGGCCAGATCCTCTACTCCCGTAAAACCCCCGATGCCAAAACCCCCTGGGAGTTCCAGCCGCAGCGGCCCGATGTCGATCACTTCAACCGCGATTGGAAACCCGAGCTGGCCCGCGGCGGCACCGAATTGTGCCTGCTCGATCCGCGCGGTGGCTCCACGATCTCATTGACCCGCCAGACTCCGCCTGTCTGGGATTTGCGAGGCGTTCCCTCCTCCGACGGCCGCTGGATCGCCTTTTGCCGATGCGGGGTCGGCGAACTGCCCGCCCTCTGGATCATGCGCTCGGACGGCACCGGCGCCCGGCTCCTCACGCGCGGGCTCGAAGGCCGTGGAGCCGATCATCCCCGCTGGATTCCCAACCTATGAACGCAGATTTCCTCCATTATTGGGTAGGGCAGGCGCCTCGCCTGTCCCGTTCGGGCGCCTCGCCCGAACGACTTCGCTCCAGAAGATTCCGTTTTGCTCGAAGTTTGGTTACGCCGGTTCTGCTTCTCGCAGCCCTCCTCGCCTGTTCGCAGCTCGCCGCGGCGTCCTCCACCATCACCGTCGCCCGCGAAGCCGGCGGCGGCAGCTACGAGGCCTTTCCCGATGTCTGCCGCCTCGCCGATGGCCGGCTCTTCTGCGTCTACTACGCTTCCTATCGCCATGTCGGCGTGCCGAACACCGAATGGCCGCTCGGCGGAAAAATCTCAGGCTCCTGGTCCAGCGACGAAGGCAAAACCTGGAGCCCGCCCGAAACGATCTTCGACGGCCCCCTCGACGATCGCGATCCCTCCATCACGCAACTCCGCGACGGCCGCCTCATCGCCACGTTCTTTAACACCCAGGGCAGTCAGGTGATCGTCGCTTCGAACTCCTCCGGCCCCTGGAGTCCGCCTTCCCTGATCGCCTCCGGCATCTGGATCAGCTCCCCGGTCCGCGAGTTGGCCGATGGCTCCTGGATCGTCGGCGCTTACTTCCAGGACGAACGCCAGGCTTACGGCGTCACGCTCCGCAGCTCCGACTCCGGCAAAACCTGGGAGTCCCCCAGCGCCATCGACAGCGCCGGCCAATTCCTCGCGGCGGAGACCGATGTCGTTCAATTGAAGAGCGGCGAACTCCTCGCTGCCCTGCGCGGCGAACGCGGTGCCCCCATGAACTTCAGTCGATCCCGCGATGGCGGCAAATCTTGGTCCAAGGCCCAGCCCTCCTCCTTCGTCGGCCACTGCCCCTACTTCCACCGCGCGCCCGGTGGCGAAATCCTCCTCGGCTACCGTCAACCCCAGGCCGGCCCCACGCGCGGCACCGCGCTCCGTTTCAGCGTCGACGAAGCCGCCACCTGGAGCGATGCCCGCCTCGTCGATCCCGTCATCGGCGCTTACCCGTCGATGGTCAACCTCCAGGACGGCAGTGTCCTCGTCGTCTATTACGAGGAAGGCAAAACCTCCGATATCCGCGCCCGCAAATTCAAGATCGAATCCGGTTCACTCCGATGGCTCGATTTTTGACCCGTACACCCCGACAGACCCCCGGTCGCCGCGCGTGTTTTTTATCGCGAGTTTTTTCTAGTCAAACGCCCCAAAGGCAGGCACACGTAGTCGGCTCAAAATCTGATGAATGAGCAGATAGTCATTTTGGACTTCGGTTCGCAATACACGCAAGTGATTGCGCGGCGCATCCGCGAGTGCAGCGTCTACTCGGTGATCCTTCGCTACGATACTCCGGCCGAGAAAATCGCCGCCCTGCGCCCCAAGGGCCTCATCCTTTCCGGCGGGCCTTCCAGCGTCTATGCCGAGGACGCGCCGCTCCCCGATCCCGCCATCTTCAAGCTCGGCCTCCCGATCCTCGGCGTCTGCTATGGCCTCCAAATCCTCGCCCAATTTCTCGGCGGCAAGGTCGAGCCCGGCGCCAAACGCGAATACGGCAAAGGCAATCTCACCATCAAGGACGCCGCTTGCCCGCTCTTCGCCGGCCTGCCCGCTTCTATCCAGGTCTGGAACTCCCACGGCGACAAACTGACCAGGCTCCCCAAAGGATTCGCCCCGGTCGCTGTCACAGAGAACTCCCAATTCGCCGCCGTCGAGAACCGCGCCCGCCGCATCTACGGCCTCCAGTTTCATCCGGAGGTCGCCCACACCCCTCGCGGCAAGAAAATCATCTCCAATTTCGTCCACGGTGCCTGCGGTTGCGGCAAGTTCTGGAACATGCGGAGCTACGTCGACCAGGCCGTCGAGGAAATCCGCGCGCAAGTCGGCCGCGAGAAGGTCATTCTCGGCCTGAGCGGCGGCGTCGATTCCAGCGTCGCGGCCGCCTTGATCCACAAGGCCATCGGCGACCAACTCACTTGCATCTTCGTTAACA
>CAYZKY010000276.1:0-3526 GCA_964478815.1 uncultured Verrucomicrobiota bacterium
GGTGGACGAGGCGCAGGGCTTAACACAGAGATCACAGAAGGCACAGAGTTCGCAGAGGGGGGAAGGAGGGGGCCGCGGGGGGCGCGGAGAGCGCGGATAAAGAAAGGAGAGAAAGGCGGACCGTTGTTCCTCGGGATTAAGCAGACGGTAGCGTGGCGGGATGGGATAAATAGGACGGTTTTGCCTTGCGGCTCAACTTGACTTTGCACGAAGGGCCGGCAGACATTGGCGAGGATAAGCGCAGAGCAAAACCGGATTATGAGTAATGGGCTTCGAACGGTACTGTATCCCGCGCCGGATCTCGCGAAGGCGAAGGCGTGGTATGAGGGGGTGTTTCAGCAGAAGCCGTATTTCGATGAGCCGTTTTATGCGGGCCTCGAGATTGACGGGTTCGAGCTGGGACTGGTTCCCGATGCGCAGCCGGCCAGCGCGGGGGTGAAGGCGTTGTGGGGTGTGGAGGATATCGAGCAGGAGCTGCAGCGGTTGCGGGCGGCGGGGGTCGCGGTAGCGGGAGAGGTGCAGGAGGTGGGCGGCGGCATCAAGGTGGTGGATATTGTGGATCCGTTCGGCAATTTGGTGGGATTGATCGAGAATCTGCATTTCAAAGCAGCGAAGGTGGAATGATGATAGGCGTAGCTGTCGAAACAGACGATTTCCCGAGCCGGCGCTATCTGTGTGATGAATGAACTTCCATTCTATCCGAGCGGTTACCGTGCTCGATGGCTTGCATGTTTCGATCTGCTCGGCACCAGACGGCTCATTGAAAGTGCAGGATACATTGAAGTTTTTACCGTATATGAGAGGGCAATTCGGGAGGCCAAGCATCGCGCCGTCAACCTGCCTGCAATTCGATTCGCGTGGTTTTCGGACACGTTCTTACTTTATGCCGAAAACGACTCTCGCTCTGCCTTTGCCGAGGTCGATTCGGTTTCGCGTTGGTTTGTGTATTTTCTGATCCAGGCAGAGATCCCCGTGCGAGGAGCAATTGCGTGCGGCGACTTCTACGCGGACGCAGACAATCAAGTTTACTTTGGGAAAGCGCTTGTCGAAGCATATGAGCACGGGGAGGCTCAGGATTGGATCGGTTTTATCCTTTGTCCCTCGGCAGTGAACAGACTAGAGGAATTGAAACTTCCTGCGAAGGAGCGACTGAATTACGTGGAGGCAGACATCCCTTCTAAAAAGGATAGTGGTGCAAAGAAAGGCTTCGCCTCCCTTCTTGGAGAATGGTGCCGCATAAATGGAGAGAATCAGACACTGCAGACGTTAAGGCGTATGAAGGCTAGACAGTCTGACGACTCAGTTACTCGGAAGTACGACAATGCGATCGATTTTCTGGCGAAGAATACCCGCAGCACCTCCAGGAACGAGCGAGAATGACGCTTATGAGCCTTCTCACACAACCCAAGCCTATCCGCGGGTGTTCACGGCGGAACATCTGGCGGCGGTTTTAGGAGCATTTTCTCGAGGGTGAGTCATGTGGATTGATTGGAAGCAAATCGTGGAGAGGAAGCGGGCATTCGGCAAGGGGCTGGCGGCGCGGCCCATTGGAGAAAAGTTGGAGCTGCTGGATGCGCTACGGGAGAGATCGGTCGTGCTGCGGCGAACGCTGGGGCCGGTGGCGAGGGAGGAGAGCGAAGCGGCGCGAGAAACCGCGGGACGGCAAGGGGCAGCAACCGCAGGT
The DNA here is from genome assembly GCA_964478815.1 of uncultured Verrucomicrobiota bacterium. Classification (GTDB taxonomy): domain Bacteria; phylum Verrucomicrobiota; class Verrucomicrobiia; order Limisphaerales; family SXQI01; genus DASVNK01. The sequence goes on from CAYZKY010000276.1 coordinate 1,685, forward strand.
TGAATGATAAAACTCGTTTGGAGTTTGGAAAGATATGAGGTTGCGAAAGATTCCGTTGTGGATGGTGCCGGTTTTGGCCGGAATGATGTTGTACTGGTGTGTGTCGACGCCAGAGGTGGTGGTGAGCCCGGGAGTTATCCGGTATTGGAACATTCCCAAGGTCGTCACGGGGCTGAGTGGACCCGGTCGGATGAATGATTTCCTAAGCTGGGCAAGACCTAGGCGGACAAGAGTTTCAATTTGCAGTCTTCCGGAAAGCTTGTCGAGAATGGGTTGTAAAACTAAGTTTTACTTCATGACAAAGACGATTACGAAGGTGGGGGATTCGCAGGGGTTGATGTTCGACGCGGCGTTGATGGATCTGGCGCGGTTGAAGGTGGGGGATCGGGTGACGGTCACGGTGCATGCGGGGGGATCGATCGTGCTGACGCCCGTGCGGCCGTTGATCGGCCCGGAGAAGGCGGCGGCAGCAGCGAAGCGATTGATCGGGAAGAACGCGGAATTGTTTCGACGCCGGGCGTGACGACTCTACTGGCGCATCCTACGGTGCGGCTGTACGTGGCTATTTGCCTTTGAAATACTTCTGCACTTTCCCATCGACGACCTCCACGGTGGCGTGACCGCCAAGAGTAGGGGGAAGCCGCTCGAGGTGAATGCGCCAGCCGTTGGTGGTGCGTGCGGCTGCATTCACGTAGAAAAAGATCCAGCCTCGTTGGCGGACAGCGCTTTTCGCTAATTGACGGGCGATGCGCTCCTCGCGGGGCAGCCTGAGTTCCGAGACGAAATAGGCCAGGAGCGAGGAGGCGAGGAGCAGGCAGACAATCAGAGCAAATCTCCGCTTATGTCGATAGAGACCTTTAGCGATCAGTGAGGCCATTGGGCTGGGCCGGGATTGTGGGAAGCGATTCAAGCTGTTATTGAGCGATAGGAAGTGGCATTTCCAGACTTGCCGCTACAGGCGAGGGACGTCGCGGTGTTCGTTGTCGGTGTTCCAGCGGCGGAGGTCCTGGGGGGCTTGGGAGAAGAACCAGCGGTCGAGTTTGGCGTCTTCGATGTGGCCGTCGGCGAAGGCCATGTTGGAGCGGCCGAGGTGGCGGCGGCGCGCGTGGTCTTCGGTATTGAGCATGATGAAACCGGCGGCCCCGTGGACAGACTCGGTGCGGCGAAGGATGGACGTTTCGAGCAGCACTCGCTCGATAATATTGATCGCAACAAAGCCGTCGCCCAAGGCGAGGAGATCGGCCGGATTCCGGACCTGAGATTCGCGGATGGATCTGGCCCAAGTGGTGCGAGGGCCAAAGACGAAGGTTCCGCCGAGCCCCATGGGTTGTGGCTGGCCAAGGGAGTTGAGGGAGGAGCCTTCGGCGTTGTAGCCGTAACTGTAATAGAAAGTGCCGCGATGGAGCGATCCTTCGGTATAGGCATTGGAGGTGTCGGGTTGGTGCGCTGGGCAACGGAAGACGGCTCCCAACTGGCTCCCTGCATAACGGCTGAGATGATGCTCCCAGGAAGGCCGGGGATGGACTTCATAGAAGGCGAGGGGGTACTGGCCATTGTTGTCATCGGTGTAAAGCCGGAGAGCCAGGGAGAGTTGTTTTAAGTTGGACTTGCAGCGGGCGGAGAGGGCGATGGCTTTGGCACGGCTGAGAGCGGGGAGGAGCAAGCTGGCGAGGATCGCAATAATAGCGATGACGACGAGCAGCTCGAGGAGCGTGAAGGCGCGGGGGGATCGGCGGGTATTTCCAAGCCGGATCATGGAGGGAGAATGTAGGGCGGGGGATGGTGGGGTGCAACTGGGTATCGGGAGGGGGCGGGGGGAGGTTTGGGCAAGGGAGGGGGGGT
>CAYZKY010000277.1:0-3524 GCA_964478815.1 uncultured Verrucomicrobiota bacterium
CGGAAGTCAAAGGATTCGGCCGGCAGAAGGGACACACCGAAATTTATCGGGGCAGCGAGTACACCGTCGATTTCCTCCCCAAAATCAAAATCGAACTCGTCGTCGCCGACAACCAGTCCGACTCCGCGATCGCCACCATCGTCAAGGCCGCCAAAACCGGCAAGATCGGCGATGGCAAGGTGTTCGTCACCACCATCGAGGAGGCGGTCCGCATCCGCACGGAAGAACGTGGTGAAGCCGCCGTTTAGTCCACCCTTTAACCCCGAACTGAATACTCCATGAAAAGACTGTTACTTGTCCTTCCCATCCTCCTCGTCGCCCTGGTCGGCCGGATACAGGCCGCCGACGAAACCCCCGCCGCCGCCGCTCCAGCCGCCGCTGAGGAAAAGGCCGAACCCGATCTGGCCCAACGTGTTGCCGATCTCGAAGCCTACGTCAACAACGGCGCCCGCGGGAGTTCCGCCCCCGATGCCAAGATCAGCAGCAAGATCGCCGGCCCCGGCCCCGGCCACAACGCCTGGCAGATGACTTCCACCGCGCTCGTGCTGTTTATGACCCTCCCCGGGCTGGCCCTTTTCTACGGAGGCCTCGTTCGCCGCAAGAACGTCCTCTCCGTCCTGGCCCAATGCATGGGCATCGCCGGGCTCGTCACCATCCTCTGGTGGATCTGCGGTTACAGCCTGTCTTTCGGCGCCGGGAATGCGATCATTGGCGATTTAAACTACGCCTTCTTCAAGGGCGTCGAACCGGGCAACGTCGGCGCTGGGTACCACTGGATCAGCGACAGCATGTGGGCGATGTTCCAGTTGACCTTCGCCATTATCACCCCCGCGCTCATCATCGGCGCCATCGCCGAACGCATGAAGTTCTCCGCGATCCTGCTCTTCGTAGCGCTTTGGATGTTCGCCGTCTACTTCCCCTTCGCCCACATGGTCTGGTCGACCACCGGCTTGATGTGCGGCCCGTTGAACCCCGACGCCGCCATCAAGGCGATCGATTTCGCCGGTGGAACAGTTGTGCATATGACCTCCGGCTGGAGCGCCCTCGTCCTCTGTATCATCCTCGGCAAGCGCCTCGGCCTCGGCAAGGAACCGATGCCCCCGCACAGCATGGTGCTTTGCATGGTGGGCACCGGGATGCTTTGGGTCGGCTGGTACGGCTTCAATGCGGGCTCCGCGCTCGGCGCCGACGCCATCGCCTCCAATGCCTTTACGACGACCACCTTGGCCGCCGCCACCGCCGGCTTCGTCTGGGCCTGCTGCGAATGGCTCTTCCGCGGCAAGCCGTCGGTGCTCGGCTTCTGCTCCGGGATCGTCGCCGGCCTCGTCGTGGTCACCCCTGCTTGCGGTTTCGTCACCGCTTCCGGCTCCATGATCATCGGCATCCTCGCGGGCATCATCCCCTACTTCGCCTGCGCCAAGCTCAAGCAGATCTTCGGATATGACGACGCGCTCGACACCTTCGGCATCCACGGCGTCGGCGGCACGCTCGGCGCGCTCCTCACCGGCCTCCTCGCGGATCCCAAGGCCAATTCCGTGGTCGAGGGCCTTAAGACCGGCCTGTTCATGAACCAGGTGAAAGCCGTGCTGCTCACCATTGTCTGGTCCGTCGTGGCCACGGCCATCATCGCCTTTATCGTCAAGGCCGTGGTCGGCCTCCGCCCGAGCGAAGAAGTCGAAACCGTCGGTCTCGACCTCACCGAACACGGCGAGGAAGGGTACCACTCCATCTAACCCCTGCCCAGGAAATCAGGGTTCGTTCAAGCTGCTCCCGCTCGCGTGGGAGCAGCTTTTTTCTTTTGGCGCCTCCATCGTCCCAGCAAGGGGAGGGCAGGGTGCATCCTTCCGGTCTTGAAGAATCGGGCCGACGGTTCAAGATCGGGGGATGTCGATGACGTCGGGGAATGGTGCGAAGAAGGTGTACTTGGTGGCCAACGGGGATTTGCGCCTGAGCGCGAACCAGAAGTGCTGGCCGGAGCAGGCGAGAATGGAGGAGGCGCTCGGGGAAGTATTGTGGTCGTGCGGAGTGGAGGTGCAACGGGCGCACCGCTTTGACGAAGCGAAGGGCCATGGGTTCATCGATTCGCAGCGAATGGGGCTGGAGGTGTTTCGCGGGGTGCCGGCAGCGGCCCCGGTGATCGTGGCGGAGGCGGTGTGGCAGTATTCGCATCACCTGTTGGGAGGGTTGTGGACGCATCGGGGGCCGATCCTGACGGTGGCCAATTGGAGCGGGACCTGGCCGGGGCTGGTGGGGATGCTGAATTTGAATGGGTCGCTGACGAAGGCGGGAGTTCGGTATAGCACCTTGTGGAGCGAAGATTTTAAGGATCGGGCCTTTCGAGAGGGGCTGGCGCGCTGGCTGGCGGAGGGTGCGGTGCCGCACGATCAAAGCCATGTGCGGGATTTTGAGTTGCTGCGGATTCCGGCGGCAGATGAGGAGTTGGGGCGTGCGTTCGGGCGGAAATTCCTGGCGCGCAAGTGGATCATGGGGGTCTTCGATGAAGGATGCATGGGGATGTTCAACGCGATCATCCCGGATGATTTGTTGCACGCGGCGGGGGTGTTCAAGGAGCGGCTGAGCCAGTCCACTCTGTTTGCGGAAATGCAGCGGGTCACGGAGCCGGAGGCGGAGGAAGTGCTAAGCTGGCTGAAGCAGAAGGGAATGCAATTTCGCCTGGGAAAGGATGAGGCCACGGAGTTGACGATCGGGCAGGTGGTGGCGCAGTGCAAGATGTATATCGCCGCGTTGCGGTTGGCCGATGAGTTTGGTTGCGCCACGGTCGGAATTCAGTATCAGCAAGGGTTGAAGGATTTGACGCCCGCGAGCGACTTGGTGGAGGGCTTGCTGAACAACGTGGGACGCCCGCCGGCGCGGCGAGCGGGCAGTGGGGGGCTATTATTCGAAGGAGAGGCTCTCCCGCATTTCAACGAGGTGGATGAATGCGCGGGGCTGGATGGGTTGGTCACGTATCATCTGTGGCGGGAGCTTGGTTTCGCGCCAGAGAGCACGCTGCACGATTTGCGCTGGGGGCAGCGTTATCACGATGCCAAGTTGGACGCGTATGTATGGGTGTTTCTGATTTCGGGGGCGGCCCCGCCCGCACATTTTGTGGGAGGATACCGGGGAGCCAGCAGCGAACGCCAGCCGGCGATGTATTTCCGGCTCGGGGGCGGAACGTTGAAGGGGATTTCGAAGCCGGGGCACATTGTCTGGAGCCGGGTTTTCGTGATGGGAGGGCGGTTGCACTGCGACGTTGGAGTGGCCGAAGTGGTGGAGTTGCCGCCGGAGGAGACGGAACGGCGCTGGCAGGAAACGACGCCGCAATGGCCCATCATGCACGCGGTGCTAAAGGGGATAACGCGCGACCAGATGATGGCGCGGCACAAGGCCAATCATATCCAGGTGGTCTATGCGCCGAACGAAGCGCAGGCGCACCGGGCGTGCCGGATCAAAGCGGCGGCGCTCGCGGAGCTGGGGTTGCGCGTCGCCATTTGCGGAGATGTGCGGCTGGAGTAAGGGGATGC
>CAYZKY010000278.1:0-3501 GCA_964478815.1 uncultured Verrucomicrobiota bacterium
GCCGAAAGTCCCGGCCGCGGTGCGTGAAGTGGTCCGGGTACGCGGTCGGAGTAACAAAAAGATTGTGATGGAGTTCGCTCTCGTCCACCCAGAGCAGGCCTCTAATCAAGATCTGCTGCGCTATGACGCAGCGCAGCCGCAGCGGAGGGCGCGATTAGCCAATTCGTGCAACCCCGATCGACCCATAAGCCCAGCCGATTTGTTTGGCGCTGGGCGGTTCAATCAAAACAAATATCACGGTCAGATTTTTGCCTGTTTGAGACAATTGTCCCGGTCAGCACTACGTTGGTCGATTCAAGTTTTGAGTTCACCTCTCCATCCTTTTTTTCCGCTCTCAAACCAAAGAATTTCTCCTCGCCTTTCGGTGAAAGTATCCACCTGTCGTTGTCCCGCAGGATCAAACCTAATCGATTGAATTGGATCAACACGCGAAGAGGGATTCCATCATCGATCTGGACAGCGTCTGACGGTGGAGGTTCCGAAGGTTTGCTCAAGTAGGTGGCGTGCATTCCAATGGCAGTCAAAATGTCGGACTCAGTTGCGCCACGGAAAAAGGCCTTTCCAGTCACTTCAAATAATGAATCCCAAGTCACTTTGGCTTTTACATGTTGCAAACGTTGCGCGTTCAAGACCCCCAGGTAATCGAATTCGATTTCCGTTTCATCTTCCCCGGACGCGACTTTCAAGGCGTTCTCATTTCCTCCAGCCTGGCCCTTCCAGAATTCAAGCTGTTTTTGCAACTCCAGAATGTCCCTGGCCGCGCTGTCGCTCACAAGTTTGTTGCCTCGAACCCACCCGGTTCGCGTTCCTGCTTTAATTGCATCGGTGAGAGAGTGCATTACTTGGATTCCGAGATCGGACTTGTCCTTGTAGCTTGCATTCATCTTGCCCCGACCCATCACTTTTTCGCGAAATCCCATCAATTTACTCCACATGGCTGCATCGCTGGAGTCATTGATCGGAAGGCTAGCAGGTTTTTCATGCACGAAAGCGAAGACTGGAACGCCTTTCGATAGCGCGATTTCATATTCTGCCTCCGTAAAGCTTCGCCCATCAGCTAGTCGAGTTCCAAAGCATCCAGCGACGATCAAAACGTAATAATCACATTCTTCGATCAAACGTTCGATCACTTTGAGCTGCTCCTCATCCACTGCAGGGAACCTTTCCATCCCCACCGGAAAGCTACCAAGTCGAAGAATTGTATCGAAGACAAGGGTCCGTTCTTCTTGCAAATCTTTCGACGTTGAACTTACGAACACTTGGTATTTTTTGTCCATATGCTGGCGATTCAGTGAATTTTTGAACCTACCAATCCGGTCGCGCTTGGCCCAGTAGATTCAAAATGCAAATGCATGGTTGAGGGTGTATCCCAATTCTCTGCTGTCGGTGTAAATGGCGAATTCTGACTTTAAACTTCTTTGCTCAGTGATGCTTTTTATTGCCCTAGGGGTCAGACCTTAAATCGCTCGTTTCTGCGCTAATTGATTCCGGGCTGCTGTCTCTCGCCAGCGGTGCAGGTTCCATAAAACTCCCACCGGAACGGCCTTCGAGGCGCAGGCTTTCTTACGGCCAATTCAGAGCTTGAGGATGTCCGCTTTTTCAACGCGCTTGTGTTGGGAAACCAAGCGCAAAATATTGTTGAGGGTTCCGACTCGAATGGGATGGTGGTCAGGAATGGGGATTCGCTGGCGGGAAGGAGTCTCTGTTTGCAAGATGATATGGCTGCCTTCCTGATTCACGGCCATGTAGCCCCAGTGCCGGCAAAGAATGGCCGCCAACTCCCGCCCCGAAAGATCGCGCGGCAATTTCACGCGACGGCCAGCACTTCATCGCGAAGCAAATGGAGCCGGATGGTGGCGGGGAGTTTTTCGGGCTGGTCGAAGTAGAACGCGCGCACTACTTCCTGCACGTTGTGGCGCAAGGCCTCCCAGGTGTCTCCTTCGGTCACGATCGTATCCGACACGCATTCCGCGCAGAAGCCGCCATCAGCCTCTTGAATGACTTCGAAACGAAGCTCGCTCATGGGAAAAACGTAGGCGGAAGCGGTACTCCAATCAAGCTCAAGAATGCGCAGATCTTGGGATGATTCGATGAAAAGTGCGGCCAGCACGGCCAGCGAGCGGACGGAACCGGGCTTGTCCGCTCGCCCGAGCCCTTACTCGACAGCAACCCGAAGCAGGACATTGCTGCCATTGGTGACGGGGAACCGGGCTTCGTAGCGGCGGTAACCCGCCGCCGGGGCGGGGCCGAGGTTCGTGACCTGGAGTCCATTGGTGGACCAAGGGCCGGAAGCGACATTGGTCGTCCAGGCGACTTTCGAGGTGAGGCCGAAAGTATTGGAGGCTTGCTGCCACTCCACCCAGGATTGCCGGGTGCCGGCATCCAGGGCAGGCCTGAAGATTGGCCCGCTATCTTGCATGGCCAGCGCTTGGGCTCCGACGGCGTTGGGCTGGCCGATGACGCGGAACGAGGGCTGGCTGCGCGGCCGGGGTTGGGGTAGCTTTTCATCACCGTGGAATCCAAATCGCCCATGCGCTCGCTTGCCGGGAGGAAGACTCCTTTGGGGAACGGCTTCACGTTGATCGAGCTGCTGGTGGTGATCGCGATCATCGCGATCCTGGCGGGGATGCTCCTGCCGGCGCTGGCCGGGGCGAAGGCGCGGGCGCAGCGGCTGAAATGCACGTCCCAGATGAAGCAGTTGGGCCTCGGGATCAGCCTGTTCACGACGGATCACGACGAACGCTTTCCGCCCGCAGCCTATGCGACCGGCGATTTTCAATACCAACTGTCCTGGGACGACTACATCCACAAGGACATTGGCGGCACGGCTCCGACGGAGGATCTCGTGCTCGGGATCTCCGGCGCGGTGGCGGATGCGAGCAAGATTCCGCAAATATTAAAGTGCCCGGCGGACCGCATTCAGGCGGGCATCGACTACGCACCGTTCAGCCGCCGGAGAACGTATGCGATGAATTGGGCGGGGCCGGGATTTGTGCTGACTTCGCGGCAACAGGCGCTGCCGCCGCCGAATTACGGCGTGGGCGTCTACTTTAATCTGCGCGGCTCCCAAAGCGGCAAGCTGCCGGATTGGGATGCCGGAGGGTATCGCGAGAGCGTGGTGGGCGATCCTTCCGGGACGATTCTGCTCGCCGAGCTGCCGAATGGACGGAACGTGGCGGGGAACGACTGGCCGTCGTTTTGCGCGGGCCCGGGATCGAGATACCCCTCGAGCGTGACGGCGGATTGCGTGCAACTGAGCCCGGCGAGTTCCTTCAACAAGATCAGCTACGGCAGCGCGGCCTACGGGCTGCATGGGCGGCGGTTTAACTACCTGTTCCACGATGGCCATGTGTCGGTTCACAAGGTGACGGAGACGGTCGGCCGGGGCGATACGAACGCGCCGCTGGGCATGTGGACGATGACGGCCGGAGATTGATCAGCCTCCGGCGTCGTGCATCAAAATTAGGTGTTACCCGAGGAGAGCGAACTTTGACGTTCGTT
>CAYZKY010000279.1:0-3477 GCA_964478815.1 uncultured Verrucomicrobiota bacterium
GCTGTAACGGTCGGGCCAACGAAGGCCCCAGCCGAAAGACCCGCCGCCAGCCCCGCCGGAATTTTCAGACTGGCTCTGAGGCACGCTTCGACGACGGTCTTCTGGGAATTCTACCGATCAATATCGTCGTAGAATATGGCCTCCTGCAGATCTCCACGGCTCATCACATGGTAGGTCGTCCCAAGATGACGCGCAATGTGTGTCAATGGTCTACTTTGACCCCTACGCTGAACCGAGTCACGGCGAGGCCGGCAGAGCATTCGCCGGCGTCGACGGCTCTTCCAACAGACGCGTGCGGAAGAAATTCATCGGCGCGGCAGGGTCGCCATCGACGATATACGATTTTGCCCACGGATAGTCCGTCGTATAGAGCGTGATCCAGTCCTTCAGATCGGCCGAATACTGAATGTCGAAAGGCAAGCCCGCATTATCCGGCAGGCTGAAGACAAACCTCGAAAAACTTGGGGCGGGCACACGATACGATTCGACGCGCAGGTCCGGCGCGACGACGGGAGTGAGAGTGAATTCCAAGCTTCCCCCGTACCATTGCCGGGCGAAAGCTCCAATGATGAAGTGTTGCGCGGGATCGGCCCAAAAGACAATGGGACCGCCGATAGTGGAGCCGAGTTCCGCGCGGGTCTCATTTTGCCGGGAGTACAGCACCAGGCGGTTCATGTTCAGCCCCTTGTTCAGGAAAAGCACCCACCGCCCAGCCGTCGGCGGGCTCCATTCCCACCAGACACTCCGTCCCAGTCGGTTGGCCCCATCCTGATAGGTCAGTTCTGGATTCTCCGGCGCTCCTATCGTGCGCCCAGCGATCCGCAGCGCTTCGCGCGAAAGCATAATCCGGTTCTCATAGCTCGCATTGGGCGGAACGGGCGTGAGCAACAGATTGACCGGGGTCTCACCGGAACTTCCCAGCGGGCAATCCAGCGCGATGAAGTAGGTTTCTCCGGCGAAGACTTCTGCCAGAATGCGCTCCTCCACGTAGGTTTTGCGAGTGGCAGGCCGGAGCTCGCCAGCCGGTCCGTTTGTACTACTAAACAAAGCAAAAGCTGGCTCGAACGGCAGCAGAGGATGGGCATCTTCTTCTATCACAGAGGTGCATCCTGAAACCCATCCCCCAACGAATCCCACCGTCCACGCTGGAGTGGACGTGGGCTGGGTGTAGTCGACTGGGTCGATATTGCTAATCTCTACAATACCGTTTGTAGGGGCAATCCATCGAAACCAAACGGTGTTCGAAGCCGAGGCTGCATCCCCTGTAAAAACAGGTTCTCCGGGTCTGGCCACGGCTCCGGCGGTAGACGCTCGCGTGCGCGCTTGCATTCCATCGAGGATGAGTGCGCCTTCAGGAGTATCGTTTGGCGGCGCGGGAACGAAACTGATCTCAAGTTCGATCGGCTCCAAGGAGCGCCGACTTGGAAAAGAATCCACCTGAATCTCATACGGTTGTTCGGGTCCAGTGTCCCAGTCCAGCCCAAGCCGAGCTACGCCCATTTGAAATCCTCCTCCCTGGATCGTGGCGGAGGAAGCGTTTCTTTGCAGTTGGGGTAGTGCCTGTCCCTGAAATATAGTCACCACCGGAGCCGCTTGGTTGGTGTCGACCACTCGGATGGTGGCTGTTCCGTAACCCGGCGCTTGCCATGTCCACCAAAGGCTGCGTTGGAGAGCATCCCAAGCCGCTTTGGGTTCATGGGGTTCGCCAGTGGCCGTTCGCTGGTCGACGATGAAACGCATCGGTTGATTGGTAAGCGCCCTTCGCTGATCGAAGCTATCGTTGGAAGACGTCGCCGAGGTCGCCTTTTTGAAGGCGATTCGTATCGGCATGGAAGTTCTCGATTCTTCGTCGATCCAAGGGAGAAAATCATCTTGGACTAAGAGCGAGGTTGCCATCGCGCAAATTTCGTATTTTGTTCCGACTCGTGCTGGAAACGACCCCCTCAATTCCGGGATCATACCGCAAGGCACAATCTGCAAGTACGTCTTCGCGACGGTCTTTTCTGCTGGACCTGTCTCCAACAGATAGACCAATGCCGGAGTAAGATTTGTTGCCACCTCCCAACTCCAAATGCCATCCGCGGGCGCTGTCCAGTTCCACCAGGCGTTCAATCCGTGGTAGATTGTCCCACCTATGCCAAAACCCGGCCCCCAAACAGCACCGCCCAAGTCGGCAATGATTTCGAAATCGATTCCGGTGATAGTCTCCGCGTTGGCGCGCTCATCATTCGGTGGCGGTTCCAGGAGAGCCAGTTCCTGGGCTGGCGAAGTGACGCCAAGCAGGCCGAGAAAGGCCAGCAGAATGGCAAAAGTCCGACCGCGACGGGAGGCTGAGGCGGAACCGGTTTTGCGCATGCGGCAGTAGCTTCCGGCATGTCCGTGTCCCGCGCAAGTCCGCGATTAGCGCCAAAAAGTATTGTTACCCGGGAGGGGGGGAGGAGTGGACCGTGGGTCGGCGGGTGGCCTTCACCCGTCAACCTCGACCGAAGCCGCGGCTTCCGTCAGGCCGCGATCTTCTGGGATGGGTGGTGAATCGAAACTCGATCCGCCGATTCAGCGCGTGACCGATCCGCTGGAGTAGGGCCAGCGCCGGGCCGTCGGGAATCTCCGTCGCGTCGTGAGACCATCCGCTCAGCGCTTGGCAAGTCGCAAGTTCAGGCTACGCTCTCTCTGTCATGCAATCGTTCCGGGCGGAAACGGTCATTGAAAAAGATGGCAGGCTGAGCCTGGATCACTTGCCGTTTCGCGAAGGAGAGGCGGTGCATGTGTTCGTTTCCTCCGCCCGCCCCGTGGCGAAGCACCCGCTGAAAGAATCCGTCCTCCGAATTGTCACGCCCGCGCAGTTTTTGAGCAAGATGAGGTGAGCTATGGCGACGATGACCATTCGAATGCCCGATCCGAAGCACCAGCGGTTGAAAGAACTGGCGGAGCGCCGGGGGCTGAGCCTGAACAAGTTGATCGAGGAATGGTCGACCGCCGCGCTCGCCGAGCACGACGCGGAAACCCGGTTCCGGCTGATGGCCTCGAAGGGCAACCCGAAGAAAGCGCTGGCCTTGCTGGACAAGCTGGATGCGGAGTTCGCCCGGCGCGCCTCCGGAGAGACCTGAACGTTCGGGCGGGGTCGATCCGCTTCTGCACGCTCTCACGTCCTCCGCACCGGTCTGGCACCCTGCCTTCCGTCCGTCCCCCACATCCTCGAAGCGCCCACACAAATGTAGACTCTACAAATACCACATTGATTTCCCGCCCAATCGTGCTAAGCTCCTGCCATGATCGCGAACCCAAATTCGCGGTCGCCCGGATCGATTCCGAACAACAGGCGCGAACCCTTCGCCCCTCCTGTTCCGATTCTCCGCCGCGCGACCCCGCCGCACCGCCGTGCCCCTTCCTCCGGGAAGCGGCTCGGAGGGCTGTCCCATGCTCCAACCGCCCCCGTCCTGCCACCAAGCTCTCTCGCCCACCCTCACCAAACCCGCG
>CAYZKY010000280.1:0-3450 GCA_964478815.1 uncultured Verrucomicrobiota bacterium
CGAACCTAAAATTCTTCTCTGCCCTCATCCACTGAAAACGTCGAAGAACCAGTTTGTTCATGGTTTTTCAACCCTCAGCGAAACGACTCGCGGTTGCAATAAAGAATCCCTGATCCTGGCGCGGACGGTGCTGTTTCTCGGCAGATCTTCTGATACTGTTCTTTTTATACTCCGCGACGATTTTTCCGGCCACAGCTCGTCACGGCTGAAAAATGACCCGTTGGGTTAGGTATGGCGAGTGCCTCCTCACGAGCCTACAATTGCGGTGTGAAAAATGAACTCAACCTCACGCAACCGATTAAGCACGGTTTGCCTCTACCTAACCAGCGGCGTTTCACCTGACATTGGCAATCACTTCGTGGACGAAACGAAGTTTTTTGATCGTCGTTGTCGATAGGAAAAAGGGATAAAGGTCCGGCAAACCCATGCCGCGGTTCAGAGAGTTGAGCGCATAGGTCAGCGGCAGCCAATGGCGCAAAATGCGTTCGAATGAACCTTCCTTGTCCTGGACTTTGGCCGGCTCGGCGGACATCGCTTTGGCATCCGGATGTTTGGGTTGGAGCGAAATGCCGAAGCTGGCGGCTGTTTCCAGGGCGTCAACCATATGCAGGTATTGCGCCCACGTTTCGGCCCAATCTTCCCAGGGATGGGCGGTGGCATAGGCGCTGATGAAGGTGAGTTGCCAGTCGGGCGGCGCGCCGGCCGCGTAATAGTTTTGGAGCGCCGCGGTGTAATCGCGCGTTTCATCGCCGAAGAGTGCCCGGAATTCTTCGTGCGCAGCCGTGTTGGCGATCAGGCGCTCCCAATAGAAATGCCCGATCTCATGCCGAAAATGCCCAAGCAGCGTGCGATACGGCTCATGAAATGAGACGCGGGAGCGCTCGCGTTCGACATCGTCCGCTTCCGCGATGTTTAAGGTGATCAAGCCGTCGGCATGGCCGGTGAGCACATTGTCGCCGCCGAGAAATCTGAAACAAGGCTTGTTGGAAAATTCGGTGAAAAGGTTCAGCTTGATGAGATTGTAGAGGGTGCGGCGCTTCGCGATTTCGATTCTGGCCCACAAGCGAAGATTCGCGTGATTTGTTAAATCGGGAATGATCTCGTTGCACCGGCAGGAGACGCAGCGTGGTTCGGGGTCGTTCACCGGGACGAGCCAATTGCAGGCGGCGTGCATGAGGTCATTGGTGCAGCGGCGATACAGGCCCGCATTCGCCGAGCGGGCCACCGCGCGCCAGTTGGCGCCATCGGGATCGAGCGTTAACAAGTCCAGCGCATCGGGCGCGAAGCCCAGCCGGGACTCGCATTTCACACACTGGAAATTCTCGAAGAAAACCAGGCTCCCGCAACGATCGCAATAAAAGGTCCTCATCTTTAATGATTTTCGCGCAGTCGGAACCGATTGGAAATGAATGGGTCCATCCGTCCTCGCCTCCGCGCAATCCCTGTCGCATTTTGCCTGACCCTCACCAAATTCGCCACCACCGCCCTGTTTTATTTCTCCTCGAACGGCCGGACCAACTCCGTGAGCGAGCCGCATGGTCCTCCCCCGTCCGGTTATGGCGATACTGCACCATCGGTTCATGCGGAGCCAGCCTCTCCAGCCACACCTCGTAATCGTGATGCAACCCCCGCTCATCGTCATTGATGAACACCGACGCCGTGATATGCATCGCGTTGCACAAACACAGCCCCTCCTTCACCCCGCTCCGCCGCACCAGCTCCTCCACCGTCGGCGTCATATTCACAAAACCCCGCCGCCCCTCGATCTCGAACCACAAATGCTCCGTCAGCGATTTCATTTCCGCCGTCCAACTTGACGCGTCTCGCCGCTCCTGTCGGATCGCCTTCACCAGGCTTGCCTCGCCATTCTACCCCATCGGGCTCGCTCGACCGCCGCCCCGGCTCATTGATGAATCCGGGGCAAAGGCCTTTTCGCCATTCGCCGTGACCGCCTTTCGCAGTTGACGCTGCCCCGCGCCCTCCTGAATCTGTGCGCCCATTTATGCGGAAAATTCAGCGCGCGTTGCTTTCAGTCTCGGACAAATCCGGCCTACTCCCCCTGGCCCAGGTGCTCGCCCGCGCCGGGGTCGAACTCATCTCCACCGGCGGCACCGCGAAGGCCCTGCGCGACGCCGGCCTCTCCGTCAAGGACATCAGCGAGCACACCGGCTTCCCGGAAATGCTTGATGGCCGCGTCAAAACGCTCCACCCCAAAGTCCACGGCGGCCTCCTCTACATCCGCGGCAACGACGCCCACGAAGCTGCCGTCCAGGCCCACGCCATTCCGCCCATCGACCTCGTCGTCGTCAATCTCTACCCCTTCGAGCAGACCGTCGCCCGCCCGGGCGTCTCGCTCCACGAGGCCATCGAGAATATCGATATCGGCGGCCCCTCCATGCTCCGCAGCGCCGCCAAAAACCACGAGAGCGTCACCGTCCTCGTCGACCCGGCCGATTACGAACTTGTCGCCCGCGAGTTTGAAACCTCCGGCCAAACTACCCTCGAAACCCGCCGCCGCCTCGCCGCCAAGGTCTTCTCCCGCACGGCCGCCTACGATGCCGCCATCGCCAACCATCTCGAAACCGCCTTCTCTCCCACTCCCTTGCCGGCGGCTTTGCGGCTCCATTCGCCCCTCGCGCAATCCCTCCGCTACGGCGAGAACCCGCACCAGAAAGCCTCCCTCTACGGCTCCTTCGGCAAGTACTACCAGCAGCTCCACGGCAAGGAACTCTCCTACAACAATATTCTCGATCTCACCGCCGCCGCCCACCTCATCGCCGAATTCTCCGGCGATTCCCCCACTCTCGCCATTCTCAAGCACACCAATCCCTGCGGTGTCGGCCAGGCCCCCACTCTGCGCGAAGCGTGGGACAAAGCCTACGCCACCGACCGCCAGGCCCCCTTCGGCGGCATCATCGCCGTCAATCGCCCCCTCGATCTCCCCTGCGCCGAAGCCATCTCCGAAATCTTCAGCGAAGTCATCGTCGCCCCCGCCTTCGAGCCCGAGGCCCTCGCGCTCCTCCAGAAGAAGAAAAATCTTCGCCTCCTCCGCCTCCTCTCCAATCCCGCTGCCGCCCCCGGCTTCGATCTCCGCTCCGTCGGCGCCGAATCTTTCCTCCTCCAGGAGCGCGACCTCCAGCAAACCACCGCCGACACCCTGCGCGTCGTCACCAAACGCGCCCCCAGCGCCGGCGAACTCGCCGCCATGCTCTTCGGCTGGCGCGTCGTCAAACACCTTAAGTCTAACGCCATCGTCTATGTCGGCCCCGACCGCACCCTCGGCGTCGGCGCCGGCCAGATGAGCCGGGTCGATTCCAGCCGC
Source organism: uncultured Verrucomicrobiota bacterium (assembly GCA_964478815.1). Classification (GTDB taxonomy): domain Bacteria; phylum Verrucomicrobiota; class Verrucomicrobiia; order Limisphaerales; family SXQI01; genus DASVNK01. The sequence goes on from CAYZKY010000280.1 coordinate 3,323, forward strand.
ATCGCCGTCTGGAAAGCGGGCGAAGCCGGGCTCTCCCTCCAGCACAGTGTCATTTGCAGCGATGCCTTCTTCCCCTTCCCCGACGGCCTCATCGCCGCCGCCGAAGCCGGAGCCACCGCCGCCATCCA
>CAYZKY010000281.1:0-3424 GCA_964478815.1 uncultured Verrucomicrobiota bacterium
GGAACCATGCCTATTTGCTCCAATTACTCGGATTTTAGATGCGTTTGCCCTGCCTCATGGACACGGAGACTGGACAGAACGATCTCCCGCCGGCCATGAACTGGAAGCCCTCGTTTTATCGCAGCTACGCGGAGTTCAAGGCCGACTACGAAACGAACGCCGTTTACCAATTGTTGAGAACACGCCGGGCCGAGCACGCGAAGGCATACTGGGACGCGGAAGCCGGCCTATTCCCGGAAGTTTTGACGCTGCGCGTCGGGGAGACCGCGACGTTCCTGGCGGGTCAACGCATCACCCGGCTGATCGTGGATATCGAATCCGACGAAAAAGCCAACGCGGACCTCACGCTTCCGCGCCTGGGGGGCCTGCAAGCCGTGGGCCGAATCGCCGGACGCATGGGGATCAAAGTGGTGAATGGGGAAACGATCACCCGGTACGTGATCGAAGTGCGGCCGCGAATCCTGGCGGCCGAGGCCGAATTGAATGGAACCGGCTCCGGGCCGTTGCAAGCGGCGGCGCTGTCCCCGTATTGGAAAACGATCACGGAAGCGTATGCCGGCGATTGGGGCGACCAGTTGCGCTGGTACCAACTGCGGCGCGATGACTGGTGCGAACTGGTGGGGTGCGGCCCGTTGGCGATCGGGATGCTGCTGGGCTGGTGGGAGCGCGAGAAGAATGTGCCCAGCGCTTTTTACCGGAGCGTGGTGAATTTCAGTTCTCTGAGCAACGTGGATGCCCCGAAATATCTCGATACTTCAGGCAAACGGGCGCTCGTCCGGGACGCCTTGGCCAAATTACACGATTACTGCGATGTCCTTTGCGACCCGTTTAGCGATGCCGGGGCGACCATGCCGGGAGATTTGATCGAAGGCTGGCAGACGTACCTGTTTCCAGTCGCCAACACTATCGGCTCGGCGTCGGTCACCTATGGCAACGGCAATCCTCTCGTCGGCTATTCCGCGTCGTGGGCCTACGATTACTGGGGGGACGATTGGGAGTATTCGGGGTCGAAAGTCGCGAGTGGAATCAAGGATGGCCGGCCGGGCGTGGTGGGCCTGGGGGTGCTGTGGCATTACGTGGTCGCCTATGGATATTTCCGCGAAGACCTGATGGCCACCATCGGCGGAACCGAGATGTACCAAGGGGTTCGCCGGCGATTCTTCAAGTGTAACGAAGGATGGGGAAACAGTTCGCCCGCCTGGTATTCCGCCCACGACGTGTTCCTGGGCCTGACCGCGAATGTTTGGCAGAGGCGAAGCCCGCAGCAACCCTGAGCTGCGCCCCCAATCGGCGGAGGGCGCATCTGGACACTTGCTGCCCTTGTTCGGAGCAGTTCCGCCGGGTGGCGGGGCCCGGGGTGTTTGGGGGGCCCCCCCCCCGACACCCCGGAACTCCCAACCGTACGCCGAGACCGCTCGGAGGCAGTGCCCAGATGCGCCCAGCCATTGAGCCATTGACTCTGCGCTTGCATTTCGCGGCGCGTATGGCACATTCGATGTTCGTCGAACAGATTATTAGAGTTCAGACACGGTGGATCGTCAGGTGAAGCACTAGCTTTTCTGTTCGGTTCGAAACCCATCCAGGGAACAGGTCAGGTTCTTCTCATCTCTTCAGGAATGTATATGGAAAAGAAATTATTTGTCGGAGGCCTCTCCTTCAACACCACCGAAAACGATCTGCAGGACGCTTTTGCGGCCCACGGCACCGTGGCCGAGGTCAATATCATCACCGATCGCATGACCGCCAAGTCGAAAGGCTTCGGCTTTGTGACCATGGGCACCCCGGAGGAAGCTCAGAACGCGATCAGCGCTTTGAACGGCAAGGCCCTCGATGGCCGCACGCTCACCGTGAACATCGCCCAGCCGCGTGAAGCGCGCAGTGGCGGCTCCGGCGGTGGGGGTGGTGGAGACCGGTCCCGGTTCGCCGGCGCCCGTCGCTCGTCGTACTAAGAATCCGCGATTTCGCGGTCCAGAACGCTTCCAGGACGGACAGAGGTGCGGAGTGCCGCTCTGTCCGATCTTCCCCTGCCCTTTGGGCCGGGCCGGCACTCCGCGTCTTTTTTCTCTGCTCTTGCCGCTATGAAGCCCGCTGCTGAACAACACCTCGAGATCGAAGGCATGGTCCAAACCGTGCTGGCCGGGACCATGTTTCGTGTCGAACTCCCGAACAAGCACGTCGTCCTCGCCACCATTTCGGGCAAGATGCGCAAGCGCTGGGTTCGCATTACCGCGGGCGACCGTGTCCGGATGGAGATGTCTCCCTACGATCTGGACAAGGCCCGCATCGTCCGGCGGCTCCTCTGATACCTTGGCTGCGCCCACCCCAACGGTATGAACCTTCGCAATGTGAACGGCGATGTCTTCGATCTCGATCAGATCGCCTCGACCGATATCCAGGTCGATTGCGTCCGCCTGCACTTCCGCAATGGAGACGAGATTTCCTTCCAGTGGCGGGACGCGCTGGAACGGCAGGAGGTATTCTCGGCTCTGCAGCCCTCCACACCGGTTGCCCCGGCAAGCTCGTAGTCGTGCGCGAGTTGAGCTGGTTTATTCCAAAGTGCGTTTAAGCTGAGGCCAATTCGCTTGATCCTTCACTTGGCCGCCTCGTGGCTCGACGGTCACTGAGTTCTGCAGTTTTACTCCTTCCTCACGTTTCGCCCGCGAGCGCTTTCCTCCGTGGGCACACGCACGGCGTCAGCCCGATCGGTGTGCGAATCCGCGAAGAGCCGAGGCCGGCTATGCCACTCGTGCGGGATGTTGCGCATCACCAGCGCGCAATCCAATTCGACCGCCCCTGCCGGGAAGCGTCCCGTATCTGCGAACCATCTCGAATGCGCCTCCTGAGCCTCCAGCGGTGCGATCTTCCAGCTCAGCGATCGAAGCTCCATCCCTTCGAAATTCCGGCCGTCCCGGCTCAGCGAGTAACCCGTGGCGCCAAGTGAGAAGAAATTCGCCGCTTCGCCAAGCGTCGGAAAAATTGAACCCTTTGCATGCTCATCGGCAGCCTTGCCCTGGAAACGCACCGCCTCCCCTTCCCCATCGAGAATGCGTATCGTAACGGTTTCCGCGCTTTCGTGAACCTCGAATTCGCTTTTGGAAAGATGTCGAGCACTGCGAGAGTGTCGCCCTCTGTTGAGCGTCGTACCCGCCCTCGGGCGAAGTCTCGAGTGCGGCCCGCGCCGCTGCCGTTTGAGTGCAGTTTGCGAAATACCCTGACACGGGATAGGTTCTGGTCATGAATGTGCAGGAACCGCCTCACACGGTAAAAAGAAGTTATCTTGCCCGCCTAGCATGGCTCCTTAACAAAGCCATCGACAACGGCGAGTATGAACTGGCAATTGATGCTGTTAGGAGCCATGCGGAGCATGGCACTGGAGTTTGGCTATGGACGGGTCAATTCACGCTGAGAAAAATGGCCGCGCTCA
>CAYZKY010000282.1:0-3355 GCA_964478815.1 uncultured Verrucomicrobiota bacterium
TCCGATCCGGACCGCTCAGAAGACTCGGAAAAAATTAGATGCGTTGGCCCTGCCTCCCTCCCCGCCGCCGAGATCGGACATTCGACATAAACGCTTTCCATGATCAGTCTTGTAAACCGTTGATAATCAACGCCAATTGTTGTCTGATCATGGGCGGTAAGCAGGTCGAAAAGGAACAGGGAACTACCCTCCGGCAGCAGGGATTCCCGCAGGCTTCCGATCCGGAATTGAAAGCCGCCATGAGTGGCCGCAGGGGTGGGCTCATAAGCGAGGCCGGAGGTCGGGGCACCCCCCCCTCTTTTTTTTGGGTCGGGATGAAATGTTGACTTCGTGGGTGCGCCTGGCCACTCCCCCCCTGTTTTTTTGGCAAGAAGGCTGGCCTGACAACCGGCGAAGGGGAACGAAACCCGCCAATCTTGGGCACCCCCCCCTCTTTTTGGAGTGGGTGAGGTTGACGGGGGTGGGCGGTGAACCGGCAGGCGGCAGGGGGCGGAGAATGACGGGGTAAGTACAGGAGGGTGCGCACGCGAAGCCCGGGAAGGCGCGCGGAGGGGCAGGGACAGATCTTCGGTGGAAGAAAAGCGGGCGGGCCACGCGGAGGGGTCGGAATAGAAGGCCCGAGGGTCTCGAGGCTTTTATTCGGAACGACTCCGAGGGACCGCGAGGTTTGGTTCGCAGTCATGCCTCAAAGATCGTGCAGGCAGCGCGAGATCTCAAGGGCTTTGATTGGGAATATTATCGGAAATGTTGACTCTGGCGGTGGGTGTCGGAGGAGCGTGGCCTGCATACCCGCCAAAGCTCATTGGTTCGAGGGCCTATTCTAGGAAGAGAAAATCGACTTCGGGAAAGGCTGCTAGCTGGTGCCGGTCATTGGTGAGATGCCGCAGACCGAGCACCGAGGCCTGGCCGCGAATGAGGAAATCGGGAAGCACCGGCTTTTTCTGCTTGCCGGGATTCCAGCGGCCGAACGCCTGACCCGCGCGAAACGCGGCGTCGAAATCAAAATCGATGCGGACGAACCCGCCAAGAATCTCGTCCAAGGCTTCCTTGGTTCGCCCCGCCGCAGCCAGTTCCCCGTAGGTTATGGAGCTGATGGCCAATTCATCTTCATTCGCCCAATGGAGCAAGGCGCTCTCGCACTCGTGATGATGCGGATGGTCCGCATCGATCCACCCGGCGATCACGGAAGTATCGACCAGGATCATACCTCGCGGCCGCGTGTTCGTTTCAAGACCTTCGAGGCCCCTTTCCACGCGCCGGAATACCTTCGAATGTGGGCCTGCAAGGCATTCTCCGCGTCCGCCCTTTTTACTCCAACCAACTTTCCACCCTGGACTTCCCAACTCATGACCGTTCCCGTGCTGATCCCCAATTCCTTCCGACAAGACTCCGGAATGGTCGTGGTTCCCTTCGTCGTGACTATCGTATCCAGCTTCACGGTATGAATCCTACCGGTAATACTCTATCCGATCAACCCTCATTTCATCACGCACCGGCAGACGGGCGCATCTCGGCACTCCCCCCGAGCCTCCTCTGCCTATCGTTTGGAATTCCGCGTTTAGGCGGTCTGTGGCCAGAAAACTCCCGAACCGGCTAAAGCCGGAACTCCAAACGGGGGCAGTGCCAAGATGCGCCCCCTGCAGACTTGGTTGCGCAGTTTTTGAACGCTCGGCGGAATTTGGCTCGACTTGCCTGAACCCGAACTCCGAAGTTCGAAGACGCGAACTGTCAGGAGATCATCGACCGAATCCTTTGAGCCGCTTCTTGCTGCGGGACAGGCCCCGCAGGCCACTATCGACGCAGCCGCACAGGTCACTGGCGAGGTCGAGCGCGTTTTGATCTCGCTGATGCTGGTGCTGTTGCAACACCTCGCGCACGAGCGCGGATTTGGGGCGATTGACGCGCCGGGCTTCCTGCTCCAGCCAGGCAACCCGACTGTGTGGTGGATTGAGAGTCAGCGCTTTCATGAACCCATTGTAATACATATGGGGAGAGTTGGTCATGCCGGAAAGGGTGCAAAGTGCGCCAATGCATCGGACTTCAGTCGGGAAGCTGGACGGAGGAACCTGGCTCCGTTATACCGTCGCTTGCGGCCACGTCGCGCGCCGCAACCTCGCTTTGATTGAATGTTTCGGAGCGCTGCTCAACGCGGGAATGCTCGATACCATGCACGTAGCGCTGACGCAGATGCGCGGCTGCACCTAGTGTAGTGTCCAAGAATTAACTGGACAGGGGTTTCTTTGATTTTCTTTTGCGCGGCAGAGTGCAGCCGGGTTGGATTTGCTCAAGAGTTTGCCGGCAACGAGCGAGCTTTTGTTGAATCGATTCGACCGTTGCTGTCCAGACAAAGGGTTTTGGATCCTCATTCCAAGCGGCTAGAAACTCGGTGATCGCATTTTGCAACTCCTCCACGCTGCTGAAGGATCCACGCCGGACGCGCTTGGAAGTAAGTTCTCCAAACCACCTCTCCACCAGATTGAGCCAACTGGAACTGGTCGGCACAAAGTGTGGAATGAATCGAGGATGGCCTTTGAGCCAAGCTTGCACCCGAGGATGTTTGTGAGTGCCGTAATTGTCCATGACCAGATGCAACGGCGTCTGACCGGGGAATTCCGCATCCAGGCGGCGCAGGAACTTTAAAAACTCCTGATGGCGATGGCGTTTGTAACACTGTCCCACCACCTTGCCTTGCAAGACTTCCAACGCGGCAAAGAGCGTCGTCGTGCCGTTGCGTTTGTAGTCGTGGGTCATCGTGCCGCAACGTCCTTTCTTGAGCGGCAGGCCGGGCTGGGTTCGGTCCAGCGCCTGAATTTGGCTCTTTTCGTCGATGCAGAGCACCAAGGCTTGGTGTGGCGGATTGAGATAAAGACCCACGACATCCGTCAACTTCTCCAGAAAGCGAGCATCCCGTGACAATTTGAAGCTCTTCACCCGGTGCGGCTTTAGGTTGTGGCTGCGCCAGACATTGCTAATCGTAGACTTGCTGACCTGCTGGTTCTTGGCCATCAACCGACAACTCCAGTGGGTTATTCCCTTTGGCTTGGTTTGAAGCGTCGCGTCGATGATGGCTTTGATCTTCTGCGGACTAAAGGTGGGTTTGCGCCCTCGACCTGGCGCCACCTCCCATAAACTATCTATCCCTTCCCGAGCAAAGCGTGCTCGCCACAACATCACGGTCTTGCGATTGATGGCCAAGTCGCGGGCAACCGCACTGTCCGATTGACCTTCGGAGGCGGCCAGGATAATTCGACTCCGCAACGTCACTTGCTGCGGGGTTCCGTGCGCAGCCAGCCAGCGATTGATCGCTTCACGGTCTTTGAGGGTCAACTGAAAGGCGGAGGCTGTTAAAGTCATG
>CAYZKY010000283.1:0-3341 GCA_964478815.1 uncultured Verrucomicrobiota bacterium
CACGGCACCGCGCATCTCTCGGTGGTCGACGCCGCCGGCAATGTCGTCGCCATGCTCTTGAAAGTCCCCGCCGTCTTTCCGCTCCAATGGTCCGTTCTGGGTCTGGTCGTCTGCTCCATCGTCGGCATCGTCTTCGGCACCTACCCCGCCTACAAGGCCGCCAACCTCGATCCCATCGAATCCCTCCGCTATGAGTAGCCGCGTGTTTGCCACGCCTTCGTTTTCCCTCGGTATCCTCGTTCTCCTCTGCCTTCTCTCCTCCGGTTGCCGCACAACGCCCACGCCAGCGCTCGAACGGTTCGAATTTGCCCAGCCCGAGATGGGCGTGCCGTTTCATATTGTCCTGTACGCCGCCTCGGAAGCTGAGGCTCAGGAAGCAGCCCATGCGGCGTTCCGGCGGGTGAAGGCGCTGAACGCCATCATGAGCGATTATGAGCCGGACAGCGAATTGAGCCGGCTCTCGCGAACGGCAGGGAGCGGGCGGGCGGTGCCGGTGAGCGCGGATTTGTGGGCGGTGCTGGAACTTTCGCAGCGGATCGCACGACAGAGCGATGGCGCATTCGATATCACGATCGGCCCGTGCGTCTCGCTCTGGCGGCAGACGCGGCGCACGAGACGGTGGCCGGCCCCGGAGACGCTGGCCGAGGCGCGCGGCCAGGTGGGTTACACGAATCTGGTGCTGGATGCAGGGAAGCGAACCGCGCTCCTGCGGGCGCCGGGGATGCGGCTGGACCTGGGCGGCATCGGCAAGGGCTATGCGGCCGATGCGGCGTTGCAGGTGCTGCGGGCTTCGGGGCATCCGCGGGCCTTGGTGGCGGCGAGCGGCGACATCGCGGTGGGAGACGCGCCGCCGGGCCGGCGGGGTTGGAACGTGGAGCTGATCGGGACCGACTATCCCGGTGGGCCGGCCGCCATGACTGTCGAGCTGGCTCGGGCGGGGGTTTCGACATCGGGCGATTTAGCGCAATTCGTGGTGATCGACGGGATTCGGTACTCCCATGTGCTCGATCCCTTCACTTGCCTGGGGCTGACGAATCACGCGCTGGCCACGGTGGTGGCGCGCGATTGCACAACGGCGGATGCGCTGGATACGACGCTGACCTTGATGCCGACCGCGAAGGCGTTGGCGCTGGCCCGCGACTACCGCACGGCGGTGCGCATTTTTCAGGTGGCGAACGACAAACCTTCGACTTTGGACAATCCGGCGTTTCGACGGCTTCAGCCCGCCACGGGGCGGTGAGAGGCGGAGCGCGCGCTAATGGGGCCGCGGAAACGCGGCGTGGCGCGCGATGCGATCGAGAGCGGCGGCGAGCAACGTGCGGCCCGGCTCCATGCGATGCCACGGGGAAGCGCCGGAGGGATGCGGCAGCGGGATCAAGTCGAAGGCACTGGATCGGTAGCGAACGCGGAATTGCTTGCCGATCACTTGATCGAGGCGCGGCTCGGCGAGGAAGCGCCCGATGGCGAGTTTGCCGACGGGAATGACGAGGGCCGGTTCGAGCAGGCGGATCTCTTCTTCGAGCCAGGATTCGCAGCGTGCGATTTCGTCGCCGTCGGGAACCCGGTCTCCCCCAGCCTCGCGCTTGCCGGGGAAGCAGCGGCAGACGGCGGCCATGTAGACCGAACGGCGGAAGGCCGATTCGTCGATGCCCGCAGCCTCTTGAAACCAGCGAAAGAGCGTCTTTCCGGCCGTCCAGGCGAAGGGGCGGCCGAGGACGGGTTCCTTGTCGCCCGGCGCCTGACCCACAAGAATGACCCGGCTGACAACGGGGCCGCCGCTGACGACCGGCTTGTGCATGGCGGGGCAGAGGGTGCATTGGCGCAGGCGCCCGACGTGCTGATCGAGCTGGCGCTGCCGGGCGGCGTTCACGCGCCGCTGTGCAGTTGCTTGCTGGCCGCAAGTTCGGCCGCTTCGGCGAGGCGTTTCTGCCGCTCCCAATGCTTCGAGATGAGAATGCAGATCTCCAGTAGAAGCTGGACCGGCAGCACCATGAAGATCGTGCTGACGGGGTCGGGCGTGATGAACGAGCAAAGCACGAGGTTGGCGATGAAGAAGTAGGCGCGGCCTTTCACGAGCGTTCCGTGCGGGATGATGCCAAGGCGGACAAGCGTGAGAATGAGCACGGGAATTTCAAAGCTCAACCCCATGCCGACCATGAACATGATGACGAATTGGAAATACTCCTCCGCTCGCCAAAGCTCGGTCTTGATCCCAATCCAGTTGTTATAGGCGACCAGGCCCTTGAGGGAGATTGGGAGAATCACGAAATAGCAGAGCAGCATGCCGGCTAGAAATAGGATGCTGCCGACCGCGAAGGCACCAAGAAAGTATTTGCGTTCATTCTTCTTCAACGCCGGGACGACGAACTCTCCGACGAAGTAGAGGATGAACGGCAGCGCCAGAGTGATGCCGCCCCAAAGCGCCATTTTCATGGAAATGGTAAAACCACTCAGCGGGCTCAGGCCGCCAATCGCCTGTTCCGTTAGACCGGCCCACAAAACGGGCTCGGTCAGGATCGTCGTGATGGCAGATGCACCTGCGAGGCAGGTGACCATGCCGAGCAGCAGGGCGGAAAAGCATTTGATGAGGACCCAGCGAAGGTCCTCGAGGTGTTCGAGGAAGGTCTTAACGGGGCCGCCTTCTTCCTCATCGAGAGGAATCGGCTCTAACGGCTCATCAGCCATGAGGGGCGGAGAGGGAAAAGATCAGGCTTTTTGTTCGGCCGGGGCGGGCGCGTTCGTTTCGACGCGGGCCGCGGTGTTCTCCGGCGGGGAGACGACGGGCGGGCGGGCCGCAGGCGTCTCGACATCAATGGCCTGGTGGAGTTCGTCCTGAATTTCGCGCGAGGACTTCTTGAACTCCTTGATGCCCTGGCCGAGGCCCTTGGCCAGTTCGGGCAGGCGCTTGGCGCCGAAGACGATGAGAACGACGGCGAGGATGGCGACGACTTCCCAGCCGTTCAACATGGCGAAAAGGGGATTCATAGGCACCTCAGGCTTTCGGGGGGTTCGGTTCGTCGGCGACTTCGCGGGAAGCCTTCTTGAATTCCTTGATGCCGAGGCCGAAGCCGCGGGCCAATTCGGGCAGTTTGCGGGCACCGAAGAGAATCACGACCACCGCGATCAGCGCGATGACCTCCCACATGTTCAACATGGCAAGCATAGTATCCATAGCCGGCGCGCGGGCCGGGCGAAAATCCGCACGGCACAAGCTGCCAAGGCTGTAGTGAAACTACGACACCGCAGGGCCGACGTAAAGGAGCAACTCGGCCGATGTGCGAGCTTGCGGGCTCAGCGGCGTTTGAGGGCGCCGACGTAGAAGGGGCGCTTTTGGGGTTGGT
>CAYZKY010000284.1:0-3236 GCA_964478815.1 uncultured Verrucomicrobiota bacterium
GGCCCCCCGCGGGCCGCGGGGGGGGGGGGAAGAGGTGGAATGGGTGGAATGGGTGGAATGACGGGGCTTTTTTTGCGTGGAAGGGGTGGCGGGTGTGGAATTTGTGGAATATGCGTGGTCTGCTTTGCGCGCAGGCCCGCAGGGTTGCCCGGCCAGAGCAATTCGCCCTTCAGGATCGACACCCGCCCCCTCGATAAAATGGCCCCCACCCAGCCAACCCGCTTGCGCCCCCGCTTTGGGCCTCCGCGCTTCCGCGCACGGCCTCGAATTTCCCGCTCCCGCCGCTGGGAGCCCCCGCCTCGGCGGTTTCCAGCACGATCCCAGCGAGGCGCATCGTCACGCACAACCTTCCCGACGGGCACCCGCCTGTTCACTCGGATTCGAGGGCAGCGGAGCGTTCCGCCTTCGATCATGAACGACACGGGCTTGCGGCAAAACACTGCGGCAAAACACTTGACAAACGCTGCTCTTTGTGAGTAAAACGCGACCGTAATTGCAGGAGGATTACACTATGCGAAGAGGCCAAATCCTGGGCAGCGGGGTCTGTTCCAGTCTGACGGGAATGTTTCTGCTTTTAGTTTCCACCACACCCCCGGTGGAAGCTGTCTCGCTGAATCCACCGCGTTTGAACGGATTTTTGCACGCAAACCTCCTGCCCTCCAATCTTGAATTCCAGGATTTTGGGGAGTATTCAATCATTCAGCCCGGGGGGACGGCGGGCGATAGCACCGCGACCTTTGCGGCCTACCCCACGCCGGCGCCATCGCTGGAGGGCACGGTGAGCGTGGCCCCCTATCGCTATGTCCGCACGCAAGCCACTCTGACCTACGATGTCCATATCGTCGGCCCCGACGGTATCGTCCCGGTCCAAGTTGGCGTCTCTGGCGCGGTGCTCACTCATCCAGGACTGGGGGATTGGTCCCCCCAGCCGACTTACCCCGCTTTCATCGTGCATGCCACCTGGGGCATCGTCGGCGTCTTCAGCGAAGGAATCGAGGTAGGCCCAATTTACGAGGATTACGAGAATGTCTTCGACCACAAAGTGGATTTGCATTTAACCGCCAATCAGACCTATCAAGTCACGATGCACGCCCGGGCGGAAGCTTCCGGCGGTGATTTCGGATCGTTCGCGAGAGCGTTTATCGATCCGGTCTTTACGTTCGGAGAGGGCGTGGATCCGGCGTATTCCTTTCAGTTCAGCGAAGGAATCGGAAATACGGCGGTCCCAGATCCAGGTTCGACGCTTTTTCTCCTGAGCAACGGCGCCCTCGCCCTCGCTTTGATGCACGGCCGCTCCCGACGAACAAAAGCTGATGGCTCAATCCGAATCTGAGAACCCGGCCGAACTACAGATTGCTTCATTGGCGGGATATTCAACATCCAAATCTGCGAGGGCATTGCACAAATATCTTCAGAGCAGTCCGGCAATGTTAACAGCCCGTTAAAGAACTCACGCTTCGCTCGTTAATCGGCGTTACTAATGCGTTGCATTAAGCATGTCGTTAGGAAGACGCACCGAAAAACAAACCGAACTCTTCGCCGCCACCGCGGATCTCGCCAAAGGTTCGGGCCATCCGTTCTACACCCAGCTCAACCAGGTTTTGGATCCAGCCGGGTTTGACGCCAAAGGCGAGGAGCTGTGCGCTGGGCTACCTGTCACCCATTGACTTCGAATCCCAAAACAACTAACCCAATGCCCCAACTTCTCTGTCCGTTTTATCGGAGCAAGCCCAGTCCGATGATGGGCGAGGGGGAAGAACGCGGATGGGGAGGGAGGGGATGGGGCAGGATTTACGGGAGGAACAGGATTTTTGGGGATCGGGCTGGAGCGCGGCTGGGCACGGGGTATGCTGGGGTTTGCGCTATGCCTGACATGACTCGAGGTGCGGGAGGTTTCGGAGGGATGGGTGGGGCGGAGCTTTCGGGACGCGACGGGCGGGCGGGGAGGGGCGCGGGAATCGGTCGTGACCGGAAGGGGGCGGCTTGGCTGGTGGGGCTGGTGATGTTGGGCTGGGCGAGTGTGGCGTCGAGTTTTGGGCAGGGGGCGGTGTTTTTTTCCAACAAGGTGGCGGGGGTGGTCGATGCGCCGTTTCAACTGCGTTGCTCCAACCGCACTTACGGTTTGGGCGAGAATCCGAGAATGAAGGTTGAACTGGCGATGGTGGGTCCGGGCAGGAGCATCACTCCGATAAGTCCGGCGGTGGAGTTCCGACACACTCCTCAGGCGGCGACGGGGTATTTCGATGGCGGGGTGGTCACCATTCCCGGGAACCAGGGATCGCCGATAACCGTTCTTCTGCGCTACTATACTCACACCCAATACGACGGTTCGGCGTATTACGGAGAGTCTCATCCTTTTGTCGTAACGCCAACGCTGCCCCCGGATGTGCCTGCGGATCTCGAAGGGTTGGGAAAGCAACCTATTTACATGGATCAGTTGCTTTCGGCCTGCCCGCGTCTGGGGATTGAGGTGGCCGGAGAAATCGCGATTCTCGAGTATTACTGGCTCGGCGCGATTCCAGAGCCGTTCCCAATCCCAGAAACTTATGAAGGACGACCCGTGGCAGCCATTGGGCCATCCGCCTTTTGGAGATACAGCCTGCCTAGTCTAACGATTACGGAATCGATCCGGACCATTCACGCCTTAGCCTTCGTCTACTCGGAAGTCACCAACGTTTTCATTCCTTCCGGCGTGACGAACATCGAAGCGGAGGCGTTCAGCCAATGCAACAAACTAAGCGTGATCGAAGTCGCTCCAGGCAATCGTCACTATGCCTCGGAGCAGGGTGTGCTTTTCAACAAGGATCGAGACCGCTTGCTCCAATTTCCAGGAGGGCGTTCGGGGCCGTACGTCGTGCCGGGTGGTGTCACGAGAATCGAAGAAGCGGCCTTTGGGTACTGTTTCAGACTGACGAGCGTATCGATTCCGGGCAGCGTGACTAACTTGGGAAGCGCCGCTTTCAATTCGTGCGGTGGATTAGAGGATCTCACGCTCGGGAGCGGTCTTCAGACCATAGGTGAACGGACCTTTATTTATTGCAGGAAACTGCGCTCGTTGACCATCCCCGAGTCCGTGAGATCGGTTGGAGCAAACTCATTTCAAGACTGTTCGGAGCTGAGTGCGGTGTTGTTCATGGGGGATGCGCCGCCGGATTTGGGGAATCAGTTTTTGGGGACGCCGGCGACGGTGTATTACTTGCCGGGGGCGAAGGGTTGGGGGGCGACGTTTGGGGGAG
>CAYZKY010000285.1:0-3213 GCA_964478815.1 uncultured Verrucomicrobiota bacterium
GGGGCGCGGCGAGGCGGCGGGGTCGCGCGGCGGAGAATCGGAACAGGAGGGGCGAAGGGTTCGCGCCTGTTGTTCGGAATCGATCCGGGCGACCGCGAGTCTGGGTTCGCGATCATGGGGTAAAAATACCGCCGGGGAGGCGGAGGCGCAAGCGGAGGGTTGGTTTTTTGGCTTGGCCTTTGGGAAGGATGGGGGCGAGACCAGACTAACACCGATGGGCCGCGGAATCCGAACGGCGCATCGACGCCCGCGAACGCGGAGAGATCCCTTCCGTGGACGGTCCCACCGCCCTCCGCGAACTTCGCCGCCAGGCCGCTCGATGACCTTCCGCCTGACCTCGGCGGCTTATCGCGAACTGCGCGAAGCGTTGGAGTTCTACGAACGTCAGCAAGCCGGACTCGGTATGCGCTTTCTCGTCGTAATCGAGTCGGCCATCGACCGACTTCCGATAGAATCCAGGCGCGCCAGCTTCCTTGCTATCCCCCGCTTTTGGCGATAGCCTTCCCGTGATGAGCATCGCCGAACTTCGCCAGCTTCCGCGCGCGGAAAAACTCAAGATCGTCGAAACCCTTTGGAGCGATCTCGTCGGCGACCAAGAATTCTTCGAGAGCCCTGCGTGGCATGAAGAGGCGCTCCGCCAAACCGAAGAGGATTTCATCGCGGGACGCCTCGAGATTCTCGATTGGGAAACCGCCAAAAAGGAGCTCCGCCAAGGCTTGAAATGAAGGTGCGAATCCTCCGCCCGGCCTTCGACGACCTGGCGGCCGGGCAGCAATTCTACGACCGACAGGAAATTGGCGTTGGCAATTACTTCCTCGACAGCCTCTTCGCCGACATCGGCTCATTGGCCCTCTCCGCAGGCATTCACCCGATTCGCCTCGGCTATCATCGATTGCTTGCCAATCGATTTCCTCATGCCATCTACTATCGCCTCATCGCTGGCGAGGCCGTCGTTTTCCGCGTCCTCGATTGCCGTCGCTCGCCGGGCCGGATTCGAAGCGCACTGGCGAAGCACATTTAATCTAAACTCCTGGCGGTTACTCTGAAACTCGAAACGCATTCCGAAAAACTGTTCGCCGACATTCGTATGCGGCTCGGCTATGAAGCGACTCGATTGCCGGAGCGGCCTGCCGAAGCCAAGAGAACGGCGGATTTTCTTGTTTCTACTTCTTGTTTAAGGTTCTCGGCGGAAATCAAGGAACTTCAACCAAACGAGGATGACCTGCGGCAAATCCGAGAAATGAATGAGCGCGGTTTCACTAGCGGACGCTGCACGGTCGGTTCCCGCGGGCAAGCCTCCACCAGCGCCGGGCGTCTCGGTGGGCCGCCGAATCCGAACGGCGCATCGACACCTTCGAACGCGGAGAACTTCCTTTCGTGGACGGTCCTACCGCCCTCCGCGAACTTCGCCGCCGGGCCGCTCGATGACCGGCGCCGATGATTGGTTTGCAACGTGTTGATGGTTTGGACTTTGCATTGGCTGAATGCAGCAACAACGCCCCGATTCCAACCAGCGCCCAAGCCGGCCAAGGCCAAATCACCTTATCCGCCAACCGAATTGACTTTGGCCGGTAGATTATTCAAAAGCGCCGAGGCGTGTAAACCCATTTCCGAAAGCGATTTGAAACTGATGCCCGCCCAGCGATCTCCAGCCCTCCATCCTCCCCCGCCAGCCCATTCGCCAGAATCCACCACTCTCCACACAAATCCACCACAATCCACCACAATCCACCACTCATTCTCCACTCCTGGTCTTGCCCATAAAAAACTACGTAAGCCATTAAACATCAATATATTGCGCGACACATTACAGCCGCAATTACCACCGATTCACCACAATTCACCACTCGAAATTCGATTTTCCACCACTCGCACCGTGGGTCATGCGCGCTTCCGCGGCCTTCGCTTGCCCCGCATCCCAGCCCGTCTCCTCGGCCGAACCCCTTGCCGCTTCCCGCCGGGCAGTCCCGGCTCCCGTCGGCGAACCCGGCGCGTTGGCGCGCTGCTTCGAGAGTCGGGAATTGGCGGGGAAACCTCGATCGAGGAGCGGTTCTGCGCGCGGCCCCGCCCGCGCGATTTTTTTTCCAAAAGGAGTGTTGACACTCCGGGAACGCATTCTATATTCGGCTTCGATTTAGCGGTCGATAGGGATACAAAACACCATCGCACTCCCGAATTGCTGAGGCGAGAAGGAGGAGTGGGTGGGTGTTTTTTCCATTTTCGGCCCAAGTAAAACGATAAGAGTATTACTTGCTTTTGCCCATGTAGCTCAGTTGGCAGAGCACATCCTTGGTAAGGATGAGGTCACCGGTTCAAACCCGGTCATGGGCTCCAGATTTGGCGCGCAGGAAGCGCGCGATTGATTAAACACTGAACAACAACGATTAGGTAAAATGGCTAAGGAAGCGTTTCAACGGACTAAACCGCACGTTAACGTCGGGACGATCGGACACGTCGACCACGGCAAGTCAACCTTGACGGCGGCGATCGTGGCCGTGCAATCCCGCAAAGGTCTCGCCACCCCGATTTCCTACGCCGATATTACCAAAGGCGGCACGGTGCGCGACGCCACCAAGACGGTGACCATTGCCGTCTCGCACGTCGAATACGAGAGCAATGCCCGCCATTACGCTCACGTCGACTGCCCCGGCCACGCCGACTACGTCAAGAACATGATCACCGGCGCCGCGCAGATGGACGGCGCCATCCTCGTCGTCAGCGCCGCCGACGGCCCCATGCCTCAGACCCGCGAGCACATTCTCCTCGCCCGCCAGGTCGGCGTGCCCGCCGTCGTGGTGTTCCTGAACAAGGTGGACCTCGTGGACGACGCCGAGCTGCTCGACCTCGTCGAGATGGAAATCCGCGATCTCCTGACCAAGTATCAATTCCCGGGCGACACCACCCCGGTCGTCCGCGGCAGCGCCACCGCCGCCCTGGAAGGGAAGCCGGAAGGCGAAAAGGCCATCCAGTCCCTCATGGACGCCATCGACGCGGCCATCCCCCTCCCGACGCGCGAAGTCGACAAGCCGTTCCTGATGTGCATCGAGGACGTATTCAACATTGAAGGCCGTGGAACGGTCGTCACCGGCCGCGTGGAACGCGGTGTGTTGAACAAGATGTCCGAAGTCGAGATCGTCGGCCTCAAGGACACGCGCAAAACGACGGCGACCGACATCGAAATGTTCCGCAAGCTGCTCGACAACGCGAGCGCCG
>CAYZKY010000286.1:0-3185 GCA_964478815.1 uncultured Verrucomicrobiota bacterium
GCCAGCGGTCGAAAGACCAAGTGCATTCGTCTCATCTGGAACGCGAACTGGAATTAGCCTCCCCTCTCTGAATCGCGAGCGCCTCTCCGGGTTGCCGGAGGGGCGCTTGCTTTTCAATCAGCCTGTGTGGGACTTCGTGCCGCCTGCCGGTCCGTCAGCGCCACGAACACATCCTCCAGCGACGGCGCGATCGGATGCACCTCGGCTTCCGCAATCCCCGCGTTCTTCAGCACCGCCCGGATCGATTCCTCGGAAACTGTCTCCTCCACCAGCAGGTGCATCGATTGCCCGAACACCGTCGCCGTCAGCACGCCCGGCTGATGCCGCAACGCCTGCAATCCCCGCGTCACCTGCTCGCAATTCACGTCCAGCCGCCGCGTGTTCGGCGGATTCACCTCTGGCAGATGCTTCAAATCCGCCGGCAGGCCGCACACGATCAGCTTGGAAAGATGAATGTACCCCACATGCGAGCATCGTTCCGCTTCGTCCATGTAATGCGTCGTCACGAACAGCGTCATCCCCCGCCCGGAAAACTCGAACAGCAAATCCCACAACTCCCGCCGCGCCACCGGATCGATCCCCGCCGTCGGCTCATCCAGAAAAAGCACCTGCGGACGGTGCAACAGCGCGCACGCCATCGCGAGCCGTTGCCGCCACCCGCCCGAGAGCAGCGCCGCCCGCCGTTCCAAATACGGCTCCAGATGCGTCAGCGCGATCAATTCGTCCCGCCGCGCCGCCAGGTCGCGCGATTTCAGCCCATACAAGCGTCCGTAAAACGACAGGTTCTCCAGCACGGTCAACTCGTCGTACAACGAGAACTTCTGGCTCATGTAGCCGATTAACCCCTTGATCGCCTCCGGCTGGCGCACCACATCCACGCCGCCGATCCGCGCCGTGCCCGAGGTTGGAGCCAGAATTCCGCACAACATCCGGATCACCGTCGATTTCCCCGAACCGTTCGGCCCGAGAAAGCCGAAGATCGATCCCTTCTCCACCTTGAAGCTGACCTGATCGACGGCCGTGAAATGCCCGAACCGCTTCGTCAATTGCTCGCACTCGATCATCGCCGCGGCTCAGACTCCTAATACAAATCCTTCGGCACGCTTGCGAAGGTGACATCTGCGGCCATCCCCGCCCGCAAGGCCCCATCCTCCGTCGGCAGACGAACCTTGATCGCGAACACCTGCTTCACGCGGTCGCTCACCGTCTGGACATTGCGTGGCGTGAACTCCGCCGTCCGCGCGATCTGCGCCACCTCTCCCTCGAACGTCCGCTCCGCGAAGGCATCCACCTTCACCGCCACTGTCTGCCCGAGCTGGATATGCCCAAGCCACGGCTCCGGCACATAAACGCGCACCCAGAGCTGGCCGGTCAGCACCAGCGTCGCCAGCGGCTGGTTCGGCCCCGGCGCATCCCCGGCCTTCACATGCCACGCTTCGAGCACGGCATTCGTCGGCGCGCGAATCTCCATCTCGGTAAGGTGCGCCTCGATTTCCGCCAACTGCGCCGCTGCCTGCTGGATGCGTTCCGGCCGTGTGCCGGCCAGCAGCAGCTCGTACCGGCTCTGCGCCGCTGCCGCGTTCTTTTCCAGCGCGTTCGCCTGCGCCACCGCCCGGTCCCGCTCCGATTCCGGCGCCGTCTTCTGCTGCCAAAGTTCCGTCACCCGCCGCGCGTCCGCCCGCGCAAACGCCACCTGCGCCTGCACCGCTTCCCAATCGTCCTTGGCCGCCTGAATCTCCTGCGGACGCGGCCCCGCCTTCCCTTCCGCGAGCGCCGCCGCCGCCATCTCCCGCCGGGCGCGCAATTCCGCGGCCTCCAGCCGCGCCACCGCCTGACCCGGCTTCAGCGCTTCCCCCTCCTGCGCCAGCAACGCCTCCACCCTCCCGCCGTACCGCGAGGCCACCCGCACCTCATCCGTCTCGATCGTGCCCGAGACTGCCCCATCGGGCGGCTGATCCGGCCACTTCGCGCAACCCCCGGCCAGCGCCAGCGCCCACCCGAGGCACCATCCTCCCATCCGTTTCACGCCCTCATCGTAACCGGCCCCGCCCATTTGGCTACTCCTCCGAAGGTGGACTTCACCGGCCTGCCTCGCCCCATAAAAAAGGCGGCCGCATCGGCCGCCTCTTGTAAAATGGGCAAAATCGAAATCTTGAGAGAAGCTCTGGTTCTTACCAGCGCAGCTTGCCCGGGAGATACTCGTTAATGAGATCCTCGTAGAACGGCCGCAGCTTCGCCACGTCCGGCTTCTCGTGGCTCTTGGTGTAAAGATCGTACGGATTGAACTGCCGCACCGCGTCGAACATCTTCCGATCCTTGTCGTTCATCAGGTAATCGTACTCGCCCTCCCGATGCGCCGGGTAAAACGAATGATACCGCAGCATATACAAGCTCTCGTCCGGCATCCGATCCTTCACCACCTGGTAAATGTACTCATCGTGCCCCCACGACATCATCACGTTGTCCAGACCGCACCCGCGTTCGTACACGCCCAGCTCCGTCTGCAACTTGGTGTCCTTCGAATCCGGGTTCGTTTCGAAAAACTCGTGGAACACGATCTTCTTCGAGTACCGGCATCCCACCGGGAACGTATCGCCCACCACCGCCCATTGCGGCTCGCCATACAGGCACAGAATCTTCCCCAGATCGTGGATGAATCCCGTCAGGATGAACCATCGCGGCTTCCCATCCCTCCGGATCTGCTCCGCCGTCTGCAGCAAATGCTCCAGTTGCGACATGTCCGTGTCCGGATCGCTGTCGTCCACCAGATTGTTCAGGTACTCCGCCGCCTCCCACACCGTCATCTCCCGCCGGTTGAACCGCAGAAAGTCCGCCCGCTTCTGCTTCACGAATTCATGCGTCTGAAACGTGTGATTCAGGCGATAAAACTCCTTCACGCTCGGCCTCGCCTCCTTCGCGTAATTCCGAAACTCTTCCTGCTTCTTTTCCGGGTCCGTGGCTTTAAAGGGCAGGGCCGGCTTCCCAGGCTCGGGATACCGGTCTTTTACGAAATCTTCCCACTCATCAAGGCTCTGCAGAGGCGTGGCGTTCGCGACAGTCATCGTCGAACTATAGATTCGCCGTCGCTCGACTGTCAACCCGCCCAAACTCGTGGGGTGTGATCGGAAGGGGCGGTCATCTTCTTCCGGGTAGTGACAGCCGTCTCGGCTGTCGCGGCGGGCGTC
>CAYZKY010000287.1:0-3144 GCA_964478815.1 uncultured Verrucomicrobiota bacterium
CGAAGAGCGGCAGCGGCTCAAGCAAATCGTCCGCGAGCTGAGCATCCCTGAAGGGATGGGGGTGATCATCCGGACGGTGGGGGAAGGACAGCAAGCGCGGTACTTCGTGCGGGATCTGGCCCTCCTGCTGGAAGAGTGGAATGGCGTGCAGGAAAAGCTCGACCGGCAACCGCTGGCGACGTGCATTTTCCAGGAACCGGACCTCATCGAGCGCACGGTGCGCGACTTCCTCACGGAGGATGTCGAGCGAATCGTCATCGACAACCCGAAGCAGTTCGACCGGATCAAGGATATGATCGGACGGATTTCGAAGCGGTCCGTCTCCAAGGTGAAACCCTACAACGAGTCGCATCCGATCTTCGACCGGTTCAACATCACCAAGCAACTGGAGGGAGCATTCTCCCGCCAGGTCCTCTTGAAGAGCGGCGGATATATCGTGATCGACGAGACTGAGGCGCTGGTGGCCATCGATGTCAACACCGGACGGCACAAGAGTGCCGGCAAGGACCAGGACTCGACCATTTGCAAAGTCAACCTCGAAGCCGCCGAGGAGATCGCCCGGCAACTGCGGCTGCGGAACATGGGCGGATTGATCGTGCTCGATTTCATCGACATGAAATCGCGGCGGGATCAGCAGTCGGTCTATTCGAAGCTGAAGGAAGCGCTGCGCCGGGACAAGGCCAAGACGCACCTCCTGCCGATCTCCCCGCTGGGACTTATGGAAATGACGCGCCAGCGCCATTCGGAAAGCGTGCATGCGGCCGTCTACGACGATTGCCCCTACTGCAAGGGCCGCGGGAAGGTGAAGAGCGCCCTGAGCATGAGCGTGGAAATTCAGCGCAAGCTGAGCGAAATTCTCAAGCGGCGCACGCGCGACGAATCGGATTTTCAGTTGCGCGTGGTGCTGAACCCGGCGGTCTACGAGCGGTTGCGGCACGAAGACGAGAAGTTTATTATCGAAAT
Organism: uncultured Verrucomicrobiota bacterium; assembly: GCA_964478815.1. Lineage (GTDB taxonomy): Bacteria > Verrucomicrobiota > Verrucomicrobiia > Limisphaerales > SXQI01 > DASVNK01. Next base: position 964 of record CAYZKY010000287.1, read on the forward strand.
GGAGAAACGCTATTTCGGCAAACTGGCCTTCCGCCCGGAACCGGGCTTCCACTCCGAACAGTTCAAGATCGTCAACGTGGCCACGAACGAGGAGCTGGCGAGCGTGGGGATTTGACGATGCAGAATCCGCCGTGCGACTCGAACCGGGCTTGGCTTCGTTCACCCAAGCCGGTTCTTCCAGTAGCCGGGCCGGCGTTTCATGTGCATGACCGCGACGATCAATATTCGGTCTTCGCGCAAGGCATAAAGGATCGCGTACGGGAACTGCAACGAGAAGTGCCGCCTTATCGGAGGGTCGAACAAGCGAAACCGATCCGGTTGTTCTCGAACATCTTGGATAAGCCGTTCGATTTCATCGTAGAATCGCTGGCCGAGCTGGGCCTCCACGGCGGCGTAGTAGGCCGCCGCGGCGACATACTCGGCTTCCGCCTCGCTATGGAAAAAATAACGGGTCACCGGCCCACGATCCGCCGAACGCGCGCAGCCACGGCCTCGCCATCCACGGGCTGGGCCATGCCCTCGTCGAGTTCCGCCAACCGGCGCCGGGCTTCGTCCTTCCAAAGAGCTTCGAGCCCAGGATTCGGAAACGGCAACTCCTCCGTCAACCGGGCCACCAACTCGCCGATTTGCTCCGCAGGCCATTCGCGAGCTTCCGCGACAACTTGTTCCAGTGTCATTGGCACGAACGAAAGCATACGCCGAACGCCGCCCGATTCAAAGCGGATACCCGATTTGGACCCTGAAGTGCCTTTTTAGTAATGGAAGAATCGGAATCCATCCACTGCCCCTACTGCGGCCAGAGCTTCGAGCTGGCCATTGACACGAGCGTGCCCTCGCAACGCTTCGTGACGGATTGCGAGGTGTGCTGCCGACCGTTCGAAGTCCATGCGGAGTGCGAGCCGGGCGAAATTTTGTCGTTGGACGTGCGGGGGGAGTGATGGGAAGCTCCGCGGCATGAGTGCGCCAGTCGTGATTCTCTGGGTTTACATCGTGCTGCTGATGCTGGGCGGCTTGATGGGGTTTCTGAAAGCCGGCAGTAAAGCCTCGCTGATCGCCTCGAGCATCATCGCCGCGATTCTGGTTCTGTTTGCCACCGGCCTTCTGCCCTTTCAATACGGCCGCTGGGTCTTGGTGTTTCTGGTCTTCTTCTTCGGCATGCGCTGGAGCAAATCGAAGAAGATGATGCCGAACGGCATGATGACGATTCTGAGCCTCGCCGCCGCGCTCGGCCTGTTTCTGCTGTAATCGGTCACGCCATTCGTGGAGAAGTCCCTGCCTATCTGGGGCATTGCCCCTGCCCTGCTTGAGTCGCTGCGTGCCCGGAATCGGCTGGTTCTGGTGGCGCCGACCGGCTCGGGGAAGAGCACGCAAGTGCCGCAGATGCTCCTCGATGAATTCGGCGGAACCATCCGCAAGATCGTCGTGCTCCAGCCGCGGCGGGTGGCGGCCCGTTCGCTCGCGGCGCGCGTGGCCTGGGAGCGCGGGACGAAGCTCGGCGGAGAGGTCGGATACCAAATCCGGTTTGAAGACGAAACGACCCGCGGCACGCGCATCGTGTTCGTCACGGAAGGCATTCTCCTGCGCTGGCTCCAGGACGATCCGCTCCTGCGCGACATCGGCGCGATCCTCTTCGACGAATTTCACGAGCGCAGCTTGATGAGCGATCTGGCGCTCGGCTTGGTCAAGCGGCTGCAGGAGACGCGCCGTCCGGAGCTGAAGATGGTCGTCATGTCGGCCACTCTCGAAGTGGAAGCGCTGGCGCGATACCTGGGCGACGCGCCGGTGCTGCGCTCCGAGGGACGGATGTTTCCGGTCGAAGTCAGCTATGCGGACTATGCCCGCGAACCGCGCGCCGCCCCCGAACTGGCGGCGGAGGCGGTGGAGCAACTGATCCAAACCGGCGAAACCGGGGATATCCTCGTCTTCATGCCGGGCATGGGCGAGATCAACGCCACCTTGAACGCCTGCCGCCACCTGCGCGCGAGCGAAAGGCTGGCGTTGATTCCGTTGCACGGCGATTTGCCGCCGGAGGAGCAGGATCGGGCCTTCGAGCAGAATCCGCTCCGCAAGGTGATCGCGGCGACGAATGTGGCCGAAACATCCGTCACGATCGATGGCGTGCGGCATGTGATCGATAGCGGCCTGGCCCGGGTGGCGCGCTACGACGCCGAGCGCGGCATC
>CAYZKY010000288.1:0-3109 GCA_964478815.1 uncultured Verrucomicrobiota bacterium
GGTCTTCCCATCGCTTCAAGGATGCCAGGCGCTCACGGGCGGCGCAATCTATTTATACCGGATATCCTTAGAAAATGGTATGAGACGGCCGTGCGCGAAATAATCTCCGGGACGATCAACTCCCTGGAGCAGGCCGGCCAGTTCGTGCCATTCGGTGCTGTATTCGATTTGGATGGGCGGATGAGCCATGAACGGATCGTATCGCGTGTTGCGGGACGGGCAAGCCGAACCAGCCGGGCGGTAGAGTAGCACGCCCGGCTTGCCGGGCGCGGACGGTTGGATTAGGGGAGGGTAGCCGAATTCGGGATGAAGGAAGGGGACGGAGTGATGATGAACGAATCGTTTGCGGATGCGACGCTGGTTTTGATCGGGCATGGCTCGACGCTCAATGCGGAGTCGTCCCGGCCGACGCTCGAGCATGCCGAGGCGCTGCGGCAGCGGGGCGTCTTTGCGGAGGTGCGGGAAGCATTCTGGAAGGAGCAGCCGGCGATTTCGGCCGCGCTGCGCGGAGCGTTCTCGCCGCGGGTATTCGTCGTGCCCCTGTTTATCAGCGAAGGCTATTTCACGGAAGAGGTGATCCCACGGGAGCTTGGCCTGGCCGCGCCCGGCGAGAAAGATTTTCTTCGGAAACAGGACCGTCCCGCTCCGAGAGGGTGCGGATTCGAGCGGCAGACGGTGTACTATTGCGGACCGGTGGGAACTCACGCGAGCATGACGGAAGTGCTGCTGGCGCGGGCGCGGGAGACGGTGGAACGGCATCCCTTCCCACGCGCGCCGAAACCGGGGGAAACGGCGCTGTTCATCGCGGGGCACGGCACGGGAAACAACGAAAACTCACGGAAAGCGATCGAGCGGCAGGTGGAGTTGATTCGCGCCCAGGGCGTCTACGGCGAAGTGCATGCGGTCTTCATGGAGGAAGAGCCGCGCATTGGGGATTGTTACCGGATGGCGGCGGCACGGAATGTGGTGATGGTGCCGCTCTTCATCAGCGACGGTCTCCATTCCTACGAGGATATCCCTGTCATGTTGGGGGAACCAGAGCGAGTGGTGAAAAAGCGCTACGCCGAGGGCCAGCCAACGTGGCGGAACCCGACCGAGAAACAAGGCAAGCTGCTCTGGTACACCCCGAGCATCGGGCGGGAGCCGCACCTGCCGGATGTAATTCTGGAGCGCGTCCGGGAAGCGGCGGAAGCCGCGTAGCGCAGAATCGTCGACCAGGAGTGGCAGGTCAGTCACGAGTCCGTGGATTCGATGAGGTAAGTCACGGGAAAAGACGGAGCTTGACGAAGGAGCATAATGTAGCCAACGCTACATAATGATGACGATGCTACGGTTTGGCGGTCTCGTTTTAACGGCTGCTGCCAGTGCGACAGTTCCGTGTCTTCAGGCGGCTGACGAAAGGCCGGCGGCGGACAAGTCGCAATACCACTTGTTCCGGCCGACGCCGCGCGAGTTCCTGCGGGAAATGAGCACAGATCGACCGGACAAAACGGAGAGTCCGTACACCGTGGATGCGGGACGATTCCAGGTGGAGGTGGATCTGGTGTCCTACACCCACGACCGCGACCGATCCGGCGGCGCCGACACGCGGACGGAGGGCTGGGCGGTGGCGCCGGTGAACTTCAAGATGGGGTTGTGGCACAACGTGGATCTGCAGACCGTGCTCGAGACATACCAGACGGTGCGGACGGAAGACCGGGTCGCTCGAACCACGACGCGGCAATCGGGCTTCGGAGACATCACGAGCCGGGTGAAGGTGAACCTGTGGGGGAACGACGGCGGACGCACCGCGCTGGCCTTGATGCCGTTCGTGAAGTTTCCGACCAACCAGGATGATCTGGGGAACGACTCGGTCGAAACGGGCGTGATCATCCCGCTCGCCGTGGAATTGCCGGCCGGCTTCGGGCTGGGGCTGATGACGGAGTTCGACGTCAACCGGGACGAAACGGGCCAGGGCCGGCATCTGGAGTTCGTGAACAGCATTACGGTCAGCCGGGATTTGTGGGGCGACCTGGGCGGCTACCTCGAATTCTGGAGCCTCGCAAGCGCTGAGGACGGGAGCGATTGGGAGGGATCTGTGGATATTGGATTCACCTATGGGTTGACGGAAAATATCCAGCTCGATGCGGGGGTAAACATCGGCGTGACGCGTTCGGCGGAGGATGTGAATCCCTTCCTCGGGGTGTCGTTCCGATTCTGACGCGGCTTAGCGGGGGCCGGAAAGCGGGACGGGCAGGAGTTTGTCGCCCAGAATCGCGACGGCGCGCGTGAAGCGGGCTTCGCGGGCCAGCCCGGACATGAAGGGATACTGGCCGTACGGCGTCCCTGCGGCCCACCGCGAAAACGCGGGCAGCACGAGCAATCCCTCCGCCACCAGGAAACAAGGATACTTGGCCCGAGTGGCCACACCATCGCCGAGCGCGATGGCAGGATGCTCGTGCCCGATGACCCGCAGGGTGATCCCCTCGCCGGCGGCGGGGGAGTCCCCATGCAGGAAGAGCCGGGTGCCCTGGCGGAGTTCGGGGGCAAAACGAACATGATCCGGCACCGCCCAGCGTTCCAGCCCGCGGTCGTGGTTGCCGAGGAGCAGCCAGAGTTCAAGCGGCGCGGGGACCTGCGCGCAAAATGCGGCGAGTTCGTCCTGAATGCCGGCGATGGGAAGCGCCCGGTGCAGGACATCGCCGACGCACACGATCCGTTCGGGTCCGTACCGGGCGCAGAGCGTGTGCAGGCGCGCGGCCGGAGAGGCCGGTTCGTGCATGGGCCAGAGCTGGCCCTGCGCGCGGGCCGCCCACGCATAGCCGAGATGCAGATCGGCTATGGCAAGCGTTTTGGTATCGCCGAAAAAGGCAGCCCCGAGAGCGTCCAGCCATATCCCGGGCCGGATTTCAAGTCGGGAAAAATCGCCGACGGGCGGAGTCACGGTCGCGGCAAGTCGGACAATCCTGGGCGCTTTGAAAATGGTGGTAGGAACTGGATTCGAACCAGTGAAGGCGTAAGCCAGCAGATTTACAGTCTGCCCCCGTTGGCCACTTGGGTATCCCACCCGCACCACATGAGCCGACGACCCCGCCCAGCCTTTGCAAGGCGTTGGGGGCGCGTTCAATGC
>CAYZKY010000289.1:0-3102 GCA_964478815.1 uncultured Verrucomicrobiota bacterium
TCAAGTAAACGCTTCGTCCAAAGTCATTATACCGATATTCATGCGTAGATAGTATAACTCGTTCCTTTCCAAACCCCGCGCTCGCCGTGACCAGCAGCCCCAACACCGCTCCCACCCGCAAGACTCTTCCGATGCTTATCGCTATCATCTGTTCTCCTTCGTTTTTACGATTCCAATCCCACCGCCAATTCATTCTACACTTCGGCAGCCCTCCAGGTTGCACAAACTGCTCCTGCCGAGGGCCACCCACAAGACCGTCGAACGGCTCAGGACACCCGCCCCGGCGCCAGCCTTCGCCGCACTCGATACCGCGTGAATTTCGCCGCCTGCCGCCCCTCCCGATCCAGCGTCATCCGGTAATACCCCCCGTTCCGCGTCAATTCGATCCCCGCCAGCGACGGCACCAGCAACGGTCGGAAGCGCCGCCACTCCCCCGCCCGGCGCAGCCCCATGCTCATCCGCCGCACCGAAGCCCCCACGAACGTGATCTCCGGCAAACCCGCCAGCCATCGCGCCGGCCAGCCGAACAGATTGCTGTGCAAGTGCCCGATCACCGTCCGCTCGATCTGCGGCAGCCGCTCTCGCACCCACGCCTGCTCCGCCAAAAAGGGCAGCGCCGTCGGATCGTGGCAAAACAGGATGATCCGCTCCCCCCGGCCCACCTCCGCCAGCGCGCGTTGCACCACGGCCAGATGCTCCTCCCGCAGCGCGCGCCACCCATCCACTTCCTCCGCCAGCGCCTCCGCCTCGTACACCGGCAGCGCCAGCAGCGTCGAGGTCACTCCCAGCAGCACATACCGCCCCAGTCGGCGCGTCCACAACGGCTCGATCTTCAACACCTCCCGCGCCGTCCGCCAGCTCGCCAGCCGCAACCCTCCCACCCGGCTCCCCAGGCACACCTTCCCCAGCTCATGATCCCCCAAACTCGCCTCGAAACCGCCTCCGAATCGCCCCCGCAACCGCCCCAAACATTCCGCCGCGCTCTCGCACGCCGCCGCGTCCGACACCCCGATAAAGGCGCTGTCGCACGAAAAATCCCCATTCGCCACCACCGCCTCCGGCTCGAACGGCGGCGCCAGCACCTCCTCCAGCAAATGATTGTGCGCGAACGGATCCCTCAGCCACACGAAATGCCGATACCACCGCAGCATGAACCGCAACCCCGCATGCGAGACCGCCTGCAAATCCGCATCCCGCCGCTCCTGCTCCATCGCCCCCGCGTAATGGATATCGCTCACGATCAGAATGTCCGCGCTCCCGCCCACCGCCCCATCCTCACCCGCCCCCGCCCCACCGTCAAAGCGGCTCTCTCCACATCCACGCCGGGCGCGGATCGCCCTGCTGAATTCAGCTCACCCTGGCAATCAGCACAACATGCTTTCTCGCCCGGGTATAAAAAATGCGACGGTAATCTTCACCGGTTCGGCTGAGCTTCTGTTGAGCAACCGCGACCATCCAGTTTGCCAATACGGCCGCTTGCTTCTCGGGGCAAAGCATCTTCCGTCCTGGAAAGTAATCCCTAAACCGCCGCGCACCTCGCGTCAGCACCGCCAGGCCACCGATCCCCGCGTGCGCCCCGATGTAAAAATCCGGCATGGGCGAGGTCCGCGCCCCGCCCCGCTTCGATACTCTGCGAAACACCGCCCAGCCAGAAACGCAGCCTCCCAAGGCAGTTCCTGCCTTTCGTATGCTTCTCGGGGCAATGCCTCCTCCAGCTCCTCGATCCGCGAAAAGTGCAGCGATGCCTCGGCAAAGATGATCGGGTTCACCACCAGCCCATTGCGCTCCGCATGCCACTCCAGCTTCTGGGCCGACCACGCGAACCACGCCCGATCCTCCGTGAAGACATCCAGCAGCACATTCGAGTCCACCAGGATTTTCATCCCTCGCCCCGTGTCAGCCGCACGATCTCCTCCGTCGAAAGCTTCCCATCCCCGCGCCCGCGCATCCGCTCGATCAGCCGCCGCCCCTTCGCCGAAGGCTGGCGCGGCTTCACCAGCCGCAATCCCCCCGCTCCGCCACAAACCCCACCTCCGGTCCTCGGCCAGAGCAACCACGCGCGCGCTCGAACGAAAAATCATTAACCGCCGTCGATGAATCCGGAGCGCGCTCAGCCCCCTACTGTTTCACGAACTTCAAGTAATCGATATCGCCGATCGAGCCCGACTCCCCTCCCGTGGCCATCACCACCTTCATCACCTGCCGCCCTGCCGCCAGCGTCACGCTCCCATGCGAAATCGGCTTCAGATGCTCCCAACCACCCGTGTCCGGCACCGTGATCGGCCCCGTCCGATCCACCCCGTTGAATTCCAGATGAAACGTCCCTCCAGCTCCTTTGCAAGCCACCTCCATATCGATGCGGTAGGTGCCCGCCGTCTTCACCTCCACCGTGTACACCAGCCACTCCCCCGGCCGCGTCCATCCCACGTTGAACTTTCCGCTCGCCGCCTCGCGCCATTCCAGGTCCACCCCCGACTTCCGGTACGGCGGCTCCTTCTTCTCCTGATTTTCCGGATCCAGATCATGATAAGCCACGCCCTCCCCGCCCTCATCGAAATCCTCCAGCTCAATCGTCCCAGGGATCAAATGAACCTTCCCCGAATAAGGCCGCGTCCCGCCCGCGCTGCCCTCCCCGCCCGTCGTCGCGCATCCCGCTAAACCCAGCGCCATGCCTGCGGCCGCCCCCGCCAGCCCGCCCAGCTTCGTGAACATTCTGCACAGCCCGGCTCCAACTCGCACGCCCCCCTTGAAACAATCCGCCGCATCCCTGCTCTTGAGTGGTTTCATACGCGTCGTTCTATCGTGGCCAGAGCCCAAACGCAAGCAACCCGGTGACGCGCCCCTGAAATAGCGCCATTGCGGTACATCTTGGCATTGCCCCTGATCGACGTCAGCCCACGTTTTGGAGAGGCTCCCAAAAGACCGACCTCCACCCCGAAACAATCCATCCCTGAACATCAACAATTTCCAGAAATGTTCATTGGTAGCTCTGAAGGCGGAGCAGCGTGAGCCGTTTGTGCCGCGGCCGGCGCTTTGACGGTTCGCGTAGGGTGCGATCGGAAGTGGCGGTCAGTTCTGGCATTGGGGGTATGACAGAACGCG
>CAYZKY010000290.1:0-3094 GCA_964478815.1 uncultured Verrucomicrobiota bacterium
ATCGCTGGCGGCAGGAGCATCGGTTCGACCGTGAAATCCGGGCGGCCGCGGCCCTGACCGTCAGAAAAAGTCGCACCCGGTGGGACAGGCGGCGGTTGAAATCGAGGGCGCGCGGGATAGGTTGGCCGCGATTATGGACGAATGGAACGCGATCGAACCGCGGGTATGCATTCCCGCCCGCTCGCGGCGGCAAGCGATGGATTGGAGCCTGGTGCTGGCAAGCCAGGGGATGCGGCCGGTGATCGCGCCGCCGGGGGAGCTGCCGCAGTGGGGCCTGCTGGTGGCGCCGGAGGAGTTCGACCGGGCGCTGGAGGCGATCCGCCAGTACCGGGTGGAGAATTCCGGTTGGTCCTGGCGGAAGGAATTGCCGGGAGCGCACCTGGAAATCCACACGGGGGCGGCCTTCTGGTGCGTGGTGCTGGCGATGTGGGATTGGCTGGCGACCTTCGTGCAAAGCGGCATTCAGACGGCCGGGAAGATGGATTCCGCGGCGGTGCGGCAGGGCGAATGGTGGCGGCTCTTCACGGCGGTGATGCTGCACGCGGATATCGCGCATCTGGCGGCGAACGTGACATTCGGACTCTTGATCCTCGGGCTGGCGATGGCGCGGTTCGGCTGGGGGGTAACGCTGGCGCTGACCTACCTGGCGGGCGCGGCGGGAAATGTGTTCGGATTGATTTTCTACTCGCGGCCTTACACGGGGGTGGGCGCTTCGGGAATGATGATGGGAGCCCTGGGCGTGCTCTCGATCCATTCCTTCGCGCTGTGGCAGCAAAGCCCGAAGGCGGCGCGGTACGTCCTGAGCGGGGTGACGGCGGGATTGCTGCTGTTCGTGTTGTTCGGGTTCGGGCCGGAATCGGACGTGCTGGCGCATGCGGGCGGGTTTCTGGCGGGATTGCTCTTTGGCGCGGCGCTGTCCTTCGTGCCGGAGCAGGCGCTGCACCGGTCGTCGCTCAATGTGGGGAGCGCGTCGGTGCTGGGTGTGTTGATCGCGGTGGTGTGGTGGCTGGCGCTGCGGGGTTAAAAAGCCAACGGTACAACCAAGCTGAGCCAGTGTTAGCTTCGGATATTTGGCTGCTCACCGCGCTGTAACATTTAGGACAAGCGGGTAGCGTCAAAATGACCCCCAGCAGCTCCAACGGGGACACCGCTCTCGTTCCCGAATGGCCGAACCTCAAATCTCTTGAGGGTTCGCTTGCTTGTTTGGCGTCGAATCGCGTAGAACCGCCGCGAGACCACGGTTATGGAGAATACGAACAGCCCGGATGCCGCTCCGCGCACCCGAACTCAGCGTTTGCTGGATCGTCTGGAACGTCTTGGGAATAAACTTCCCGATCCAGCGATGATTTTTGTCATCGCGATGGCCATCACCTGGATATTTTCCGCCATCCTTTCTTCGGTGGAATTTACCGATGCGGATCCGCGCACCGTCAAACGAGACGCAGAGGGGCAGATCATTTCATCGGAGCCGATCCGCGTGAAGAATATGCTCCTCCCGGCCGCGCTCACCACCTTTCTCTCCCGGATGGTCAAAACGTTTGTGGATTTCCCGCCGCTCGGACTCGTGCTCGTCGCGTTGCTGGGCGTCGGTGTGGCCGAGCATACCGGGTTCATCAACGCGGGGGTCAAATATCTCTTGCGGCTGACTCCCCGGCGGCTGCTGACGCCCATGCTCGTGCTGGTCGCCATTATCAGCCATTCCGCGGCGGATACGGGCTATGTGCTGGTCATACCATTGGGGGGATTCGTCTTTGCCGCCGCCGGACGCCATCCCGTCGCGGGCATCGCCGCCGCTTTCGCCGGCGTTTCGGGCGGGTTCAGCGCCTCGTTCCTGCCCTCCAGTCTCGACCCGCTGTTGCAAGGGTTCACGCAATCCGCCGCGCAGATCGTCAATCCGGCGCGCATGGTCAATCCGCTCTGCAACTACTACTTCATGTCGGCATCGTCGATTCTGATTATCGGCATCGCCTGGTTTCTCACCGATCGCGTGATTGAGCCGCGCCTGAAAACACTGCCCGTGGATGGCCAGAAGACGGGAACCAACGATCTTGCATCTTTCAGCGACGCGGAGCAACGCGGATTCGCGGCGGGCCTCGGCACATTCGTGCTGCTCGGGATCCTTTTGGCTCTCGCCGCGGCCCCGGCAACTTCGCCGCTGCGCGCACCTGATGGAAATCTCACGTCGCATGGATCGCCGCTCATGGAATCCATCGTGCCGTTGATCGCCATTTTTTTCCTCCTGCCCGCCATGATCCACGGGTGGATCGCGGGGACGGTAAAATCTCATCGCGATGTCGTGAAGGGCATGTCGAAATCGATGAGTACGATGGGCTATTACCTCGTGATGGTCTTTTTCGCAGCGCAATTCACCTACATTTTTCGTGAATCCAACATTGGTTCGCTCGTCGCGGTCAAAGGTGCGGGGCTGTTGAAGACCCTCCAAATGCCCGCGGGCGCGACGATCGTGGGAATCATCCTGCTGACCACCACGATCAACTTGCTCATCGGCAGCGCTTCCGCGAAATGGGCGCTGCTCGCGCCGATATTTGTTCCCATGCTGATGCAACTCTCGCTTTCGCCAGAGTTGACCCAGGTCGCGTTTCGGATTGGCGACTCCAGCACCAACATTATCACCCCGCTCCTGCCGTACTTTCCGTTGATCGTGGTTTACTGCCAAAACCACTGCAAATCCGCGGGCATCGGCACACTCATCTCGACCATGTTGCCGTACTCCCTCTGCTTTCTGATTTCCTGGCTACTGCTGTTGCTGATCTGGTGGGGGTTCGGATTGCCGCTCGGGGTTCAGGCAACGTATGGCGCGTGAGTCAGGCGATTCCGTATGAGCGGCCCATGACGCAACGGTATATTACCTCGACACCATTGACCGACCCTTTACATTTCATTGCGTTCAGCAGGAACACAAAAAGCGACACTTATTTCCTCGCCCGAGGTTCCATTAGACGCACCTTCCCATTTGCAGAAATCCAAAACACCTCGCCATTCGTCGTCCCAAGGAGGTAACCGTCGCCACGAAAGTTGGCGGTTCTTCGACGTTTTCAGTGGATGAGGGCAGAGAAGAATTTTAGGTTCGCTC
>CAYZKY010000291.1:0-3060 GCA_964478815.1 uncultured Verrucomicrobiota bacterium
CACCCCCGAAGGCCGGTTCCACTTCACCCCCTGATCCCCCGCCCTTCCCACCCGCAGGCCTTGCTTTGCCTTTCTGCCTCGTCCGGGAGCGAAATCTCTCCGGCCCGTCGGGAACTTTAGAGCGTTTCAATAAACACTGTGGCCGTTCGGAGCGAGGATTCTTGTGTTCTGGCGAGGCTTTGGCGAAGGAGCATGCCTACTGTGGCCTGCAACTGAGCCAAAACGAAGCCAAAACGCAAAAAAAACGCTCCTCGAACGGTTACAGTATTTCCGCTCTAGACTGGTGTAGGAATGGGGCAGCCTCCGACCGGGAAAAAGAAAAGGCGGACCGAGCGGTCCGCCTTGTCATTGAGAAAATAGATTTTTAGCTGCGCTTGCGGCGGGCCATGGCACCGAGCCCGAGCAAGGCTGCGCTCGTCATCAGCAAAGTGCTGCCGCCGTCCGGTGTGGGGGTGAAATCGGCATCCAATCCCATGATGCCGTTGATTTCGTCGTCACCGTCATTAATGAGCGCGCCCGGCCCGCCGTGAATCACGGACGCGTATCGAAATGTGTCCGCGGTTCCGGTGCCGACGGCGTAGACGAAACCATCCCAGATGATGCCGGTATTGGCGTGCCACCCCTCCAGCCAGACACGTTCCACCACAGCTTCGGTCCAAGTCACCAGATCATTGGACAGGTAAACAGTCGATTCGATGGCTTCCTGAGGCAGAGGACCATGGTCGATGGTGGGGAACACAGCGGCTTTCGTGGCTGGCGCTCCCAGATCCCAAACCGTGCTGCCGATGGTAGCGAGCGATTGAATCCATTTGTCGTCAATATCGTCTGCCGCTTCATTCGGAGTCAGGCCGCCGCCGACGTAGTCATAGGATCCTACACCGCCGGTCGAAGTGCCCACGCCTTGATTCCCGGTGACGATAAGTGTCGCCCCAGTGGCACCGCCGAAGTCGAACAGTCCGTCGTCGAGCAGTTGATTGTCCACGACCAATTGTCGGTTCGCGGGTGTATCGGAGCCGTAGTAGAGCGCCGCGAAGGTTCCGACCGTGGCGCTTTGCCAGCTTCGAGCGTCGTTGGGGTCAGTGACCAAGGCCGCTTGATTCGAAAGTTTGGACATTGCCACAACTGCCACGAAGAATGGCAAGGCTTGTTTGGAAAAATTGAGAATTCTCATAACGATTATCTGTGATACCCCCCATGGGCACGATTGTCGTTAAAGCATAAAACAGTCCATCGGCCGGGAAGGTTTCATGGTATTTTATAACCCATTGCCAGCAAAGCACTTGCGTATAAACACCGTGGAAAAATGGTTCGTTAAATTTTTGATTGTTGTAAATAAGTTTTACAGGATTTCGAAATAGCTCGAGGAAATGCCGCCGAAATTTTGCCTGCCAGCGAGGCGTGAGTGAGGCGCATATCCGCAGCGATCTGCAACGAACGAACAACGAAGCTGGCACGCAAAAGAGCCAGGCAGATTGCGACACTTATTTCCTGACAGACCCTTGGATGCGGTGGGTTCGCCGCTTGCTCCGCGCGAATTTCGGAGGTAATCGAAGGATGTTTGTTATTCGTGTCGTTGGCGGGTGTAGCGCCTCCGGCGCTCCCCTGCCAACGACTCATGTCATCTCCAACCGGGGTGTCCAAACGCGCCCTTCACCACCGGTGCTCCGTCCTGTGAGCGCCAGCAATTCCCATTGGAGGTAGGACGGGCGCCTCGCCTGTCCCGTTTGGGCGCCTCGCCCGAACGATTTCCAGCAAACCGCCCAACATTCTCCCGCGAACGACATCTTCTCTGCCCCAAAATCAGAATGGCTGGGGGAGCGCCCCTCCCCATTTCGAACTTCCTGCCCCGCCCCCGTCCTGCTACAACCCTCCCCATGAAAATCGCCTTCTGCGCCACCCGCGCCGCCTGCGCCGCCGCCCTTCTCCTCCTCGGCAGTGCCGCCCTCGCCAACCCCGCCGCCGATGCCCCCCTCCGCGTCGATCTCCGCTCCCGCGTCAAATCCCCCGCCAACCCCTCCCAGTTCGAAATCCGCTCGACCAACGCCGCTTGGAACCCGAAAAAAACCGCCCTCATCATTTGCGATATGTGGGATGACCACTGGTGCAAAGGCGCCGCCGCCCGCGTTGGCGAACTCGCCCCCCGCCTCGACCAGGTCGTCCGCCAGGCTCGCGCCCGCGGCCTCCTCATCATCCACGCCCCCAGCAGCGTCACCGGTTTCTACAAAGGCACCCCCCAGCGCCTCCGCGCCCAGAACGCCCCCTTCGTCCCCACCCCCGTCCCCCTCTCCGCCTCCGACCGCTGGGGCACCAAGTGGTGCTGGCCCGATCCCGCCCGCGAACCCGCCCTCCCCATCGACGACTCCGACATGGGCTGCGATTGCGCCACCAAATGCCTCATCCGCGAAGCCTGGACCCGCCAGACCTCCGCCATCCACATCGCCCCCGAAGACGCCATCACCGACCACGGCCAGGAAACCTGGAACCTCCTCCAGCAACACGGCATCGAGAACATCCTCATCGCCGGCGTCCACCTCAACATGTGCGTCCTCGGCCGCCCCTTCGCCATCCGCCAGCAAGTCCACCTCGGCCAGAACATCGCCCTCCTCCGCGACCTCACCGACACCATGTACAACCACCAGATGGCCCCCCAAGTCAGCCACTTCGACGGCACCGACCTCGTCCTCGAACACATCGAAAAATTCTGGTGCCCCACCCTCACCAGCACCGCCCTCACCGGCGAACCCCCCTTCCGCTTCAAAGAAGACCCCCGCCCCCACTCCGCCGCCCGATAGCACGCTTTACCAAATAGCTTGGCCGTTCGGCGCCGAGATGGTTGACCCCTGGCAAGGGAGCCACGCTCTCTGCCGCCCGCGACTGGACCGAAACGAAACCAGCGGCCCAACCTTCGAATGGCTGCCGTATTTATCACAATGCTCCCGCTCCAACCCCACCCTCACGGAAACCGGAACCGATAAAACCGCATCGGCCACTCTACCGCCGCTGCCTCCCGGAACACCCCCAGCCCCGCCTCGCTCAACACATTCGTTCCCACCGCCTCCC
>CAYZKY010000292.1:0-2981 GCA_964478815.1 uncultured Verrucomicrobiota bacterium
TCGCCGGCCCAGCCCCAGACGGCGATCGGTTTACCGCGCTGAAGGACCATGTTGTCGGAGAAGAGGGAGGAGAGCTTGACTTCGGCCCGCGCGGAAAGCGTCAACATCGCGGCGGCCAATGCCGTACGAGCGAGAAAGATTTTTCGCATGCCCGAGTATGCAACAACGGCGCGGCCGGGGGCAAGCGGAGAGAACCGGGCGCGAGGGGAGGGGAGGGGAGCTAACGCCGGTAGGTGGTGCGTTCGCGGACCCAGGTGAGGTCGGTCAGATCGGCGCCGGCGGGGAAATTGTGGCGGATGTTGCGGGCGGGGCGGAGGGAGCGCCATTTGCGGCTTTCGACATGGCCGTCGGCGAAGGCGAGGACAGCGGAGCGGCTGTGGAGGGTGGAGGGGGCGTGGAACCAGTTGTTGTTTCCGGTCATGAGCACCCGGAAGTGGGGCATGCACAAGGTGTCGGGGTTGACATCCATGGTGAGGAAGATGTCCGCGGGGCGCAGGAAATCGGTGCTTTTGCGGAAGACGGCAAATGCGGCAGCGGTGGTGAAGTTATCGCCGCGGATGGGGGCGATGTAGGCGTTCATGGAGTAGCTGCGGACCCGGGGCTGGCCGCGGAACTGGGGCACGACGCTCTTGTCTTCGGGACATTTGTAGACGGCTTTGGACTTGAGGTAGGGAGCGAAGAGGCTGCGGCGGGGATCGGTCAGGGCGACATGGTTGGTGAAGGACTGGGGCTGGCTGTGGTCCCAGCCGTAGACCCACATGATGTCGGCGGCGGTGGTGCCGCCGCGCACGCCGTTGTTGGGGAGGGATTCCTGATAGTCGCTTTGGTAGAGCGTCCAGGTGATGGCCAGTTGCTTCTGATTATTGCGGCAGGTGATGGTGCGTGCCTTGCCCTTCGCCTGGGAGAGGGCGGGGAGGAGGAGCCCCGCCAGGATCGCGATGATGGCGATGACGACCAGCAGCTCGATCAAGGTGAAGGCCGAGCGGGCGGGGCGCGGGCGGGTGCTGGGCATGCGGGGAGGTTAGTCCGGGATGGGCCGTCTCCGCAAGCGTGCGTCCTGCCGCGCAGCCGGTGGCGGGTGGGCGAGTTCGGGAGGTCTCGCCCCGCGATGTCGCCGGAGGAACCGGCTTCAGCCGCCGTCCTTGCCGATTTTGGCCCAGGAATCCTTGAGGGTGGCGGTGCGGTTGAAGACCGGGGCGCCGGGAGAGGAGTCCTTGGGATCGGCAAAGAAATAGCCCAGGCGCTCGAACTGGAAGCGGGCGCCGGGAGGGGCGGCCGCGAGGCTGGGTTCGATCTGGCAGCCTTTCAGGACTTCGAGCGAACCGGGGTTGAGGAAGGTTTTAAAGTCCTGTTCCTGCTTGTCGGGCTGTTCGACGGTAAAGAGACGGTCGTAAAGGCGCACATCGGTGGCTACGGCGTGAGCCGCGGAGACCCAATGGATGGTGCCCTTGACCTTGCGGCCGGCGGTGGCGCCGCCGCTTTTGGAATCGGGATCGATCGTGCAATGGAGTTCGACGACGTTTCCCTGGGCGTCCTTGACGATCTGGACGCACTTGATGATGTAGGCGTAGCGCAAGCGCACTTCGTTGCCGGGCGAGAGCCGGAAGAATTTTTTCGGAGGGTTCTCCATGAAGTCGTCGCGCTCGATGTAAAGGACGCGCGAGAACGGAACCGAACGAGTGCCCGCCGAAGGGTCTTCGGGATTGTTAATGGCTTCCAGCGGTTCGACCTGAGCCTCCGGGTAGTTGATGAGGACAACCTTCAAGGGCCGGAGGACGGCCATGGCGCGCGGCGCGGTTTTGTTGAGGTGATCGCGAATGCTGTGTTCAAGGACCGCGACATCGGTGAGGCCATCGAACTTGGTGACGCCAATGGTGTGGCAGAACTGGCGAATCGATTCGGGCGTGTAGCCGCGGCGGCGGAAGCCGGCAATCGTGGGCATGCGCGGATCATCCCAGCCCTGGACGATGCCCTCCTCGACCAATTGGAGCAGCTTGCGCTTGCTCATCACGGTGTAGCTGAGGTTGAGCCGGGCGAACTCGATTTGCTGCGGATGGCAGGGGGTCTTGAGGGTTTCGAGGCACCAATCGTAGAGCGGGCGATGGACTTCGAACTCGAGCGTGCAGATGGAATGAGTGATTCCCTCCAGCATGTCGGAGAGGCAATGCGTGAAATCGTAGAGCGGGTAGATGCACCATTTCGAGCCGGTGCGGTGGTGATCCACTTTGCGAATGCGATAAAGCAGGGGATCGCGGAGATGGATGTTCGGCGAGGCCATGTCGATCCTGGCCCGGAGCACACGCTGGCCCTCCGCGAATTCCCCGGCGCGCATCCGGGCGAAGAGGTCGAGATTCTCGGCGATGCTGCGGTTGCGGTAAGGGCTCTCCTGCCCCGGCACGTTGGGCGCGCCGCGGTACTTCTGGATGTCCTCGAAGCTCAGGTCGCACACGTAGGCCTTGCCCAACTGGATGAGCGCCACGGCATAGTCGTAAATCTTCTCGAAATAGTCCGAGGCGTAATACAGGTGGGTGCCCCAATCGAAGCCCAGCCAGCGGACATCCTCCTGAATGGAGTCGACATACTCGACGTCCTCGCGCGCCGGGTTCGTGTCGTCGAACCGAAGATGGCATCGCGCGCCGGGATATTCCTGAGCGATGCCGAAATTCAGGCAGATCGACTTGGCGTGGCCGATGTGGAGGTAGCCGTTCGGCTCGGGAGGGAACCGGGTGACGACCTGGCCGCCGTTCTTCCCGCTCTGCAAATCGGCATCAATCCGCTCACGGATAAAATCCTTGGACGTGGGCGCAGGGCTGGCCGCGCCGGAATCTGTAGGTGCTGTTGTCATGAAACATCCCTGACCGTCAAAGGCCGCACGGTAACAGAGGGCGGGCCGAAAGGGTAGCGGTTTCCCTTGCGGGGGGCACGCGAGGGTGCGATCGGAAGTGGCGGTCAGTTCTGGCATTGGGGGTATGACAGAACGC
>CAYZKY010000293.1:0-2693 GCA_964478815.1 uncultured Verrucomicrobiota bacterium
ATTCTCGACCTGTCGAAAATCGAATCCGGAACCGTCACTGTCGAAGCGGAGGAGACCTCCTTCTCGATGCTGCGGGACACCATCGAACGCAACTTCCGGCATGTGGCCGAGGCGAAGAATCTTCCATTCCAGCTCGAATTGCATACCGACCTCCCGCGAGGGTTGACGACCGACCCGAAACGACTGCACCAGATTTTGAAGAATCTCCTGTCGAATGCCTTCAAGTTCACGCATGTGGGCAATGTGTCGCTGCGGGTCTCGATGGTGGAAAGCGGATGGAGCCCGACGCATCCGGTGCTGAGCCGCGCGCCGCAAGTGCTGGCCTTCTCGGTGCGCGACACGGGCATCGGGATCGCGCCCGACAAACAGAAGCTGGTCTTCGAAGCGTTTCAGCAGGCCGATGCGAGCACGAGCCGCAAGTACGGAGGCACGGGCCTGGGATTGGCCATCAGCCGCG
Organism: uncultured Verrucomicrobiota bacterium; assembly: GCA_964478815.1. GTDB lineage: Bacteria > Verrucomicrobiota > Verrucomicrobiia > Limisphaerales > SXQI01 > DASVNK01. The sequence goes on from CAYZKY010000293.1 coordinate 458, forward strand.
AGCTGGCCGCGCTGTTAGGGGGAGAAATCCGGCTTACGAGCGTGCTCGGAGAAGGCAGCACCTTCACGCTCTACCTGCCCCTGAACTACACGGAGCCAGCCACAGTCGCGGCCGGTCCGGCGGCGCAGTCCCGGACGCTGATTAACCGGCAGCCGGGTCTGCCCATCCTGCCCATATTCCGCAAAGAGGAGTTCCTGGACGACCGGCAAGACATTCACCCCGGCGACACCACTCTGCTCATCGTGGAGGACGACCCTCACTACGCCAAGATCCTCATGGATGTGGCCCGAGGCAAGGGCTTCAAGGTGATGATCGCACAACGCGGAGCCACGGGGTTGGCGCTGGCGCGGGAATTCCGGCCGACGGCCATTTCCCTGGATGTATTTCTGCCCGACATGCTCGGCTGGACCGTGCTGAATAATCTCAAGCTCGATCCCGCCACGCGCCACATTCCGGTGCAGGTGATCAGTTGCGAGGAAGAGCGCCAGCACGGCCTGTCGCATGGCGCGTTCGCCTATCTGATCAAACCGACGACCACCGAGGGCATCGAAGATTCGCTGCTGCGTCTCAAGGAATTCTCCACGCCGCACACCAAACGGCTTCTGATTGTCGAAGACAACCAGATCGAGCGGGATTCGATCGTCGACCTCCTCGGACACAGCGACATCGAGATTGCCGCGGTGGGCACGGGTGTCGAAGCCTACAACGCTTTGATGGATCGGGCCTTCGATTGTGCCGTCCTCGATCTTCGCCTCCCGGATATGACGGGTTTCGAACTGCTGGAAATGATTCAATCGCAACCCGCCCTGCGCAGCCTGCCGGTCGTTATCTTTACCGGCAAAGAACTCACGCCGGAGGAGGAAGCCCGGCTCAAACAGGCCGCCAAGACGATCGTGCTCAAGGATGTCCACTCGCTGGAGCGGCTGCTTGATGAAACCGCGCTCTTCCTGCATCGCGTGGTGACGGATCTTCCGCCGGAAAAGCAGGAGATGCTGAAAAAGCTTCACAGTTCGAACGAATCGCTCCGCGGCCAGAAGGTGCTGGTGGTGGACGATGACGCCCGCAACATCTACGCGCTCGCGACCGTTCTGGAGGCGCAGGACATGGAAGTGCTGAGCGCCACCAACGGGCGGCAGGCGATCGAAACGATCCAAACCACGCCGGACATCTCGGTCGTGCTCATGGATATCATGATGCCGGAAATGGATGGTTATCAAACCATGCGCGAAATTCGAAAGAACGATCGCTTCAGGTCCCTGCCGATTCTCGCGTTGACCGCAAAGGCCATGAAGGGCGACCGGGAAAAGTGCCTGGAAGCCGGAGCCTCGGACTATATTGCGAAGCCCGTCAACACCGATCAGTTGCTCTCGCTGCTCCGGGTTTGGTCCTACCGGTAAGCGTGCCCTCGAAAGGGCACGCGCCCCAATGGGAGCCGGTCACGACTTCAGCGACCGGCCGCTGGATAGAACGAATCCGAAAACAGCCGAAGCGACGCCGCCGATCAGCAGCCAGATCGCCTTGTCCGTCGGCGCACCGGTGAAAAAGCGGGATACGTCGGATCCGAAGGAATCGGTCGCGGCAATGCCCAAGCCGATCAAGACCACGCCGACGACCAGGAGGGCCGTTCCTAACATTTTGTTCATAACAACTCCTTTTCGCCACGCACGGGTCGATCAGGCACTGCGCCGCCCCGAAATGAGGGATACGAGAAACAAAACCAAAAAAACCACGAACAGAACCTTGGCAATCATCGCAGCCGTTCCGGCAATGCCGGCGAAGCCAAGAATGGCGGCGAGAAGAGCCAAGATCAGAAAGATGACAGACCAACTTAGCATAATGTTTTCCTTTCAAAAATAGTTTGAGAATTCGAGTGCAGTCCGATCCGCCGTTCATCGACAACCGCGCCGCAGCACGGCCAGGAAGGCGATGAACCGAGAGCCCAAAGGAGCCACGGCTCTGGCGTGCAGCCGCAATGTCTTCATAAAAGACAGCCAGGGCATGGCTGGCAAGGTTCAGTCCGTTTTCTCCTGAATCTTCTCGCCCACATTTTCGACATCCTTTCCGACGCCGTGAGCGGTATTCTTACAGCCAAAGCCGAACGCGCAGAGCGCGGCGGCGACCATCAACATCCCAATCTTTTGTTTCATACGTTCGGTTTCCAGAATTTTCTGACCCAATCGATTTTGGTTCTTCGACGTTTTCAGTGGATGAGGGCAGAGAAGAATTTTAGGTTCGC
>CAYZKY010000294.1:0-2628 GCA_964478815.1 uncultured Verrucomicrobiota bacterium
GATGAGCCGATTGGGACGATCCGCGCGGTGAGGGGATGGGACAAGCCTCCGAGGCGGTTCTCGGAAGGGATACGGCGGTTCGGCGGGGTCGCGCGGCGGAGAATCGGAACAGGAGGGGCGAGGGTGTCGCGCCTGTTGTTCGGAATCGACCCGGGCGACCGCGAGTTGGGGTTCGCGATCATGGGGTAATGGATACCGCCGGGGAGGCGGAGAAGCCTGCCGAGATCACATTTGGCCAAGCTACTTTGCTGATCAGGCACGAATCTCGCAAATCCCCGTTGCTCTTCCCGTGCGAACGGGTGCTTTCGTCGAGGTCTTCCGCTGTCAGAAGTGGGTGAGTGTGGCGCATGGCCGGTCGACGCTGCCAAAGCGGCAGAAGTCGCAATCGTGAGTGGCGCCACAGCCAGGTTGGTCAGCGGGTCCTTCGCGCGCGTGGTGATTTCGTTTGAAGCGAATGATCCGTTCGCCCAAGGTTGCTCCTAGCCGTCGGGATGAGTAAGGACTGTGGCTCCAAACACTTGGGAGCCATTGTCCTAATCAAGTCTCCGCGGAGAACCGATATCGATGCGAACGAATCGAGCAGCCGCTCAACACAACCCGAAGCCACTGGCTGGCTTTTCTGCCCCGGTGACGATGCCGCCTTTGCTCCAGCCGCCGGACGGTTCTTGCGCTCTCGAGGCGTTCGTGCCGAAAGCCTTCGCCCGCCTCGAGAATCCCCAGACTGATCTTCCCCGGATCGCGCGCGAGCCCGAAAGCGTTCGAACCATCGAAGGGGCCTTGCGGCAAATTCCGACCGAACATTGGCTCATCCATGGCGATGCGCGGGAATCCAGCAGCTTAGCCAAGGAAAGCGTTCATCTCGTCGTTACCTCTCCTCCCTACTGGACGCTCAAAGAATACCGCGACCATCCCGGCCAGTTGGGCCATGTCTCGGACTACAATCTCTTTCTCAGCGAACTCGATCGAGTCTGGCAAGGCTGTTTCGATGCCTTGGTTCCGGGAGGCCGCTTGATTTGTGTGGTTGGCGATGTCTGCCTGTCCCGCCGCAAGAATGCCGGGCGGCACACGGTGGTGCCATTACATGCCTCGATTCAGACCCACTGCCGAGACCTGGGTTTCGATAATCTGGCACCGATCATCTGGCACAAGATTGCCAACGCCGCTTACGAAGTCGCCGGCGGGGGAGGCTTTTTGGGCAAACCATACGAGCCCAATGCGGTCATCAAAAACGATATCGAATTCATCCTGATGCAACGCAAGCCGGGAGGGTACCGGACCCCATCGATCTCGAAGCGACTGCTCAGCGTCATCTCCGCCGATAACTATCAGAAGTGGTTTCAGCAAATCTGGTCCGGACTCACTGGCGCGTCCACGAAGGAACATCCCGCACCCTATCCTCTCGAACTCGCCGAGCGGCTGATCCGCATGTTCAGCTTTGCGGGCGACACTGTTTTCGACCCCTTCATGGGCACCGCCACTACCAATGCTGCCGCCGCGAAGTGGGGCCGCAACAGCATCGGGATCGAACTCGACCCCGAATATTTCAGGCTGGCTTGGAAACGGCTTTCCACGGCCTCCGAAGATCTGTTCCGCAAGGTCACGGTGCGGCAAGCGACCGGTGGAGCAGCCCCGCTATGCCAAGTATAGACGAACAGCTCCGAGCCGCAGTTCGGCACTTCTGGAAGGCTCGCAGGCACCAGGATCGCCGCCAAGGCTCAACCTCCGGCCGCCGCGATACGGGCGGACGTTCCGCTGTCACTGGCGGTGCCCAGATGGATGGCTTCATATCGCTCTTTGCCGATCTCCTCTCGGAAAACGGATGGCATGCCGGCCACATCTTCCGAGATACCGCGATCGAACTGCCGGGCTATTTTCGTCCGGAAAAGAAGTGGGACCTGGTGGCCATTCAGGATGGTTCGCTGGCTATCAGCCTCGAATGCAAATCCCAAGTGGGGCCTTCCTTCGGCAACAATTTCAACAATCGAACCGAAGAGGCCATCGGTTCCGCCACCGATCTATGGGCCGCCTATCGCGAAGGTGCCTTCCGCCCCTCGGCCAAACCGTGGCTTGGTTATTTGATGCTGCTGGAAGAAACGCCTGGCTCTACGCGACCGGTGAGGACTCGAGAACCTCACTTCAAGGTCTTTCCCGAATTCGCCAACAGTTCCTACGCGAAGCGATACGAAATCCTCCTGACGAAGCTCGTTCGGGAAAGATTGTATGACGGTGCCTGCCTACTGCTCTCCAACGGTCAGGAAGGCCGAAAAGGACTGTTTCGCGAACCGAATCCCGAACTCGGTTTTGAACCGTTCGTCAGATCTTTTCTCGCGAAAGCCGCAACTGTGCGGCCAGCAAATCCGTAGCCAAAGACGAGGCCTTACGGCAAATCCGTGGTCCCCATCAAGTACCGGTCGCACTCGCGGGCGGCGCCGCGGCCTTCGTTGAAGGCCCAGACGACGAGGCTTTGGCCGCGCCGGGCATCGCCGGCGGCGAAGACTTTGTCGATATTCGTCCGGAATTTGCCGTGGTCGGCCTTGATGTTGGTGCGCGGATCGCGCTCGATCCCGAGCGCTTCGAGGAGAGGTTGTTCCGGCCCCAGGAAGCCCATCGCCAGCAGCACCAGTTGCG
>CAYZKY010000295.1:0-2610 GCA_964478815.1 uncultured Verrucomicrobiota bacterium
TTGAGCGCGGCCATTTTTCTCAGCGTGAATTGACCCGTCCATAGCCAAACTCCAGACCGCGTAAACGCGGAACTCCAAACGAGAGGCAGACGAGGCTCGGGGGCAGTGCCGAGATGCGTCCAGGCGGGACTCGGAACGGGAGTGCGGCTTGAGGATTGGGGCGGTTCGGGCTACGGTTCGGGTGCATGAGTCTCAGCTTCGCGCCGCGCCCCGGATCGAATCAACGGCCCGGAGCGAAGGCTGGCGGGTCCGAATTTTCGGAGACGCTGGCGTGGTCGCAAATCCAGGCGAATTGGAAGCAACTGGGCGGGGCCTTCCGGCAATTGGGGGTCAGCTTCGAATGGCACGAATTCGAGACGGCGACGGCCTTCGACTGGTCGAAATCCTTTCACCCCGAGAGTCTTGAGCTGTGCCTGAACCTGGAGGGGGAAGGGGTGGTGGGGACGGCGCGGCCGCTGCGGCTGGGGCCGCAATCCGCCGGGTTTTATTGGACGGGGAGCCGGACGCCGCCGCCGGCCGCGCGGCCGGAGCGGCAGAGCCACCGGTTCGTGACGGTGGAGTATTCGCGGGCTTTTCTGGACCGGCATCTCGGGCAGTCTTCGGAGGGGATTCATCCGGTGCTGGCGAGCGCGCTGCGCGGGCAGGCGGCGCCGCAGGTGAGCGAGGCGGCGCGGCTGACCTCGCATCACCAGGAGCTGATCGCGAGTTTGCGGCGACCGCCGGTGTATCGGTGGGCGCAGTACACCTGGTACGCGGGGAAGGCGCTGGAGGTGGCGTCGCTGTTCTTCTTTCAACCGCCGCCGGAGGAGGACTTGTTCTGCCACCGGCAGCAGGTGCAGGCACAGGAGCGGGTGGAGCGGGTGAAGGCGCTGCTGCGGGCGCACCTGGTGGAGCCGCCTTCCCTGGAGGAGATCGCGCGGAAGGTGGGGTGCAGCCCGTATTATCTGAGCCGGACGTTTTCGAAGGAGACGGGGACGACGATTTCGCAGTTTATCCGGCAATTACGCATGGAGAAGGCAGCGGAGCTGCTGAAGTCGGGCAAGTATAACGTGACGGAGGCGGCGCTGGAGGTGGGGTATTCGAGCCTGAGCCATTTCAGCCAGTCTTTCCACGAGACCTTCGGCTGCTGCCCGGGGCTGTACCCGCTGAGGCCGATGGGCGGGGAGAAGGCGAAGGCGGGGGCCTGAGCCGGCGGGTGGGAGAGGACGTGCGGGCGAGGCGCCCGCACGGAACAGGCGGGGGCGCCTGTTCTACCCAAAAAAAAGAGGCACCCTTGCGGGTGCCTCTACCGTAGAAAACTCGCCGATTCAGGCGCGATTAGGGACGGTCGTCGCCGGGAAGGGCGAGAAGGTTGTCCTGCTCGGTTTCGCGGAGCGCGACGCGAACGCGGGAGGTGCTGAGCTGCTGGACGCTGCCGTCGCCCATGGTGACATCGCCCTGCTCAATATGCATATCCTTGCTCCAGCCAACGCCGTCCAGAACGTTCGTCTTGATGGTGACGACGGCTCCGACTTTGAGATCGGTGCGCTTGTTTGGGGTGCTGTTGGTGGTCATCAGGTTGCGATCACCGGAGAGGAACGCTTGCGGGCGGGTTTCATCGGCTTCCAGGTTCACGAAGTAGCTGATGTTCGTGTTGCTGAAGAAGGGGATGGAAGTCGCCGCCGCGGCGCCGGTGGCCTTGTTGGTGGACCAGTTGTTGGCTTCGATACGGCCGGAGTCCGACGGGCAGAGCACGATTTTCGGCGTGCTGAGTTCGTTGGAGAGGGACGCGAAATGCCGGAACGTTGCTCCCTTGTTGGCATTGATGGCCGCCAAGCTGGCCGTGCCGCCTTCGGCATCCGGCACCGCCATGGGGAAGCGGTCGGAATTGTCGGTGGCGAAGATACGGAAGGCCAGGCCGACGTTCTTCAGGTTGTTCACGCACTTGATGCGTTGCGCCTTGGCTTTGGCTTTGGCCAGAGCCGGGAGCAGCATGCCGGCGAGGATCGCGATGATGGCGATAACGACTAACAGCTCAATGAGCGTGAAAGCCCCGAATTTTTGTTTGCGAAAAACGCTTTTCATATCTGATTCAAGTTTTTTGGGTTACGGTGCCGCGCACTCTAAACAAACCGGCGAGAGTGTCAACGGGTTTTCTCGAAACAATTTTAGCAACCGCAGTGCCATCGTGCCGGAGAAGTTTGGAGGCCGGTTTTTGGGCGGTTTTCCGGGAGTTTGGAGGCGGGATTTTCCCGCGAACGGACGCGAATGCGTGAGGGCAACACATCGTGCGTGGCGATCGCGCGCGCGGGGTGGCGTCCCGGAAATGAGACGACGGGGCGCACCGGCGCTGGATGGGGTGGGCGGGGGCGATTTCGGCGGCGGGCCGCGACACCCGGGCTCCCCCGGAACTCGAGAACCGGGACGTCTGGATTCGGCTCGGTTCACGCGGCGGCGGGGTGGGCGGGGGTGGAGTTGGTGTGAGCCGGCGGTGTGGATGAGACAGGGGATTTGGCGGTGGCAGGTGTGGAATTTGTGAAATTACGCGGGGTTTTTGTGGAATTTGTGGAAGGGGCGGGGGTGGATTCCACGTTCGACGGGGGCTGGCGGAGGGCGGTGGGACCGCCTGAA
>CAYZKY010000296.1:0-2606 GCA_964478815.1 uncultured Verrucomicrobiota bacterium
GGCAATCAAAAAACGCACACCACCGTGCGCTTGTCTAGTCATAGCCAAACTCCAGGGAACGCCTTCGGCGTTCGGAAGAGCATCGATTCTCCGCGCGCCTGCCGCGGGGCCGGCCGGATATTTCCGATCAGGCGGACGCGCGCCAGGAATGTCGCCCGGCGCGCGATTCAAGAACTTGTTTATCGGGCCTGGCGGCGAAGGCAAAGCAGAGAGCCGAGAGCCGTGAGCGCCATGAGCGCGGTGGAGCCGCCATCAGGAACAGGGGTGTCCTGGCGAACGACCGAGACATTGTCGAGGCCAATGTAGTGGACTGCTTCCGTTCCCAGAAAGCGGATCGTGGTGCTCGGACCTGATGCCACGAAGCTTGCGGATCCTGAAGTCCAGAGGTTTTGAACCGGGGTGCCGGTCACGGACAATCCCCCGATCAGGGAGCCGCCGGCAAATACTTGCAGGGCGGAGGTCGGTCCCCCGCTCAGGCTGGAGCTGCCCAGGTCGAACGTCACGAGGTAGCTGGCTCCCGGGACAGTCGGAATGGCCTGTCCGACGCCGCTGAAGGGCGCCCCCGCCTGGTAATTGGTGAGGTCGAGGAAGTAACCGCCGTCGGACGCCGAAACCCCAAAAGGATTGGCAGGTCCGATCCAAGCGAGCGTGTCGTTCACGACGCCCCAGCCGGTAATGGCGGGAGAGCCGACCGGGACCTCCATGGTGTCATCGCCATTGGGAATGAATCCGCCGGATTCGAAGCTGGGGTTCGAGAAAAGGTTGCCGTGGGCCGAGGGGAGCAGCACGCTCGCGAAGAGCGCGCAGCCGATAAGGGAGTGTTTTTTCATTAGTCGAAACTTACCAGCAGGCGACATGCCATCGCAACGGCAGAACGTTCGATCCTCGCCGCAAGTACTTTTGGCTGCCTTGGTTAGAACGAGAAACTGGCGAAAGGCTGGAAGGTCAAAACGCCAAGGAATTCCAAAACATGTAAAGAAATTTTACGTAATTCCCAAAAGCAACGAAACTAACTGAGCAGGGTTTCGGCTCATTTGGGCGGCACTAAGGACGGGGACGTGGATGGTTGATTTCGGTGGACAGCGAAGCGAGGAGGGCTGGGTCCGCGGCGGGGGGATGGGGGCGGTGTGGCGGAGGCTTGGGTCAGCGTTTCTCCTCCATGAGGCCGATCAGGTTGCCGTCGGGGTCGCGCACGAAGCCGGTCCAGAGTTCGTGGTCGGGCATGCGGGCGGCGAGCTGGGGTGAGCGCTCGTTTGTGGCGCCGCGCGCGACGATGGCCGCGTGGGCGGCGACGATGTCGGTGGCGGTGAAATAGAGGATCGAGTTGTGGCCGACGGTCCCCGCGCCTTGCGGTGTGCTCAACATGATGCGGACGCTGCCCGCCGCGAGGAAGGCGAGCGTGGGGGCGGGACTGAAGAGGAAACGAAGTCCAAGGACATCGCGATAGAAGGGCAAGGCGGTGGCGACGTCGCTGACGGTAATGGCGATTTGCCGAATTTCGGAGAGTTGGTGTTCAGTGCTCATGGTTGGTGGTGGATGGAATGCCGGCTAAAGATGCACCATAACTCAGCGATGGCGGTCCCGAGGCGGCGATGGCTGGGCTCGCGGCACACTGGGATCTGGTGGCGTGGTGTCCATCACAAGCTTCTGGTTAATTGCCAAATAAGATAGAGCCCGAACAAACAGGCGGCAATCACCATGAGGCGCTTGCCGAAGCGAATCGCGGTCGCGGGATCGTGAAACAGATCGGAGCCGCCTGAATGAAACTTGCGATCCTTGAACTTGTAGGAGACAAGGCCCCAGCCTGCTCCGAGCGCGCAGCAAAGAATAAGGGCAACGATTCCGTTCCAGTGTTCCGTAGCGCGTCCGGTAAACACAAAACTCCAGCCATCGAATGCGAACATGAAGACAAGCAGCCCAAGCCCCGCGCCAAAGAGGCCGTAGAACGTGAACACGATTTTTTCCGCCCAATCCTTCAAATCCGTGCAACGAAGCTCAGACCGAGCATTTCGGCCTGCGGAAATCGGGGATGCAGGTGCTTGCTCGCGGCAGGACGTGACTAGGCGTGCCCATTCGCGGCAACTTGCTTCTCGACCGCCGTGATGTGAAGGGCGGACAGGACGAGGCTGCCGCCATCGTCGAACCAAATGACAACGCGATTGCCGCGCGGGTTTATGCTGGCGTGGTCTGCGTTCGGGACGTCATACCGATGCCCGCTGCTCGCCACGATCGCAAATGGTTCGAACGGTCCGGCTTGGAGATGATGGCGGACATCTTCGATCATGGGCAAAGAGTAACCGGCCTGCCGTGCTGAGGCAAGGCAGCGCGCGTCACCCTACAGCTCAGTCAGGGGCGGACGCTTACGCTTCCCAGAGGGCCGCAGCCCTGCGATGGGAAGTCCGCCGCGTCACGCCAGAATATCCTTCACGACCTGGCCGTGGACGTCGGTGAGGCGGTAGTCGCGGCCCTGGAAGCGGAAGGTGAGCTTTTCGTGGTTGAAGCCGAGGAGGTGCATGATGGTGGCCTGGAGGTCGTGGACATGCACCTTGTTCTCGACGACGGAGAAGCCGAGTTCGTCGGTCTCGCCGTACTGGAAGCCGCGCTTG
>CAYZKY010000297.1:0-2553 GCA_964478815.1 uncultured Verrucomicrobiota bacterium
GGACGCGGGATGGCTTGGGAGGGGCGGCGCGGCGTGAGTCTACATTTTTTCATGGTGAAATATCGTACTGGATGATTATGTTTTCAAGGGCTATTTTAGTGTAATGGTATTTTTCCATCGGTTTTATGCTCTAGTCTACATTTTGACTCCCCTTCCCCACGCTCCCTATAATCTCTCAAGGCCTCCGTAAGGCCCCCGCCCGCCCCCAAAAAGGCCGCCCCCCGCCCCATCGCCCCGCGCCGGCCCGGAAAAACTTGCGATTGGCCGGTTTCAGGGCATGGTTCCGCCTTTAGGAGATAGCCATGTTGACCAAGTTGTCGGGCCGGGGATTCGGGGCGTGGGCGTTGGCCGGGGCGTTGCTCGCCTCCGGCTGGCCTGGGTTCGCTCAAGACAAGCCGGCCGCGGCGAAAGCGCCCACCGCCAAGGAAATCCTGCTGCGCTATCAGGAGGCCATCGGCGGCGCCGAGCAATTCGCCAAGCGGAAATCCCAACGGGCCGTCGGCACCGTCGCCATGCCGGCCCAGCAGATGTCCGGCAAAATGGAGGTCTTCGCCGCCCGGCCCAACAAGTTGCTGGTCAAGATCGAGATGCCGGGCATCGGCCAGATCACCACCGGGTTCGACGGCAAGGTCGGCTGGCTCGAGAATCCGCTCACCGGCGCGATGCTGCTCCCGGAAAAGGTCGTCACCCAGATGGCCGCCCAGGCCGATTTCGACCACCCCCTGCACAAGCCGGAGGATTACACCACGCTGGAGCTGCTCGGCTCCGAGGATTTCGAGGGGGAGCCCTGCTACAAAGTTCAACTCGTCCACAAGACCGGCTACACCACCACGGAATACTTCAGCAAGGAGACCGGCCTCCAGAAGGGGTTCATTTCCAAGCAGGAGAACCCGCTGGGCGGCGGCGAGATTCAGGCCCGCAGCATCGTGACGGAATACAAGCGATTCGGCGGGATGCTGGTGCCCTCGAAGGTGGTGCAGGAGCTTTCCGGCATCCAGCAGGTATTGACGATCACGGACATGAATTTCGACCACGTTCCGCCCGAGACCTTCGCGTTGCCGGCCGGGGTGAAGCCGTTGCTCGAAAAACAGCCGTAATTCGCCCGATTTTGGTTCACAATCGCGCGCGAACCCAGTAGACCTCTTTTCATGCCAGAGCTTTCGAACACTGGGGAGAAAGTGTATCGAGGCATCCCTGTCTCCGGCGGCGTCTGCCACGGACCGGCGTTTGTCCTGCTGGAAAACCGCCAGAAGCTGCCCGAGCGCAAGATCGCCGAGGCCGATATTCCGGCGGAGCTCGAGCGCCTCGAGCGCGCCCTCGTCACCACCCGCCAGCAAATTCTGGAAGTCCAGCGCCAGGTCGAACGCGCGATGGGCGCGGAAGACGCGAGCATCTTCGACGCGCACCTGCTCGTGCTCGAAGACCAGGTGCTCCTGGACGAAGTGTCCCGCCGCCTTTCCGCCGAACGGACGAATGTCGAAGTGCCGTTCCAGCAGGTGGCCGATCGCTACGCCGCCAGCCTGGGGGCCATCGACGACGAGTACCTCCGGGAGCGCGCCGCCGACTTGCGGGACGTGACCGCCCGCGTCTTAAGCAACCTCCTCGGCCGCGAGCACAACCAGACTTCACAGATCGACCGGCCCTCGATCATTCTCAGCCGCGATCTCTCCCCGTCCACCACCGCGCAGTTGGACAAGAAGACCGTGCTCGGCTTCGCGACCGAGATCGGCGGCAAGACCTCCCACACCGCGATCATGGCGCGCGCCCTCCAGATTCCCGCCGTGGTCGGGCTGGCGAACCTCCTGAACCAGGTCCGGAGCGGCGATCAGATCCTGCTGGATGGTTACAACGGGCTGCTCGTCATCAATCCCTCCGACCAGACGCTTTACGAGTACGGCCAGATCGTGGCCAACAAAGTCCGGATGCGGGACCAGCTCAAGGAAGTGGTGGCCCAGCCGGCCGTCACTCCGGACGGCCGCCGCATCACCCTCTCGGCCAATATCGGCCAGCCTTCGGACGTGGAAGCCGTCAAACAAGCCGGCGCGGAGGGCGTGGGGTTGTTCCGCACCGAGTACCTCTTCATCCACCGCTCCACCCTGCCCACCGAGGAGGAGCAGTACGAAGCCTACCGCGCGGTGGCCGCCGCCGTGAAGCCCGACCCCGTGGTCATTCGCACGCTCGATGTCGGGGGCGACAAGTTCGCCGCGCACCTGAACATCCCGCAGGAGGTCAACCCGTTCCTCGGCTGGCGCGCCATCCGCTTTTGCCTGGAGGAGAAGGAAATCTTCCGCACGCAGTTGCGGGCGATCTTGCGGGCCAGCGTCGAGGAGAACATCAAGATCATGTATCCCATGATCTCCGGCGTGGATGAGCTGGAGAAGGCCAACGAGCTGCTGGCGGAGTGCCGCGCCGAATTGCAGCGGGAGAGAATCCCCTTCGACCGCAATCTGGAAGTCGGCGTGATGATCGAGATTCCCGCGGCGGTCCTGATCGCGGACTCCCTGTCCCGCCGGGCGAAGTTCTTCAGCATCGGCACGAACGACTTGATCCAAT
>CAYZKY010000298.1:0-2510 GCA_964478815.1 uncultured Verrucomicrobiota bacterium
GGCCGGGACTGCTGTTCGGAGACGATCCGGATGACCACGAAACGTGCTTCGCAGTAATGTGATGAGTGTAGACCAGCGGCGGCAGAAATCAATCGAGGCGGATCTCCGAGCCGAGGCGGATGGTGGACGGCGGCGAGACCCGGCTTTACCGGTGGGCGGGGTTCTGGCATGATGCGGACATGACGGAACTGGCGCAAAAGCTGGATGAGCGTTTCCGAAAGCTGGACGCGGAAACGCTGGGACGGCTGGAGGAGGCTTTTTTGAGCCTTTTGAGCGTGGCGGAGCAGGAAGGCCTGCGGACCCAGAGAGCGGTTGCAGCCCGCCCGTACCGGTTAAAGACCTACCCACTGGGGGTTCGACCGGGCATCGACCCGGACAAGCTTTCCCAACTCCCGGAAGATTTTTGATCGGAAGGGCGCTTTGTGGTGTTGGTCGATGTCAATATCCTGATTCACGCCATTAATCGGGCCTCGCCGCACCAAAAACGGGCACAAGCCTGGCTGGAGGCGAGGTTGAACGGTCCCGATTCGGTGGCGCTCCCCTGGGTGGTGTTGTTGGGATTTATCCGTCTGGCCATAAACCCCAAAGTGATGATTCAGCCGCTCAGCCTGGAGGAAGCGCTCGCCCAGATGCGGGAATGGCCGGGTCTGCCCAGGGTCAAAATCCCAATCCCGGGTGAACGGCACAGGACACTTTTCGAGGCGGCCTGCCGCTCGGTGCAGGCAACCCCTCAGCTCGTCACGGATGCGCATCTGGCCGCGCTGGCCATCGAACACGACTGCGGATTGGCCTCCTGCGACACCGACTTTGGGCGCTTTCCAGGGTTGCGATGGGTCAATCCGTTGAGCGGGTAACCGCACGGACGCCCGCAACCGGCGCGGCGGCGCGGTTGGGAGTGGTGTCGGACGGGAGGACAGCATAAAGGCCAGCGTGAGGGCGGCGAGGGAAGGCTCTTTGGGATGGAAATACTGTGGGGCCACGGGGACGGGTCGGAACGGGAGGCTCGGCGGCGGGACGGGACTGCTGTTCGGAGACGATCCGGATGACCACGAAACGTGCTTCGCAGTCATGGAGGGAAGGTGGCGCAGGCGGCGAAAATGGCAAGGACGACATGCGATGATTTTTGGGTCTGGATTACCAGGCCTGAGCGCGGAGGCGGGGCACAGTGCCAAAGACAGTAGGTAATCTTGAATGCCGGTTTAGAGCCAATTCTCAACGCGCAACGGAGTCGAAAAATCGCCGCGCTGCTTGACCGCAGCGGCGGCGGTACGGATGCGAGACATGCCATCCTTGTTGTCAGCAGTTACAAGAACCAGATTATTCGCGAGCGCGATGCTGGCGATGTAGAGGTCGGGTTCGTCGATGCCGAGCTGGGCTCCGGTAGACTTTTCCAGCAAATCTTCGGGCCGGCGTTCCTTGTGTTTGTACCGCCGGCCGCTTTTGGGGGTGCCGTGAGTTTGCCAAATTTCCGCACGGACGAGCGCGTAAGGCTTGATGCAATGTTCATTAAACGGAAGTTGTGCGAACCGAGCGATAAAGTGGCGAAGCTCCTGTTGCTTTTCTGGGTGGACATCGGGAGACTTCCGCATTCCAAACTCGATTTCGCCAACGGCGGGCGAAGGCAGCAGGACGGATTGATCTCCGATGTACTGGAACCGCTGCACCGCAGCCTGATGACCGGCGCGGTTGGCATCGGCCAGAGCGCAGATGACATTGGTATCGAGCAGGTAGGTATCGGCCATGACGCTACGTGACTTCTTCGAGAGCATCGGTCAGTGCCGGGTCGCGCAATTCGGGGAGATGCGGAGCAATGCGCCTGGCGGTGCTGGCCTGGAAGCCGGACGAAATGAACACATGGAGCGGCAGATTGGGGACGAACTCCGCCGGGAAATAATCGCCGAAGGCAAACGGCACCGGACGTTCCTCACCACGAAAGAAATCGAGCAACTGGCGCTCCAGCCAAGGGGGTAGCCCGTAACCTCGAAGAATGAGAGCATCCATGTCGAGCAGGACACGTCGTGCCCGCACTTCCCAAGAACCACCACCCCACAGTGGCAGCCGGTTCTCCGGACTTTCGTTCATGGCGTCCATGTAGGCATCGACCAAACCTTCGAGCGCAAGGAGGTCGCCAGCCGTGAAGTTTGGCACGGGACACGCCTCCAGAGTTTTCTTCCGGACGTCTCGTTTGCCCTCTCGGCTCGCGATAAACGCCGAGACAACGGGAGAATTGAGAAGAGCCGCCAGCGCCTTAATGCCCCAATCTTTCGTTGGCCACAGGCAGTGGTAACGTTGCGTGCATACCAACCCACTGGCGTCAGGCGCGGCGGCGAGCCGCCAGGCTCCAAGCGATTTCGTTGCTGCATTCGCAATGACTTTCGGTCTAGACCACAGCAAACTCCAGGCATCGTAGAGCCGACACACAGGGTCAGGATTTAGCCAGACCGGGCGAGGCAGACTGTAAGACTCGAAACCTTCTTCCACGTTCCGAAGGCCTTTCCACCAGCCGCGTC
>CAYZKY010000299.1:0-2503 GCA_964478815.1 uncultured Verrucomicrobiota bacterium
TACTGGAAGAACCTCGCCTGCGCTCACAACTGACCGCCACTTCCGATCACACCCGTCTTCATCACCGCCAGATCGACCAAGCCCACCAGAGGCACATTGGCTCGAGCCTGCCACTCTGCTTGACCGCTCATCGGCAGCGCCGCGATGAGATCTCGCGCTTGCAAGGCGAGCTGTTGCATGCCGCCCCAAAACTCGAGCGAAGGCTCGACAAACCCGGCGGGATAAGAACAGATGAAAAACGGAATGGTCGTCTGCTTGGTGTAAAGGACGGTCGCATGCCGAAGCTGAGTCCACGAGGCAAGTTGCGTATTCAGCCGCCGCAAGGCCCAGGCCCTCGTCCGATGCGCTTCGGCGTGGTGCGGGGCCGTGGACTCGTTGGACAACGTCCGCAGCGTGCCCAGCCACGCCGTGTAGATGCTGCGTTGCCAGGCTTCGGGGATTTGCTGGTCGATCGTGGCGCGGGCGGCCGCCAGATTATGCTGGTAGGGCAATCCGTCGCGGAACGGAAGCCCGTCGGAGCGAGCCATCCGCGCCATCAGGTCCTGATTCACCACATCGTTGCCGAAGACGGCGAAGGCGACATCGAGCGCGCTGCCCCGGCGCCGGATCACCTTGCCGAAGGTGGCTGCGGTTTCCGGGCCGTCCCAGTGAATCCGGTCGAACAAGACCTGCCCGAGCGCCCACGCATCCATCGTGAACCGCTGGCCCAGCACGGTGAACGAAGGCGGCAGCCACACCTGTTCCGGTCCGAACGGGGAGTAGTAGGAATCGCCGATGATTTCCTGGATGCCACACTTCCCGTCCAAAATGGCGGCGATCACGCTCGTCAAGTCCGCCGGCCGGCTCTCGAAAAGGGATAGACCGGAAGCGGCGATCACCCTCTGCAACTGACGGAAATCCATAGAATCCTTCGGCCCGACGAACGTTTCGATAACGGCATCAATGCGCTCCCACGCCTCTCGCTGTCCGGATCGATCGAGCGCGGCGTTGAAAGCCAGCGCGGCCGCGATCTCAGGGTAGTTCGGCTTCCCCTCCGTGTCGGTGAGGCGGAAATCGACCAGTCCGCACCACATCATCGCGCGAAAGTATCGCTGGAGGTTCCGTGATTTTTCGTAGTAACCGCGCACTTTCAGGCGGCTGGTGTCCAATGGCGGTCGCTCCACGGAAAACCAGGGCAGCCGATGGTTCTGCTCCAAAGCAATGGCCGAGAGCGTCTGCTGGACGGCCGGCTGGACGCTCGGCGGGTTCTCGAATTCGTCGTAGAGAACCTCGCGAACTTCCGTTCCGCTGAGCAGCGACCGGGCCACGGTGAGATAGTAATCGACCATGCGGAAGGAATGGCCCCATTCCGGATGGCGGAAGCTCAAGGCGGTGGCGCGCAAATGAGCAGCCAGGCCATCTAGCATCTTGCGCAACGAGTGGCGCAGATAGGCTTCCTCCAACTGTTCGAGCATCGCCTCATAAGAACGCGACCACGCATGCAGCACCGAATCGGCCGTCACGAACACGGGCAGATCGCGCACGAACACGTCGTAGTAGAGATCGACGAAGTTCGTGTGCGAGATGCGTTCGGTCACCACAAAGCCGTTGGTGCGAAACAGCCCAAGCTCCGTTTCGTTCAAGCGAAAATCACGCGGAGCGATCGTAAACAAATTGGGCGGCAGCGGCGGCTCGCTCTGGAATTCCGCGAAGTAGTCCGCCGTCGTGGCGTCCCAGGTGAGTTCCGGGAGATACTGCGCACGATCAGGATAAAGGCGGGCGAATTCTTCCCGGCTGATCGGGCCGAGGCGGCGCAGGTGGTCGGCAAAGACCTGGCCGTAACCCAGCGTCTCCTCGGCTTGAGCCCGAAGCAGTTCGACCGCGAGATCGGCGCGAATGCGAAGGAAGCCGTGCTTCGGCCCAGACTCCAGCGGCCAGTTCCACGGCCCGGTGCGGCCTTTGGGCAGAATCGCGCGCTCCCGGAGATGCCAATGGCGCAGATCGAAACTTTCTTCGAGGCGCAATTCCGCCGGTCCCGCAAGAGGCGCGGAACCGAGCGGCACTTCTAGGGCCAAGCCTTGCGGCCCCAGCCGGAGATGGAGTTCCAGCGGCGGCGCGGCCTCCGCGCCATGGAGAAACAGAGTGAAAAAGAACGCACCCCAAAAACCAATAAGCGTTTTCATAAGCCGCTGGTGACCGTCATTTAGCATACACCATGCCGACTTCTCTTGTGGTCCTCCGCCGCGCCACGGCGAAAACCGTGGGGCCGGACGCGCGTGCCGATCGGTTCTCCCACGCGCCCGCGATTCGTGCGCGCTTTGGACCGGGGGAGTTTCGGTCTGGCCTCGGCGAGTGATCGGCCACCCCTCCCCTATTTTTTCAGGGGGTCAGGGTTGGGGTTGGGCGGGATGGCCGGGTTGGCTGGTTGGGGTTGGGAAAGCGGGAGCGAGCTCCCGCACTCCAGAGGGGCACCCCCCCTGTTTTTTGGGTGGGATGGTTAGGGGAGGGATGGTTAGGGGAGGGA